>PWXG01000077.1 GCA_003561215.1 Thermotogales bacterium
AGGTTATCGGACCGAGATGGTCTGTTGAGATGAGCCTGATTTCCTCGATGGAATACTCTGTGAGAGATTCGAGTGTGTAGGCTGCATCATATGCCTGCTGCTCGGTCATGGTGGGGTCAACAACGATAGACTGTCTGTATACAACGGGTTCTCCATCTTCAAAGATCCCGGTGTTCCAGACGATCTGGAGACGCTTGTCTGTCTGGAAGTTCATTACGGTGTCACCAAGTCCCATTTCTCCACCTCCATGATGTGTGTGTTTGCGCAGCCACGCGAGAAGATGATACGAAAGACAGTAGAGATAGAAGAAGGGATTCAAAAGATTGAAAACCTTGGAGCAGGTTTATGGGGCAGTTGAAGGTTTTCGAGAGCAGTTGAAGTTGAAGTCAAGAGCGGGTGAAGTGGATCGGGTGGATAAGCCCGGGTGTAGTGGAGCGGGTATGGCGAGAAAAACAAAACACGAAAACTCCGGCGTTCGACTTTCGACGTCCGGAAGATCTTTATAGAGCAGGGTTGAGGAGCAAGTAGAGTGGAGAACAAGAGCCGACGTTCGACAAAACCAAGATCCAAAAGTCTTATCAGTAGTGACGAGGGGCATCAGCAATGCTGTGCCCTTCGGATGAAATCCGACGAAATTATCTTGCATAAAGACAATGAGATATGAACAAGATACTTGAAGCCGTGCTGCGTGTGTTAAAGAGTAGTTGGAAAACCCGGTTGTGATGGAGCGGGTTGAAGAGCAGTGAGCAGTGAATGGTGAGAAGCGGCGAAGGTCACGCCTGAAGTGAGACTGCAGATCAGCAGTGAAGCGAGGCTCGAAAAACTATCGTGCGAAGCGGGTTGCCAGGATAGGCAAGAAGTGGGGTGTGAAGACCATCACACGAAGCACAAAAAGCCAAAATACGACTTACGGCGTGCGGAAAATCTATCCCAAAGTAAGCTGCAGGCTCCAGTAGGGTAGGGCAACAACAACGTTGTGCCCTTGATTTGACAGCATCCATCAAAAAGGGCACAGGGATCCTGCACATTGGATATGGTTTCTAGACCCTCGGACCATTTTCTGGTCCTCCACTTCGCACCATGGCTTTCGATGTTCCGCTTCATCACAGACATTGCGATTCCGCTTCATGGTATCGGTTTATTGGTCATACCGCTTCTGCCCGGTTCCTGGGGTTCAGCTTCTCGACGTGATTCTCGTCGATTCGCTTCTCACAATGGACTCCCGTGATCAGCTTCACCGATGGTTTTACGGTCCAGCTTCTCTGGCGATCTTTTTAGATCGGGTATTGTGAGAGGGTGCAGGAGACGACGTTCGAGAACCCCGGCGTGCGACGTCCGAAAAAACCAAGATCCAAAAGTCTTATCAATAGTGACGTAGATGCATCAGCACTGCTGTGCCCTTCGGATGAAATCCGACGGGTTCCTCTTTCAATAAGACCATCAGAGATCAGTAACCCAGGATCATTCAGAGTGGAAGAGCAAGTTTGGTGAAAGAAATTGGGCGAGGAAGTGCGGACATGGGAACAGAATGCAAGCACGGGAAAAGAGTCCCCATTTCTGAACTCTTTCACATTCTCGCTCTTATGCTATCAATGTGCATCTGTTTAACTGCTCTCCCAACGTGAGCGCAGTCGAGCAACCCTACGTAGATCTCGTCCACTTCTTCGACAGAGAGAAGCTCAGAAGAGATTCCCATTTCAGTCTTCACCGCTGACAACAGCTCGTTCCTCTTGAGTACCACAACATCCGGGGACGTCACAGTGATGTCCTTCAACCTGCACCTTTCACTGAATACGATATATGACTTGTAGAGATTCGGTTTCTGCATACCCAGGAACTGCTTCAGAGCACTGATGTGCCCCTTGTTCTGCCATACAGGGTTGAAGAACCTGTTCTTCTGCCCGTTCTTGAGACTTGAGTCCATTGCTTGTTTCTTTCGTGGCCATAAATCCAACCACTCAGATTCTTTGATTCAAAAACGTATATCCCTGATTGAGTGATCATTATGAGATCGATTTCTGTGGTTGTGCCATCTTTCTTCGGGATGTAAAGGTTCACCATAAGTCTATGATGACACCGCAGTTGTTCCAGAATGGCGAAAGTAAGAAATTCGCCATGGTTTCCGAGATTGAACACCGTTCTTATGAAGCTGTTTCCACTTGCAGCTTTGTATTCAGATCTTCTGAACTCGAGGTACTTGAGTACAACGAGTACGGTTATTATGACTACAGGAAAGATAATGAAGAACACATGCTCCACCCCCCAAGAAGCATCTTCTACACTCAGTAAGATGCGTATGCAACCCCAAAGAGATTGTAGCATTTTAGAGAGTGGGAGCAGTTTCGTTCTCGGAACAATTAGAGGGACAGACAGCTCTTTTCTAGGCTTGAATCCCTTAAGGCGAAAAGAGTGTCCCCAAGGGGTGCTGCTTCTTCTTGTAGACTGTCCGATTCAGCCAGGCGACTATGAGAGCTCTGATAGTGTTCTTGTGATCGTGACGCATATTTCCATAAGACAAAATGTGTTTGTTGAAGATTACGTGGTTTATCCGCTGCATGCTAAGATTGTTTTGGGAGAGATTCACATATAAGCCATGTTTAGTCTCGAATGATTGTCTGTCCTATTGAGAAGTTGGAGGTAGGGAGATGATAAAGAACATTGAAGTTCCGCAAGGTGAAATCGCATCCTTCTGCAGGCGGCATAAAGTACACAAGCTTGCCTTTTTCGGATCTGTAGTCCGAGATGACTTTTCCTCAGATAGTGATG
>PWXG01000140.1 GCA_003561215.1 Thermotogales bacterium
AACGTATCTGGTTCTTGACCTCTTATCCCAGAGACTTCAGCAATGAACTGATCGACGTCATTGCATCTGACGAACGAATCGCCCGTTCAATTCACCTTCCGATTCAGTCAGGAAGTGACAGGATCCTGAGAGTTATGAACAGGGGTTATACAAAAGCAGATTTTCTAAGCCTGGTTGATAGGATAAGAGACAAGATTCCCGATACATCTATCAGTACAGACATCGTTGTCGGGTTCCCAGGAGAAAGCGACAGAGAGTACCTCGAGACAAGAGATCTTCTTGAGAAAGTGAGATTTGATCGTGTTAATCTCGCTGTCTACTCTCCAAGGAAAGGCACGCTTGCAGAGAGGACTATGGAAGATGATGTCCCGGACAGAGTGAAGACTCTCAGATTGAACAAACTGCTTGAGTTGCAGAAGCACATTAACAGACAGGATAATCAGAATCTCTTTGGGAGAATTGTCACTGTTATCGTAGAGAACAGAATCAGAAGAAACGCTTATCTGTACGGAAGAACATCGGATAATAAGGTAGTACTCTTTGAAGGGGATTCATCATTGATCGGGACAACTGTCCATGTCGAGCTTCTGAAAATAACCGCAGGTCCGTTGTATGGGGGAATTGTTGACAGGAGAAATAATGGGATTCAACCGCAATGAGTCGGGGAAGCCTTCTTTGTCAATTCTGCAACTGTCTTTTCGGTGCATTTCTCTGCAGAATTAGTGCTATAATACATATCGTCCCTGCCTGATATGGTGTCACGGTGGCGGGATCGCTCACTGAGACCGACTAAATAATTGACTTTACCATCGGTGACGTGCTAAAATCTTTAGGACTGTTGGTTATTCAGAGTCAGTAATGTATTGTTACGAACAGAGATGAGCGATGTTTCATTGCCTGTGTGTCACAGCCTAATGTGGTGTAGTAAGTTCTATTAGCTTCATAGCAAGAATTATACCGAAACTTAATGGGGGGTGTAAAAAGTGGTAAGGAAACTCTTGAAATTGTCCTCACTTATTGTTATTGCGGTCTTGCTTGTCATGCTTACCGGTTGTCCACCCAAAGTAGTTATGCAGAACATAGTATCGGTTGAAGACCTCGATCCTATTTCTGTTGCCTTTGGGACGCCGTTCGACGAGATTCCTCTTCCGAATGAAGTCGAAGTTACGCTTGACAACGAAGAGACCAGAACACTTGCTGTTATCTGGGATGAGGGAGACTATGATGGAGAAACTGCAGGAACTTATACTCTTGAGGGAACACTGAGTCTTCCTGAGAAAGTGGCAAACCCTGATAACCTCAAGGCGAAGGTCGACGTTACTGTTGAGGAAGCTGTACCGTTCGTCGTCGAAGTTGCAGCTATTCCAGATATAACGGTGGATTTTGGGACACCGTTTGCTGCGCTACCGCTTCCCGAAGAAGTCGAAGTCACACTCGATGATGACTCTGAAATGGACGTTGACGTGCTGTGGGCAAAAGGAGACTACGACGGAGAAACTGCAGGAACTTATACTCTAAAGGGCGAACTGGATCTTCCTGACGGCGTAGATAACCCCGACGAGCTAGAGGCCACAGTCAAGGTCACTGTGAAGGAAGAAGTAGTTGAGCCTGATGCTCCAGTGATCAAGACAATTACAATTTCTCCGAAGGTTGTCTGTGAAGACAAAGACTTTGATGTCAAAGCAGAAGTTGAAAATGCAGATACCGTGACTTTCTTGTTTGAAGGTGAGGAGAAGCCTGGTGCTCTAGTCGACGGACTCTATGTTGCCACCTTCACAGCTCCGGGTGAAGAAGGTGAGTACGTAGTCACAGTCATGGCAGAGAACGAAGAACACCCTGAACCCGTGCAGAAGATGAAGACTTTTGATGTTGTTGAAGACGACGGGTTCGATCCCGAAATCTTCCCTGTCGATATTGAAATTGAGTGCGGTGACGACAGTGCAATAATAGTTATCCCCGTATGTCACAGATATCTCGATGTCGATAGCTATGAATGGGAAGTAAAAATTGAGGATGAAAATCTTGATGGTACTGTTGGAGAACCCAAGCTTGTTGATATGAAGAAGACAGCGTGTGGGTTTGATTTTGAGTTCCTGTGGGAATTTGAGGATGTAGACTGTGTTTATGTGGAACTCATCTTCAGCATTTCTGACTACTGCCAAAATACTGCAACCAAATCACTCGGAATCCACAAAATTGACAATGTGAAGCCGACATTCGTCCACGACTACGATCCGTTCGAAGATGAATGTGATGCTACCAAGACAGTTATTAACTGGAAAATCTGGGAGAACTGTCTTGAAGACCTGGATTTCCACATTCACTGCGACAGCATTATTCGCACAGTGGAAGTAACAGGCACGGGCTTTGGACTGGATCCCGAAACAGGTATAGAGCGTTACTACAAGGAAGGTACTGTTACACTTGTATGGACCGAGTTTGACTTCGTAGACTGTACGAAGTACTTCCTTGAGTACACCTATGCTGACTGCAACATTGTTAAGGAAGGCGAAATAGTCATCTTTAAGGATCTTCTTCCTCCGAGACTGAGGTATTTCGGGTTTGTCAGCGCAGAGGCTTTCAGCAGACACTTTGCTACTGAAGCAAGTCTCATACTGTTCCTGGAAGATCTGCTCGATCTTGACTACCCTGTGAATCTGAACGATCCTGACACATGGAATCTTCTTCCTGAATTTGATATGACGCCCAAGTGTGATGCTGAAACCGCATACTTCGTCTGGGGATTTGAAGATGATTGTGTTGC
>PWXG01000273.1 GCA_003561215.1 Thermotogales bacterium
AAGAACCACTATCCATTTTTCAATGACCCGCTTTCCTTACACCTTCACACTTGCGCCCGCTCTTTTGAGCGCCGACTCTTATACTATCACTTACTCAACCACCAGTCAAGTTACAGATAACCGCATCATTGCATACATGTGTGTGAATCGAACCGGTGAAGAATGAGCTACACAGAAAACGCGAGATCTTCCGGAGCGCCGATACTCTGAGGCAGGAGCAACGTGCAGTTCCACGGACCGGTCAGGTACTTCGAGAGGACATTGTTCAGATCATCTGCAGTGATTTTGTCAAGCATGGAGAGAATCTCTTCTATAGTCTTTGGTCTGCCACAGAGGATTGTCTCGTCGATCTCCCTGCTCAGAATCTGGAGTGTTCCTTCTGTGGACATGAGCAGCTTGCCCCTGAGACGTTCCTTGCCGTAGTTGAACTGTGACTCTGTTATTCCATTGTGGACAAGTTTCTTCAACTCTTTTTCTAGATGGTCGACAAACTTCCTGAGGTTCTTCGGCCCGGTGACTGCACTTATGAATAGTGTGCCGCTTTCGTGATAAGAGACGAACTCCGAGTCTATCTGGTAAACAAGCCCGAGTTTCTCCCTGAGCTCGTGAAAGAGAATCGAACTCATGCCGCTACCCAGAAGAGTATTGACAATCTTGAACGCCTCGTAGTCTTTCGTTGCAGATCGTCCAGGAGACTGCTTTGAAAGCAGAATATGAACCTGCTGTAGATCGCTGCGTTTCTCTTTGAGATAAACGGGCTTGTGGTTCATTGTTGGAGACTTCTTGCAGTCGGTCCTTTCACCTGGCGGGAAGCTTTCCATGAACTCTGTCACACAGTCCAGCAAGCCGTCTTCGAAGTTCCCCGCGATCGCAAACATGAGCCTGCCGGAATTGTAGACCCTCTGATAGTAGTCGAGTACGGTCCTCTTCGTAAACTCCTCGACAGATGAAGCAAAACCCTGTATAGGACGCCCAAAATCCTTATCCCAGATTGCCATGACGGTCATATCATAGATCCTGTCAAAGGGATCGTCTTCAGAAGTCGCTATCTCCTCCAAAACGACGTTCTTCTCAAGGTCAATGTCGGTATCGGAGAACTGGGGGTTTCTGATCATGTCTTCGAGGATTTCAAGCGCTACCTTTCCATGCGTATCGGGGACTTTCGCGTAGAATACCGTGGAGATCCTTCCAGTATAGGCGTTTAAGCCGCCACCGACGCGCTCAATTGGTTCTTTCAGGTCAAAGGCGCCCCGTGTCGTCGTTCCCTTGAAGAGTGCATGCTCAACGAAGTGCGAGATTCCGCTTTCTTCATCGGTCTCGTCGGCTGAACCTCCTTTGATTGCAAAAGCAAGCGACACTGTTCTCGTATCGCTCTTTCTTTCTCCTGCAATAACAGATCCGTTGTCGAGCTCTATGTAGAGCGTGTTTCCGGTTTTGGTCCTTTCGGTCATCCTCTGCCCCTGCCCCGGTCACGGTCTCCTCTGTTGGGTGGGCGACGCGACGGTCTCCTGTCGCTTCTGTTGTCTTCTTCTTTGATCTCGACGCCTTGCTTCTTAATCTGGATTCGGCCCATATTGTCAGTTCCCGTTACTTCAACCATAACGGCGGATCCGACATCGTGAGTCTTGAGGAATTCCCTGATGTTTTCACCGAGTTTCGAGGCATGGAGCAACCCTGTTTTGCCCGGTGCGAGCTCGACGAAGACCCCGTAAGGCTCTGTCCTGGTGATCTTCCCTTCAAAGACCTGTCCGGGTTTCACATCCGAGATGATCGCTTCAATGACACTCGTCAGCTTGCTCATCTTGCTTCTGTCGTTGCATAGTAGCTTGACAATGCCTTTTGCGTCGTCGATGAAGATCTCCGCGTCATACTCGCTGCTTAGTCTCTTGATGGTCTTTCCACCGGGGCCGATCAGTTCGCCGACCTTGTCTGTAGGGACCGAAATTGTCTCTATGGCCGGAGCATGTTCGGATAGCTCGCTTCGCGGTTCGGATAAGGCCGCGTCCATAATCTCCAGGATCTTCAATCTGGCTTCTTTGGCCTGGGTCAAAGCTCTCAGCATGATGCTCTCTGTCACGCCGGAAATCTTGACGTCCATCTGAAAGGCAGTGATTCCTGCGGAAGTTCCGACCACCTTGAAGTCCATGTCGCCATAGTGGTCTTCGTTTCCGAGAATGTCGGTGAGAACGACTGTCTTGTCAGCTTCCTGGATCAGGCCCATTGCCACGCCAGCGACATGTTTGGATATCGGCACACCCGCGCCCATAAGAGCAAGCGAAGCAGAGCAGACAGTCGCCATTGAGGAAGAACCATTTGATTCGAGAATCTCCGATACGACGCGAATCGTATACGGAAAATCATCGTCTCTCGGAATGACGCTCTTCAGACCTCTTTCGGCAAGATGACCATGTCCAATTTCCCGGCGGCCAGGTCCCCTCAGTCTCTTCGTTTCGCCGGTGCTGAAAGGCGGGAAATTATAATGGAGCATGAAACGCTTCGAACCTTCTTCGAACATTGTGTCGACGATCTGCTCGTCCATTGGGGCACCAAGTGTTACGATACCCAGACTCTGGGTTTCGCCTCTCGTAAACAATGAAGAACCATGAGCTCTCGGAAGTAGATCTAGTTCACAGGAAACATGCCGGATCTCAGAGTGAGACCGTCCGTCCATTCTCATGTCCTTCTCTGCGACAGATCTGCGCATGACCTTCTTAATTCTATCGTCGAAGCACCCCTTGATGAAACCCAGGTGCTCGTCAAATGCTTCTTCTTCCATGTCTTCGGAAAGCGACTCCTTGTAAGCGTCTATTAGTGCATTTCTGTATTCCTTGATTGCATTGTCTTTGGCGTGTTTTCCAGGTACATCCATGAGATCGAGTATCTTCTGGTCATCTATACACTTCTCGAATCCTTCTACAAAGCCCTCAGGTGCCTGTGGCACCTCGAATTCAAGCTTCTCGATTTCGAAGGAACTCATGACCTCCTCCTGGAAAGCCACGATTTCCTTGATCGCGTTATGCGCTTCCGAGAGTGCTCTTACCATCTCTTCTTCAGTGACCTCTTTTGCTTCTCCTTCAACCATGGATACCGACTCTCTGGTTCCGGCCACAATGATATCCATTTTGCTTCTTTCAAGTTGAGCAGCACTGGGAAAAAAGACAAACTCGTCGTCGATCAGCCCGACTCTTACCGCTGCAGTGCGTCCGCTAAATGGAACACGCGAGATGTTCAGTGCAAGCGAACTGCCCAGGATAGCCCACGTATCAGGCGGATTGTCGGGATCTGCAGAGAGCACTGTTACTATAACCTGGATTTCATGAGTAAAATCATCAGGGAATAGAGGCCTTATAGATCTATCAACTATTCTCGCACTCAGGATCGAATTCTCGCTCGGTCTTCCTTCTCTCTTGATAAACCCTCCGGGTATCTTTCCTGCTGCGTAGAACTTCTCCAGGTATTCCACCGTAAGGGGGAGAAAGCCCGCGTTTGCCAGAGGATCGTCAGAGCAATCGGCGGTAACCAGGATCATTGAATCTGCGTAACGAAGAACAAAGGCGCCGCCTGCCTGCTTTGCCATTTTTCCATGTTCAACAATAAGCTCTCTACCGAAGAGCTCCTTTTTCCAGGTTCGATAATTATCCATTGATACACCTCTTATGCATTCTGTCGTTTTGCCACACAATTATATCAGCTCACTAAGCCGCGGGTAACCAGGCCGTATTAAACCGAGAATTCGCGTGGAATGAAGTGGATCATTCAGGCATGAGGCTCATGTAAATCTCTTCAAGCGACGTTTTTGCACCCGTCACTTTCGAAGGGTTCACGAGTATCCTGAGTTCCTCGAGTGTTCCGGACGCGACGATCTGGCCTGCATGCATCAGAACGATTCTGTCACACAGGGTTTCTGCATCGTGCGTGAGATGAGTGGTCAGGATTACCGTCTGTCCATCGTTCTTCAATCGTGCGATCAATTCTCGCATCTTGCTGGTAGATCTCGGGTCGAGGCCAATTGTAGGTTCGTCCAGAAAGAGGAGTCTGGGTTGGTTCAACAGCCCTCGAATCACGTTGATGCGCTGCTTCATTCCCGAGGAAAGAAAACGAACCTGTTTGTTCTTCCATCGGGTCATTTCAACGTCTTCCAGTAACTCATTGCTCTTGCTGATAGCTTCTTTCAAAGAGAGTCCGCCAAGCTGTGCAAAGAAAACCAGATTTTCCAGAGCCGTCAATCTCTCATAGAGGATGATCTTGTCTGTAACAAGGCTCACCGACTCACGTACTCTCTCGGGATTCCTGGAGATGTCGTGACCGCAAACCAGAGCCTTTCCGGATGTCGGTCTTATTAGGGATGCGAGAAGTCGAATTGTCGTCGTCTTGCCTGCACCATTAGGCCCGAGCAGTCCGACCACCTCTCCCTCGGCAACAGACAGTGAGAGATTGTCTACCGCAACCAGTTTCCCGTATTTCTTTGTGAGCTCTGTAGCGACTATGGCTTCCATTAGACTACCTCCGTTATTCAATGTGTATTCTACACCACATGCCATGCATGTGCAGATAAGCCTGCGTGGTTAAGCGAACCAGTCCGGCCCGCGGCAGTCAAAAATATAGTATTATTAATATGAAGGTCAGGGGGTGTTGTTGTGTTTCTGGATCCAACTTTCATCCTTCTAATTCCGGCGATTATTCTGGCTATCTGGGCTCAGTCTCAGGTAAGCAGAAGGTTCTCCATGTACTCCAAGGTCAACTCCACCTTCGGCATGACCGGGGGGAAGATGGCACGTTTCCTTCTCGACAACGCAGGTCTCAGAAGCGTGCAGATCGAGCCCGTAAGGGGGAAGCTGACAGATCATTACGATCCCCGGAAAAAAGTTGTCAGGCTTTCCGAATCAACCCTCAATAGCAAGTCTATTGCTGCGCTGGGTGTTGTTGCCCACGAAATCGAACACGCTATCCAGGATGCGAAACAGTACATGCCCCTGGTCTTACGTAACATGTTTGCGCCCGTTGCGGGTTTTGGTTCTTCATTCAGCTGGATTGTTTTCATAATGGGGCTTCTCTTTTTTTCACCCGCGATGATACGGGTGGGGATTTTGCTTTTCCTTGTCGTTGTAGTGTTCACACTGGTAACATTACCCGTTGAGTTCAACGCAAGCAGAAGGGCGAAAAAACAACTGGCTGCCATGGGAATGCCGTCTGGCGAGTTGGCAGCGGTTGACAAGGTTCTGTTTGCTGCGTCAATGACTTACCTGGCATCAACAGCGATGGCCCTGCTTCAGCTGTTGCGTATGGTACTGTTGGCAGGGGCATTTGGTAACAGGAATTGAGTCTGAGTTCGAGAGAAACTGCCCTGGAGATTCTGACATTCTTTCATCAGAATCACCATATTCCTTTCAAGAAACTGGAAGTTGCTATATACACACTGGCAGAGGAGGAGAGACCATTCTGCTGGAGTCTAATAATGGATACGCTCAGGAAGCGCATCATCCTGGATCGACTCCTGAATGTGTTTCTGAAAAGACCCGATAATCTCCCTCCGCCGGTTATGAACGTTCTGCGTCTGGGGACCTTGCAACTGTTCTTCTACGACTCTGTTCCAGATTATGCTGCAGTAAAGACCTCTGTTGATCTAATAAAGGAAAGACGTCTGAAAGACCTGGTAAATGCCGTGTTAAGAAGAATAGCTGGTCAGAAGGAAGAGCTTGGCAAAATCCTGGAACAGATCGGAACGACATATCCGGAGTGGTTGTCCGACCACTGGAGGGAAATTGAGGGCTTCATCCCCCCGGAAGACTTGATGGAATACTATCAGACTCAGCGCCAGCACGCGTACCTTTTTGACGAAGAGCGGCTTGAAGGCTTCAAGCATAGAGGAATGACGTTTGCTAAGAGCTCGCTTTCCGAAGCTGTATACTTGCTGAATGATCCCGGCAGGAATCTCAGATCTGCCAGGGTTGACGAAATGCTTCTTCTGCTGAAAGGTCATTTTGAGATACCGATCGTCAAGTTCGATGGCTGTCTTAGCGGATTGGAGAACAGACCCTGGCTTCTTCACACGACAAGCAGAAACTCTGCCGAAAGAAGCGGCAAGAAAGCTGCAGAGGTTTTTCTTCGATCTGCGGAGAGTGTTCGTGAAGGTATTTACTATACTGATTCGATGACGTATTATGAGACAATCAAAGCGGTTGCTTCTCAGCTGTTTGAGGAAACGGGCGAAGCGCTGCATTTCTTAACTGAAAAGGGGTTCGAGTTTGTGAGAGGAAAGAAGGGTATATGGGTCATCCCGGGTGTAGCTCCAAAGCCGGCTTATCTATTCAGTTTCAAGAGGGCGGAATGATGGATATCTATTCGCTCTCTCTCGAGGAGCTTACGGAAATTCTTGTTGATAAGGATTTGGAACGGTACCGTGGCGACCAGGTCTTTGACTGGCTATACAAGAAACAGGTCAGAACCTTTGACGATATGACAAATCTTCCTAAACAAGCCAGAAAAGAGCTTTCAGTCTCTTTCAGTATGTCGCCCATGAAGGAGCTAGCCCGCGAAGTCTCCGAAGATGGAACTGAGAAATCTCTGTATATGCTCGAAGACGGTCACCTGATCGAGTCTGTAATCATCAGACACCCCGACCGAACGACACTCTGTATATCCACCCAGGTAGGTTGCCCGATGAAGTGCCCCTTCTGTGCCACCGGGCAGTCCGGTTACGTGAGAGATCTCACTATCGGAGAGATCGTGTTTCAGGCTGTTGAACTTGAAAGGAGCATGGAACCAACTGTTGGAACTAACATAGTGTTTATGGGAATGGGTGAGCCTCTTCTGAACCTGGAGAATGTGCTGAAGGCAATCAGTATTCTGAACTCTCCAAAAGGAAGAGCTATGGGTGTCAGGCGCTTCACAATATCCACCCTGGGTATTCCCGACGGTATAAGAGCCATTGCAGAAAGAGCACCTGCTGTGAAGCTTTCGATATCGCTTCATTCACCGAACGACACGATGAGGAGCAAACTCGTGCCTCTTAACAAGACATATGGACTGAAGGAGCTATTTGCTGCTCTTGAGGACTATGTAGAAAGAACGGGAAACAGGCTCACCTTCGAGTATGTCCTCATGGACGGGATGAATGACTCCGTGAAAGATGCCAGGGACCTCTCGGAGTTGATTGCCGGGCTTCCGGCATATGTCAACATCATTCCGTTGAACCCTACACAATCGCTGATTCGACGTCCCTCCGACGAGAAGGTGGTCGAGTTCTGTGAAGAACTACATGAAAGAGGAGTAGAGGCGTTTGTGAGGATCGAAAAGGGCAAAGACATCGAAGCCGCGTGTGGTCAGTTGCGACTGAGATACCTTGAAGGGGGCGAGTTTGACAAGAAGAATAGGTAGGGTGCTGAGATTTGATAGCAGGCTTTGCCTGGTCGCTGATGAAGAGGAGGACAGGAAATACATGTGCTCCCTGCCGGGTAAATTCCGTACACAGAAAATCAGACCCATAGCTGGAGATGTTGTCGAGTTCACGCCTATGGGTTCTTCCGATGGTATTGTGAATGCCATTCGGAACAGAAGAAACGAGTTGTCCAGACCTAGAGTCGCGAATATCGATCAAGTCATACTTGTGACTTCGCTTGTGCGTCCTGCAGTGTCATATTATGTTGTGGACAGATTCCTCGTGTTAACCGAGAAGGAGAAGTTGCCCACCGTAATAGTCATAAACAAGGTTGACCTGCTCAATGACAACAGACAGAACGCCGAATTCAGAAAGATCTACAGTGATATATACCAGGTCCTCGAAGTTTCGGCCAAAAAGGGAAAGAACCTCGATGAGCTCAAGCAAGTCTTTCACGGCAGGGTATCTGCAGTCGCCGGGATGTCAGGAGTCGGAAAGAGTAGTATTCTGAATGCACTCAACCCCGGTCTTGGGTTACGTGTTGCGGAGATATCCGAAAGACTGGACCGCGGGAAGCACACGACCAGTTCGCTCGAGCTGCTTGAGTTCTCGTTTGGGGGATATGTCGCTGATACTCCCGGCTTTGCGTCACTTGATCTTGGAGATATCACTCCTTCCAAACTGAAGAATTACTTCGCAGACCTGCGAAGTGAAGAAACCGGTTGCTCTTTCAGAGATTGTATACATTATGAGGAGCCTGACTGCGTAATAAAGAAAATGGTAGAATCAGGCGAATTGCCTCGAACAAGGTATGAAAACTACACAATAATGCTCGACGAACTCAGGAAAAGAAGAACGCTTCGCAAGAGGAGGTAGCAAACTTGGCCATGGTTTCACCGTCAATTCTGGCAGCGGATCTTTCGTGCATTTCCAGTGAGCTGAAAAAGGTCAAAAATGCTGATTTTCTACATATCGATGTTATGGACGGTGTCTTTGTACCTAACATCACTTTTGGAACGCCCCTCATGGAGACACTTGCCCGGCTGGACACTCCTCCCCTGGATGTGCATCTCATGATTGTGGACGCTTCGCGTTATGCCGAGCAATATGTGGAGCTGGGCGCTTCAATTGTTACTGTACATGCGGAAGCAGTGACGCATCTGCACAGGCTTGTCACGAGAATCAAAGAGAAGGGAGCCAGGGCGTTTGTCTCGATCAATCCCCACCCCCCCGTGTCCTCCCTGGAGGAGATTCTGCCTGTTGTTGACGGTGTGTTGGTGATGACGGTTAATCCTGGATTCACTGCACAAGAATTCATAGATTCAGCGTCGGAGAAAATCAAGAAGCTTGATGTTGTCAGGAATCAGACTGGACTTGGATTCAGTATTGCTGTTGACGGTGGAGTAACCTTGGATAATGCAGGTGTATTAGTCAGCGATGGCGCCGATATTCTGGTGATGGGAGCAGCTGTTTTCAGGGACGATTCGCCGGAAGAAGTGATAAGCAAGATCAAGGAACTTAGAAGATGAGGATCTACCTGGTTTCGACAAACCCAAACAAAGCGAGAGAGATTTCTTCAATTTTGCCAACAGGTTTCACGGTTGAACCATTGACCGTTCTTGGAGAAAGTGGGGCCGTCGAAGAGAACGGGGACACATACCTTCAAAACGCTGTTAAGAAGCTCGAAGGATTTCTTCATCTCAGGCTGCCCTTGATTGCGGACGATTCTGGGCTTGAAGTGCAATTTCTGGATGGGAAGCCGGGAGTGCATTCTGCAAGATTTCTTGGTGATACCTCTTTCGAGGAGAAGATGCGAGGAATTCTATCAAGAATGTGCGGTGTTTCGAACAGAACGGCCAGATTCGTTTGTGTTGCAGCGTTTACTGATTGTGAAGGAGACTACCTGGCTGTGGAGGGAATTGTAAGAGGCACCATAAGTAATGAAATCCGGGGAGAACAGGGGTTTGGTTATGACCCCATATTCATCCCCGAGGGTGCAAACAAGACTTTTGCCGAGCTCGGTCCGGAGTTCAAGAGCAAGCTCAGTCACCGCGCAAGAGCCTTCAGACGGCTTTTCTCACTTCTGTCCCTTTATAGTGAGCATAGATCATGATTGCAAAGCCAAGAAATATCATGACAATAGAGGTCAGCTGGGCCGTCCTTATCTCTCCTATATAGAGGCTGTCAAGTCTCAGCGGTTCTATGAAGTACCTGGCGATTGAGTAGAGCACCATGTAGAGCCCCGTGACCATCCCGTGTCTCTTTCTTCTCGTGATCAGGGAAAGCAACACAAGGAAGACACCGATATTCCACATGCTTTCATAAAGAAAAGTGGGGTGGAAGTACTCGAACTGCTCATATCCAGGCATCCGGTAAGCCCTGGGTACAAACATTCTCCACGGAAGGTCCGTCGGTTCACCATAGGCTTCGTAGTTGAGGAAATTGCCCCATCTACCGATTGCCTGGGCCATGGGCAGCACACAGAAGAACAGATCCGTTCCCTGTAAGAAGCTGGCCCCCGCCTTCTTCCTGAAGCGCGTATAGAGGTATATGGCAAGGATTGCTCCGAAGACGACTCCATGTATGGCTAGACCTTGAAAACCTCTCCAGAAACGGAATATTTCCCAGGGATCATGTCTGAACAACTCCCACGAGAAAGCGACGAACCACAATCTCGCTCCGATTATTCCGAATATGACACCAACGAAGACTGCCTCTATCAGGTGGTCCTCGGACAAACCTTCCCTGATTGCGAGTTTTCTGCCTACCAGATAAGCCAGAACCACGCCCGAAGCGATCAAAAGGCCATACCAGCGAATCTCCAGCATGCCTATCCTTAGCAGAACAGGCTCAAGTATTATGTTGCCCGCGAAGACCTCTTTCAGAAAGAAATAAAGGAAAACTACTGCCAGAACTACCGGAGCTGTTATGATAATCAGTTTTTTAGTCATAGACTACCCCCCGCATTAGAATCGAAAAGAATCAACTCTCACTATCTGAATCCGTTTTTTCAACATCATCCGTGTCCTGATCGGCTGATTCTTCCGACTCCGGCTGGTCGAGTTCCTTGACCTTGGCTTTTTCTGCTATGAGATCGAGGACCTTTGAGCGTCTGATATTCTCGGTGAAATCCTTTCTGACATCTTCCCGGGACTTGATAAGCTCTCTGGCCCTATCCGAGGAAATTCCCCACTGCGGTGCCAGCCGTTCTGCCGTCTGTTGAAGCTCTTCTTCAGAAACCTCGATGTTTACACTCCCGGCTATCTCATCGATAATCCTGTTCCTGGTCAACTCTTCCAGGACACCTTCGCTAAATTGTGACATCAGTTCTTCTTCGCTTCCGGCCTGTTTCAGGTAGTTCTCGTAGCTCTTATCTTTCCTTGAGTTTTCTATGGCCTTTTGAACGTAGTACTCGAGCGTCTTATCAGATATTTCAAGGTTTCCGAATTCCACGATTTTCTGATTGACCTGTTGTCTGAGGAAATCTCTCTTCCAGGTTTCATAAGCCTCGGAACCTTCCTTTTCCAGCTCTTGCTCGAGTTCCGCGAGAGTCTTTGCATTTTCCGAAACGGTCTTTGCGAATTCGTCGTCTACTTCAGGAAGGATTTTCTTGTGTACATCTTTGATCTCAACCGTATAGCTGTAGGTGTTGTCAGATCCTTCGAAAGTCCTTTCAAACGAGATCTCGTCACCTTTCTTCTTCCCGATTGTGTTCGTGACGATTGGACGATCATCCTCTTCTTCAACGGTCATTTCCTGTTTCTTTTTGTCAGCTATTACCTTCCCGTCTTTTGCTATTGAGTACTCAATATTGAGCTGATCTCCGTACTCCACAGGTTCTTCCTTTGGTTCAAGTATTGCGTTCTCGTTTCTGAGCTCTTCGATTCTGTTCTCTACATAGTTATTGATCACAGAAGTTGGCTCAGGCACAGAAAGCTCCATTTCGGAATAATCCCTGATCTCGATCTTGGGATCGCGATGAAGATCTACACGAAAGACCGCCTTGTCTTCTGTTCTTCTTTGATCGACGATCGTTGCCGGCACGATGATCTCCTCTTCTTTGAGAGCCTCTTCAAGTTCTTCAGTGAGGTTTTCCAGAACCAGCTCGTCGAGGCGATCGCCAAGGTAGTTGACAATTATCCTTCTAGGGGCCTTCCCTTTTCTGAAACCAGGGATGGTCTGCTTGAGATTGACAAGCGCGATCACAGACTCTTCGGCAGCTTCAACTTCTTCAGAACTGAAGACGAAGTCGTAAGCTTCCACATTTTTCTCACGTTCAACTAGTTGCTTCTCCACTATATCTCCTCCGTTTCCAAAGTCATTTCTATGGACTTCAGAGTTCTAAGATTTCGTATGTCCGATCTTCTTCTCCGACCAGCACACACGTCACACTGCCCGACAGGTAACCACAAAGCTCCCCGGGGTTTATGATTAGGGTCTTCCCCACCCTGACGTCCAACTGGTGTGTATGGCCATAGAACAGGAAATCACAGTCATCAGGCGACGAACCAACAGCGAATGGTTCATGCATCAGTGCAACACGAATACCGCCCATCTCTATGGTTGAAGGTCCCTTGAATATCCTGTCTCCCAGGACATTCTTGAGTCCTGCTACCTCTCCGTCGTTGTTTCCAAAGGTAGCAAAGAGTCTTCCGTTGAAAGCAAGCAGCTCTTTCGCCGCAAATGGCGATATGATATCACCACAATGGAAAAGCGCTTCAGCTCCTCGTTCATTCCCCAGTCTGACTGCCTCTTTAAGTCTTCCAACAGAATCGTGCGAATCCGAAATAACCAGCCACATTTTGCACCACCATTGTAGAACTGCCGATGATCGAATACAATTATAACTGCTTGAGCGCAAACTTTCAGCGTTGCCGTGACAGAAAGCACCTGGAGGACATTGGAGAACGCTGGTTTGGGGGGCACAGTGAGATACGCTTTGAGATTTTGCAGGGGTGGTCTTCTGAGATTTCTGTCCAATCAGGAGACTGCTACGGCAATCGAGAGGATGCTGAGGAGGGCCAGTCTTTCTTTGAGGTTTTCTGCCGGGTTTCACCCTCATCCGAAGCTCAGTTATTCTGCCGCCCTGGCTACTTCAGTAGCAAGTGCCGCTGTCTATGTCCTTATAGATACTGAAAAAGAGGAAAACCAGATTCTGGAGAAGCTGAAGAAGGAAGGGGTCTCAACTCTCAGGATTCTAGATGTCTGGCAGGTAGAAGATAAAACTTCGATCGGCGACGTAATAGACGGTTATGCATTTCGGCTAGTGCTTCCAGAAGAGTCCTATGATATTTGCCTCTACTCGGAAGAGAAGAAGGTGATTAAGCAAACAAAAAGAGGGGAGCTTGTTTTCAGCGCCTCTGAAGCTTTCCAGAACCTTACTGTGACTGTCCTGGAAAAACACTATATGGTAAAATACTTGCAGCGTTTCGACAGCCTTGTATCCTACGAAGAGCTATTAAGGCTGCTTAGCAAAGGGCAGAACCATTCGACACGCGGAGTTTATCCATTTGTAGAGGACGGGATACTTGGTGATATGAGGACTTCAACAATCCTGAATAGATTGGGAGGGAAACAAGATGTCAGGTCACAATAAATGGGCGAATATCAAACACAGAAAATCGGCTCAGGATGCCAAACGTTCGAAGATGTTTACAAAGATAATCCGCGAACTAATGGTAGCTGCGCGCGAAGGCGGTACAGATCCCAGTACGAACAACAGCCTCAAGGCGGCGATCGAACGAGCGAAGTCAGTGAACATGCCTAAAGACACCATGGAAAAAGCCATCAAGAAGGGTGCAGGAGAACTGGAAGGGCAGTCTTTTGTGGAAGCTATTTACGAGGGATACGCTCCGGGTGGCGTTGCGATGCTTATCAGGGCCCTTACCGACAACAAGAACCGGACCGCGCAGGAGTTGAGGCATCTCTTGTCCAAGTACGGTGGAAACATGGCTGAAAGCGGTAGTGTTGCCTGGATGTTTGAGAGAAAGGGTGTCATATCCGTACCCACGTCCGAGATCTCCGAAGTGGAAGAGTTCGAGCTGTTGGCAATCGAAGCAGGTGCAGAAGACATAAAGAACGATGAAGACGTCATTCGGATTATTACCGAACCAGAATCAGTTTCAAGTGCAAGGAGCGCTCTTGAGGACAACGGCTTTTCCGTCACCAACGAGCTTACGTATATTCCGAAGAACTCCGTTAGTGTCGAAGGAAACGACGCGGAGAAAATGCTGAAGCTCCTGAGTATTATCGAAGACTGCGACGACGTGCAGGAAGTATTTTCTAACTTCGAAATGGACGACTCAGAACTCGAAGCTATCATGGAAAAGATCAGCTAGGCGCGACCTTCATGGACAATACTATGAGGTGTGTTGATTGCTGACTGTTTCTTTGCTCATCGCCTTGATTCTTGACCAGGTCTCAAAGGCAGTCATAGAGAGACAGATGGTCTTCTTCGAGAGAATCGACATACTCGGCAGCTTTCTCGGCTTGAGGTACGTTCGTAACACCGGTATCGGTTTCGGGCTTCTGAGTGGTCTCGATCCCTTTCTTATTGGCGGAATCCAGTTGCTAATCATCGGAGTCGTACTCCTTACTGTTTTCAGATTTAGGTATGAGATTACCGGTGCGGAGGAGTTCTTTGTCGGGATGATCATTGGAGGAGCGTTCGGTAACCTTGTTGATCGCCTGAGGCTGGGATACGTAGTAGATTTCGTCGAAATGCCACTCTGGCCGGTTTTCAACGTTGCAGACAGCTGTATTGTTATTGGGGCTGTTCTTCTCTTGATCACCTATTATCGGAGGGAAAGACGTGCACGTAAAGCTCACAGTCTCGAACCGTGAGCAAGGTTGGCGGCTCGATCAGTACGTAACTGAGAAGAGTCCTCCGTGGTTATCGAGGTCGCAGGTCAAGAGAATCATAAACGAAGGAAAGGTGCAGGTCAATGAAACACCGAGAAAACCTGGTCACAGGCTCAAGACGGGCGATGTGATTTCCTTTACATTGCCTGCTGCCCCCAGAGTAGAAAAACCGCCTGAAGGCGAGGAAATTCCCCTTTCAATCCTCTACGAAGATGACGACATTATCGTAGTGGATAAACCTGCAGGAATGATCGTTCATCCCGTTCCCCGGAGACAGTCAGGAACACTTGTAAACGCCCTTCTGGCTCATTGTGATGGTCTGCAGGAAGCGGGCGGCACGGAAAGACCGGGCATAGTCCATCGTCTGGACAAGGAAACATCAGGAGTGATGGTAGTTGCAAAGACAACAACAGCTCATATATCCTTGTCGAGACAGTTCAAGTCGAGAGAGGTGGGCAAGTCCTACTTCGCTATCGTCAGAGGAAAAGCGCCTGCGAACGGTGAAATTGATGTGCCTCTGGCGAGGCATCCGGTTAGCCGACTGAAGATGAAGCCCGATCCAAGCGGCAAACCTGCTCTCACGATATTTTCCAGAGTCTGTGCTTACAGTGATGCCGCTTCTGCGATGCTTGTCTGCACTGAAACAGGCAGGACACATCAGATAAGAGTTCACTTCAAATACCTTGGTTTCCCGCTTTTAGGGGATCAGCTTTATGGAAGGGCGAGGCAGGACGAAGTCTTCTCTGTCAGGCGGCAAATGCTACACGCTTTGTCAATAGCTTTTGCCCATCCTGTCTCGAAGAAGAAGATGCGGTTTGTTTCAAGAATTCCCCACGACATGGCAAGAGTGCTTCTGAACCTGAGTGATCTGGCGAGGAGTTGAAGTATGCAGCTTGCTTTTGTTGTAAGTGGCGAAGACGTTTTCGAGTCTGTTGTCAGACCCGAGAAATTGGCTGGAATGCTGAAGAAAGAAGGCTATGAAGGTTGTGTGCTGATAGACTCGGATTTGTCATCATTTCCCGAGTGGTTCTACTTCTTTGAGGAGTACGATCTTGCAGTGTTTCCGGGAGTGCGAGAAGACGATCGATATGTTGTTGCGCGAAACGCGGAGGAACTGCGAGCCCTTGTGAGATATTCAAACAGACTCGACGAGCTTTCAGCCGATCTCCTTGTGCTGGAAGGCCTACCCGCAAACCTTGATGAAAAAGGTTTGGTATGGGAAATCAGGTACCATAATCAGGGCGAAAAGCCACTCCTTAACGCCTATCGCACCGCCGGAGATCTTGAGCCTCTAACAGCAGATTATTCTCCCCTTTCAGAAGAGGCATACAAGAAGAAGATTACTTCGCAGCTTTCTGAAATCTTCTCACATTTTTCACCCCTTGATTCTCCTTTGGTTGAGCCTCAGGTCTTCCCAGTGAGGTCCTCAGTGGACGATCTGAGAAAGAGAGCCATGGAAAGTCTCCGTGAAAGGGGGTTTCAGGAGCACCGTGAGTACATCGGGCGTCTTGATCGCGAGCTATCAGTCGTGAGTGAGAAGGGTTATTGTGATTACTTCGCAACGACTGCCGAAGTTGTCGACATAGCTGTTAATAAGGGATTTTGGATGGGGCCCGGTAGAGGATCTGCTGTTGGTTCTCTACTGGTGTGGGCTTTAGGGATAACCCATGTTGATCCAGTGAAGCATGAGCTATTCTTCGAGCGGTTCTTGAATACCTACAGGGCTGATTTTCCCGACATTGACCTCGACATCGAAGACAATGCCCGGCAAGAGATGATAGGCGAGCTCTCCAACCGCTTCGGAAAGAACCATGTTGCACTGGTCCAAACGAAGGCCAGGTTTTCTTTCAAATCAGCCGCGCGAGCCCTCGGCAAGAAGATGAGACTGTCTGAAAGAGAGATCTCTGAACTGATCTCACACGGAGAATCTGCAAGGGTCTTGAAGGGCCCACGGGACACGTCGAAAATGAGATCGTTGTTGAAATGGGCCAGGGCTTTCGAAGGACTCTACTCTGGAATATCAACACATGCAGCCGGAGTCATCCTTTCTGCGCAAGACATAAGGGAGGTAATCCCTGTCAGGTCACAGGATGGTCTATTGGTTTCTCGTTGGGGGATGAGGGCGCTTGAACTTGTGGGGTGGCAGAAGCTTGATCTTCTCGGTTTGCGAAACCTGCGGTTACTCAAGGAACTGCTGGATGATTCACCGCCATGGAACAGGATTCCGGATGAACCAGAGCCGCTGAGATTGCTCTCTTCCGGCTTCACCACGTCGATTTTCCAGGTGGAGAGTACAGATGCTACCAGGATTGCGAGAAAAATGAGGCCATGTAATCTTGGAGACATCGCACTCACAATAGCTTTGAATAGGCCGGGTCCCCTGCGGTCGGGGATTGCCGAGAAGCTTGTAAAGAAAAGGGCAGAAAAAGAAGCAGGAGTGGAGTCTTCAGAGGGGACGTCTTCGTCGCTCGAAGAGACATTCGGTCTTATTGTCTATCAGGAACAGCTCATAAAGATGTTTGTGGAGAAACTTGGACTCATGGCTGATGAAGCTGAACTGCTCAGGCGAGCGATATCCAAGAAAGACAGGATGATGTTCGACGAGGCAGTGAAATCCATCAATATGAGTAAGACAAATCTTTCCGCCGAAGAAGTGAAAGGAGTTATCGAAACTGCTCGGACCTTTGCCGAGTACACCTTCAATAAGTCGCACAGTTTCGGATATGCACTAATAACCTTCTGGATGGCTTATTGCAAGGCGAAATACCCCGCCAGGTTTTTCAGACAGATCTTGCCAGGACTGTCCATGCCGCTGAGAAAGAGAGCTGCAGCCGAGGCCAGGGAACTTGGACTGGGTTTCAGTCTTTTTGATTCTGAAGAAGGCAGGGACGTGAAAATCTCGCCTGAAGAGATCCTTCCTATTGGAAAAGCTGCCGAGCTGGTATCAGTCAAACCTTCGGAAGAAACGTTTCATGCTTTTGTGCTGAAGAACAAGCGTCTCTTGAACCCGAGAAGTCTTGAGAACCTGATAAGAATCGGTTTTCTTGACTGCTTTGGATTCAGGAAGGAGATGCTGAAACAGATGAAGGAGGCGCTCGCAGGGGTTGATCCTTCTCTCAGGTCTGTTCTGAAAGTCTTTGGTTACAAACAAGAAGAAGCAATAGAGAGGGACGACGAGAAGGCCTGGGAAAGGGCTGCCATGGAAAACGCCCTGATAGGCTTCAACCTGACAGAATTTGACACGGAGGTGCCTGATAGCGATATCTGTGATACAACAATAACGCGGGCGATCGCACGTCTCGATACCGGAATTGCCCCCTTTGCATCGTTTGCATGTGCTGGAAAGCACTACCTTACTGATGGAAAGACGATCGTAGATGCGTTCGAGAAACCTCCCGAGAAGGGATTGGCTCTCTTCAGATCAGGCAGGCTTTCGTCGGGGCAATATATTGAATCTGACGAAAGATGCGAGGTTGTCAGGACCTACGATCACCCCCTTTCAGAGGACTGTATGAAGAGATGTTCTGCGAGCAACATTCTCAGGATCAAAATTGGAGATCATTACATAACAGTCGGGGGAGCAAGGGCCGCCGACGTTCCTCCAGACAGAATCGAGGTATCGAAGAAATGAGAGCGTATCTTGTGAGGCACGGAACAACAAGGTGGAATTCTGAAGAGAGATGGCAGGGACAGACAGATCTCGATCTTCTTGAAAAGGGAAGAAGAGACGCACGAAAGATAGGCCGCATACTCCAGAGGTTGATCCATGGGAAGGTCAGTCTTTACGCCAGTGATCTGAAAAGAGCCAGTGAGACTGCAGAAATTATAGGCAGGGAGCTTGATTTGATTCCTGTTTTGAGGACTGAGCTTAGAGAAGGCAGGTTCGATCTATGGAACGGCATGACCTTCAAAGATATTGAAGAGCACTGTCTCAAAGAGTTTCTCCTGTGGATTTCAACACCCGATGCGCGAATCAGCGGGACAGAGTCATTGAAAATGGTGCAGGAAAGGGCATTCAGTGCTTTCCAGGAAATAGTTGATAGAGAAGACAAAGAGGGAAGTGTTGTTCTGGTCTCTCACGCTTTGTGGATCAAGGTCTTGATATGCAAGTTGCTCGAGACAGAACCGACCAATTATTTCAAGATTGCGCTGGACAATTGCTCTATAGCCGTCCTTGAGCTCAACGAGAGAGGCTACTGGAGAGTACAGCACCTCAACCTCAGTTCCGCTCTTCTTGACAGTTCCGGTGGTCATTCATGAATGTAAATGTGTTGCTCGAACCCGGTCAAAAGGGCACTTGTGAGAAGACAGTGATCATCATTGATGTGCTCAGGGCCACATCTTCGATAGTCACAGCACTGGCAAATGGCGCATCATCTGTTGAAGCGGTCGGTTCTGTTACTAGAGCCAGGGAAATGAAGAAGGATGATCCAGATCTTGTCATCACCGGCGAACGCGGGAGTATAAGACCTGAGGGTTTTGATCTCGGCAATTCTCCCCTGGAATTCACTTCCGAGAAGGTGAAGGGCAAGAGGGTGGTTATCACTACCACAAATGGAACCAGGGCCATCGAGAAATTCGCTGTAGCCGACAGTATTCTTCTCGCGGCTCTTCTGAATATCGATGCTGTAACCAGGCAGATCGTAGACTCGGAAGCTGAAGTGACTGTAGTTTGCGCAGGTACCAATGGGGTTCCGTCCATCGAGGATGTTTTCTGTGCGGGTGCTCTGGCCAACGGGTTGATCGACAAGGGATATGTAACAGATGATTCGGCAAGAATAGCACTGGCCACATACTATAGACATAAAGAAGATACGGGGAGCTTACTGAAGAAAGAATCCGGTCACGGCCGATATCTAGACAGCATTGGTCTTGGAGACGACACATCCTATTGTGCTAAAATGAATTTACACGACTTGGTACCAATTTCATTGGGCCAAAGGATTTTTGTACGATAGTCTTTTTCTCATTGCGGTCAAAGGGGGTTAGGTTATGGAAAGCGTCACGACGCTAGAGAACATAGTTAACAGACTGCCTGGCATCAAGGGAGCCAAAGTTCTTGCAGAGGACGACGACATACGTGAGATACACGTTCTCGCCGATTCCGAGAAGCCTGCTAAACAGATTGTCAGAGACATCGAAACTGCCATTTTTGCTGCCTCAGGAGTAAGGATCGACCGGAAGATCGTGAGTGTCGCCCAATTGGCCACTGTCTCCGAAGATGGTGAAGATGCGACTGAACTTGATGCAGAAACACACGTTCAGGAAGAGGAAAGCACCGGCACCGAATTGAGATTCAGCCTTGTATCAGTACAGACAAGCACTGATACAAAGAAGATGTCAATTACGGTAATCGTTGAAGACTCGGGGATCAAGCTTACTGGTAGTTCGGTTGTTGAAGTGAAGGATGACGAGAAGTACATGGCGGTCGTCGAAGCGACCGTGGCTGCCATAAGAGGTTCTGTTTCCAGCTTCAGGGTAGAATTCTTCGAGCGTCTGAAGTATGGACTCTCGGAAGTTTTTCTTGCTGTTACTTCCTCTGTTAGCGGAGGCAAGAGAGAGAAAGAGGCCAGTGCAAGACTTTGTAGAAAAGATAGCTTCAACGACATAGTGCTTGTTCTTCTTGAAGCACTGAACAAGATGTAGCGGAGAAAAAAGTGAATCTTTCGAGACACACTCAGGCTGTGAAGCCCTCCCAAACACTACAGTTCAACAAAAAGGCTCTTGAGATGATCAGGGCCGGGATTGACGTGATTAAGCTGACAGCGGGCGAACCGGACTTCAACACGCCCGAAGAGATTGTTGATGCGGCAAACGATGCGATGAGACGTGGCTACACAAAGTACACCGATTCAACAGGTATTGTGGAACTCAGAGAAGCTATCGCACGGAAGCTTTGTGAAGACAACGGCCTTGATTTCGATCCTGGGGAAATCGTGGTAACCAACGGTGGCAAGCAAGCCCTCTACAGTCTATTCAAGGCAACGATCAATGATGGTGATGAGGTCATACTGATAACTCCCTGTTGGGTGAGTTATGAAGCCCAGGTAAAGATGAACGGAGGAAAACCCGTCTTTGTCACTGCTGAAGAAGTCGATGGATTTGTTCCTGATCCTGCAGTTATCGAAAGAGCGATTTCTACAAGAACCACAGCGATTGTAATCAACTCTCCAAACAACCCTACGGGTGCAGTCTACTCACGGCAGTTTCTTAAGGAGCTTGCAAGACTCTCCGCTGATCATGACCTTCTCGTAATCTCTGATGAGGTTTACGAAAAGCTGATCTTCGAAGGCAGTCATGAAAGCATAGCGTCTGAAGAAGGGATGAAGGGACGAAGTGCTGTTGTGAACGGGTTTTCCAAGTCCCATGCAATGACTGGATGGAGAATCGGTTATCTGGCAGCTCCCAGGCACATTGCAGAGGAAGTCGCAAAGATTCAGGATCATCTCTGCTCAAACGTCAACACTATAGCTCAACATGCGGCTTTGAGGGCTTTTTCTGTAGATAATACCAGAATGGTAGAGGCCTTCAGAAAAAGAAAACAGGTCTTATCCGAGGGTCTGCAGGACATGGGTCTCCAGTTCGTGATACCTAGAGGCGCATTCTACTTCTTTGTCGATGTCAAAGGGTTTTTGGGAAGCGACTACGCTGATTCTCTTGAACTGGCAATAGCAATGCTGGAAAAAGGCAGAGTAGGAGTAGTCCCGGGGAGCGCATTCAGCTATGAAGGCTATATTCGCCTCTCATATGCAACGTCTGAAGATGATATAAGAGAAGCGATTCAAAGAATGGGGCGCTTTTTCGGGGAGATTACCGCCCCGCCCAGCTAAGCCCCCACCTGAAGAGGTCAGCTACATACCTGACGCTATCAAAACGCGCATCCGCGAGCTGTCCGATCAGCGATTCGAAAGCATCCCTGAACTCGACTTGGGAGTTACCCGTTCGTCCTTCCAGCAGGCATTCGATCACGGCTGCCGTCATATCTGCACATCGAACAAGCTCGCCTTCAGTGCCTGAAAAAGGATCCAACGAAGGCTTCCGTAGCACTGAGACAATACTGTCAGGCATCCTTGAAAACAACTGGGTGTCAAGCATCTTCTCTTCGACCTTGAATATGACTTCATCAAAACCCGAGACCTTCTTCTTGGTCGGTGTGATTATATCACCTGTAAGACTTTCGGATATATCATGCAGCAAGGCTCTTTTCGTGATCTCTACTGTGTCCAGTAGCCCGCCGCTATCGTTCTCCATGCACGCAAAGATATATGCAACGATGGAAACATAGAACGAATGGCCTGCCACTGTCGTCTTGACGTTTCGGTTCATTCTGTTCCACCTCACCGATCGCAGCAACACAAGCAGCGAATCCTCGTAACTCTTCAGCCACGGAGCTTTTGCCAACAACTGGTAAGGCCGGAAATTGGAGAACCTCTCCGCTCTCCTGGAGAGATTTTCAATGGGTTGAGCGAAGTGATCCGGGAAAAACCTTGAATGTATGCTTGCTTCAAGTCTTGCGGACATAAGATCTGCGGTAGCGACTATCTTTCCCTCTGTTGAGTTGTCGCGCGAATTGAACATTGCTCTCGAGAATTCGTCTTGACGGTCCGGATAAACGTGCCGAAGAATCTCGTCCACGGCGGTTGCATAGACCTGGTCCCACTTCTCCGGAGCGAGTTCCCTGATAAGGTTCTTCGTATCTACAGAAATATCGGAAAGAACACATTTTGGAAGTTCCTTGAGAACGATTCTCCTGTAAAGCTTTTCCTCATCTATGTCTAGACCCGCATCTATTGCAAGTTCTGACATCAACAGGGCAAAATGTGAAGAAATGAATGCGTTTTCCGCTTCGTTCGTTCTCATGATTATCGGCTTGTTGTTCCAGCGAAACATCGTGAAGAGGTTCGAAGTGATATCCAGGAGTCTAACATATCCCCTGTACACAAAAACACATCCTTCCGCTGCTTGATCGGCTTGAACGAATTATTGTATCATATCAGACGTATATCCCATAAGAGGAGCGATTCCATGACTGTCAGCAAATGGATCAACAGAGCTTATCCGGTTTTCCGTTCCAGCGATTCAGTAAAGGACGTTCTCAAGGATAAAGACGTACTTGGTTTGAGTACCATAGTCGTAAAGGATGCTGAAGACAAATTTGTGGGGGCGATCTCCATTGAACGGCTCGGTGAGGAGAATCTCGGCGAGAAACTCGAAACGTTAGACATCGAGACGACCTACTTCTGCTTCTCTGACGATTATGTGGAAGATGCCGTATTGTTGTTGATAGAAAGCCGTGATTTCGTTCTCCCGGTAATTGACGATACATCAAGAGTGTTAGGCGTTATCACCGTCTACGAAATTCTGGAGGCATTGATGGAGTTCACTGCCATGGACAGAAGTGGTTGCAGAATTTCGGTTCTTCTCGATGATGTTCCCGGTGCTCTCAAGACCGTTGTAGATGCTCTGGCAGAAAGTGAAATCAATATTCTGTCTATTGTCACAACCACGTATGAAGATAGTAGAAAGAGAGTCGTAATAAGAACCTCTGACACCGACATCGAGAAGATAGCCCAGGCCCTTGAAGACAGTGAGGCCATTCTTGAGTCGATTACCGAGGAGGAGGGATTCAGTGCTTGATACTGCAAGAGCAGCCCTTTTGGGAATTGTTCAGGGGCTAACTGAGTTCATTCCCGTATCCTCCTCAGGCCATCTCACGATTCTTTCTGCCTTCTTTGGCGTAGAACTGGAAGGCGAGCAGCTCAGAGTATTCTTCTCAATACTCCATCTTGCGACACTTCTGGCAGTGATCGTCTTTACAAGGCGCGATCTAGCGATGATCCTGAAAGGTCTCTTTGACAGGAGAGGGGACAGAAAAGAGGCGAACAAGATTATCATTCTACTCTCTCTGGCAACAGTGCCTGCTGGGGTGGCTGGTCTTGCATTTGGGGAGCACATCGATTTCGGCGGTGTTAGGCTTGCAGCATCGCTGCTCTTTGTCACGGCATCAGTTCTCTGGTTAGGCAGCAGGCTTGGAGGGCAGGGAAAGCTCCTGGACATGACGCTGAGTTCGGCATTGTATATCGGCGTTTTCCAGGCTCTTGCCCTTTTCCCGGGGATCTCCAGGAGCGGGATGACGATTTTCGGGGCTCTTCTGATTGGTCTGAGAAGGGATGAGGCAGTTCGTTTTTCTTTCCTGATGAGCCTTCCCATAATTCTTGCTGCAGGACTTCTTGATGCAGGACGCGCTCAACTGCCGGTATTGCCCATTCTTGTCGGATCGGTCCTGGCATTTCTTGCGGGTCTCGTTGGGCTTTCACTACTCAAGAAGATAGTGATCAGGGGAGGACTGCGAGCTGTCTCTATCTACTGTATAATACTTGGTGGCATAAGTCTGTTTTTCTCGGGAGGCGTCTGATTTGTTTCTCGACATTCTCTGTCATGGTAACTCCGTTTTCGTGCCGGGAGTGATTGATGCCCCTTCGAGTACGTGTGTCCTGCTGAGCGACGAGAAAAGGAGTGTCCTGGTTGACCCCGGGGGCTTTTCATCGATGAAAAGACTCGAAACTGCGCTTTCAGATAAGGGGATAGGTGTAGAGGACATAACGGAAATCCTCTTGACTCACTTTCACATGGACCATGCTTTCAACAGTCTCTTCTTCCCACGCAGCACGGTTCATCTGGGAAGGGAATACCACTCGCGGAATTATGAGGAGTTTGGACCGATAATCGGTAGGATGTATTCGACAGTCTTGAATAGCTGGAAGAGGGTTGAAGTATTTGAAGAACAACTCTTGTGGGGGAGCATCGAGATCTTTGACACGCCTTTTCATTCTCGCGAACACAAGTCGTTCATTGTCAGTTCGGAAAACCTCGGAAGAGTCTTCATTTGCGGTGACTTGTGTGAACGCCAGTATCATTATCACCAGATGAGAAAGGGAATGAGAAGCGATAAGGCGGCTGCGCTTTTCCTGGAGCTTTATGATAAGGCAGACGTGGTGGTCTTTTCTCACGACAGACCTATCTATAAGGAGTGAGCAGGATGCGGGTTCTTTTTGCAGCATACGAAATCTTCCCTTTCGCAAAAGTAGGTGGTCTTGCTGATGTTGCTGGCGCGCTTCCAAAGTTTCTCGACAAGAGCGACCTGGATATAGAGCTCGTTATGCCCTATCACACGGGCATCAAAGGTGAAGGTATAAGAACGGCCGGCTTCCAGGTATCTACGACTTTCGTCGAAAAGGGGTATACCTTTGATGTGTTTGAAGGAGAGCTCCCCGACTCGAAAGTGAGAGTCTACTTTCTCAAGAACGAGGAGCTCATGGATTCGCCTGATGTATATGGAGGCAAGAACCTTGGGCTTCAGGCAATGGCCTTTTGTGATGCCGTGGTCTCGCTTTCAAAGAGGAGTTCATACGACATTGTCCACATGAACGACTGGCAAACCGCACTGGTAGCACCTTATCTGAAAGCAGTGAATGACGATTCTCCTGCAACGCTCTTTACCATACACAACCTTGGATACCAAGGGGATTTCTCGCCTGATTACTTCTATATGTCGGGGCTGCCGGAGAGCTTTTTCACATATGAAGGTGTTCTGCACTACGGTAAGTTCAATTTTCTGAAGGCGGGTCTCATCTATTCTGACATACTGAATACCGTGAGCAAGGCCTATGCAGATGAGATACAGACAGAAGAATACGGCGCAGGACTGCAAGAGGTCCTCAAGCTCAGGAGTGATTCGTTCTACGGAGTGCTAAATGGTATTGACTATGACATCTACGATCCTTCAAAGGATCCCCGACTACCTGCAAGTTTTTCTTCAGATGCGCCGGAAGGTAAGGCACAATGCAAGAAGCAGTTGCAGGAGGAGTTAGGACTGGAGCCTTCAGATGCTCCTGTTATTGCGTTGATTTCCAGGCTTGTTCACCAGAAAGGCTTGGATATTCTCTCTGACATTACGGAAAAAATCGTTGAGCTTGGTGCACAGCTGATAATACTGGGGACGGGAGATTCCCACTTCGAGGAGTTTTTCAAGAACGCCTCCTTCAGGTTTCCTGGCAGTGTCTCTGCAAATATCCTTTTTGATGCTGGGTTAGCACAAAGGATATACGGCGGTTCGGACATGTTTTTGATGCCTTCGCTCTACGAGCCCTGTGGACTCGGACAGATGTTTTCGATGCGCTACGGTACTGTGCCGGTGGTTCGATATACCGGCGGTCTGAAAGACACAGTCACCGAGTTCAATGAGAACACTAAGAAGGGCAACGGATTCGGGTTCACCGATTATAACGGGAAGGCACTCTTGGAGGCAATCAGCAGGGCGATGAGCACTTACTGCAGAAAGGAATACTGGGAAATGATCGTGAAAAACGCTATGACGACTGACTGTTCATGGAACAGGTCAGCATCTGAGTATATTGAACTCTACAAGCTTTCAGTGAAGAAAAGAAAGGAGAAAGCAAACAATGCCTGAGTTAAGAAAAGACCCGATAATGAAAAGGTGGGTAATAATTGCCACCGAAAGAGCCAAACGTCCCCATGATTTTGTCGGAACAAGGGAAACATCTGCCAGTTCCTTCTGTCCGTTTGATTACGGGAACGAACACACAACTCCTCCGGAAATACTGGCATTCAGGCCCGCAGACACGGAGAAAGATTCTCCGGGCTGGTGGGTCAGGATTGTGGCAAACAAGTTCCCTGCACTTGATCCGGAAGCAGAACCGGAGAAATTCGGGCACGGTATGTATGACGTAATCAAGGGATTTGGCACGCATGAGGTTATCGTCGAGACGCCCGATCATAAGGCGAGTTTGGCCACCCTTCCATACAAGCAGGTTAAAGAAGTTATCTGGGCCTATCGCGAAAGGTACAAGGCTCTTGAAAAGGACCCAAGGGTTAGGTATATCCTGATATTCAAGAATCATGGAAAAGACGCCGGTGCATCCCTGGAACATTGTCACGCTCAGTTGATTGCAACTCCGATCGTTCCCAAGAGGGTTATGGAAGAGATAGAGGGCAGCAGGGAGTACTTCACGTTCAGGGATCGTTGCATATTCTGTGACATGATGAACCAGGAGCGGCTGGAAGGAACCAGGATTGTTGAAGAAAACGATGACTTCATCGCCTTTACTCCTTTCGCCTCGCGGTTTCCTTTCGAAACCTGGATTTTGCCAAGGGTCCATCAGTACAACTTCGGCAGCATCGAGGCTGACCAGATCGACCAGTTTGCATCGATTCTCAAGAACGTATTGTTCAGGATATACAAAGCCCTTGATAACCCTCCCTATAATTTTATGCTGCATACTGGAATAAGCGGCGAAGAGGGAAATCAGTACTACCACTGGCATCTTGAGATTGTTCCAAGACTGACCAGGGTTGCTGGTTTTGAGTGGGGATCCGGCTTCTACATAAACCCGGTTCCTCCCGAAGATGCTGCACGTTATCTCAGGGAAGTGGAGCTGAAGAAGAAGTGAAAGTGAAGGTTGATGAACAGTTAATCAAGTATCTGGAGAAGCTTTCGTCGCTGAAGCTTGAGGAAGAAGAGCGAAAGAAGCTTCTGGAAGACATTCGAAGGATACTTGAATATATGGAGCTTCTCGATGAAGTGGACGTTGACGGAGTCGAGGAAATGGTGTCGCCTGTCGAGTTACCGATGTTAATGAGAGAGGATATCCCCGAGCTCTCTTCAAGTGTGGAAGCGATCTTGAAACTGTTTCCCGATCGCTCGGGACGTTTCCTGAGGCTCCCTCCAATCAGAGGCGATGAATAACTTAAGCAAGGGGGTTGCTTACGAGGATCAGGCATGCGATTATCTGAAGAAGCGTGGCTTCAAGATCCTTGACAGAAATGTCAGGTACAGGTTTGGAGAAATCGACATAGTGGCGAGGAAGAAACGGGAACTGGTTTTTGTCGAGGTCAAGGGGGGGAGCGGTTTCATCCCGCCAAGACAGAGGATTACCGAGAAGAAACTCAGGTTAATCGAACTGGCAGCGAACCGCTACATGAACACCACAGACGAACGATTCGAAAGGTGCAGGCTCGATGTGATTGAGGTCCTCGATAATGGAAGTGTAAACCATATCCAAGGAGTCGGGAAGTGGTAGTATGAGGAGTTCAGAAGAGATTAGAAACGAGTACAACCGATGGTTTCATAAAGCATCTCACGAAGCTGTCGAAGAACTCAAGGCGCTGACGCCTGAGGAGATCAGAGAAAGGTTTTTTGACGATCTGGAGTTTGGAACCGGCGGCATGCGCGGCAAGGTTGGTATGGGGACAAATCGAATGAACGTCTACACAATAACCAGGGCTGCCAGAGGTTTTGCCAGGTGGATGATAGAGAACTCAGAAGCACCTTCCGTTGCAATCGCTTACGACACACGGGAGAGATCAGAAGAGTTTGCTAAGAGGGCAGCAGCAGTCTTCGCGTCTTCAGGCGTAAGGGTTCACATATTCGATTTTCCATCTGCGACCCCTTTGTTGAGTTATGCTGTCAGAGAGCTTAAGTGCTGCGGCGGCGTTGTGATCACGGCCAGCCACAATCCGAGAGGCTACAATGGATTCAAGGTCTACACGAGTGACGGTACACAGGCCGTTCCTCGAATCGCAGACAGGATTATAGAAGCAGTGAAGGACAGTGACTTCTTTGCTGATCTTCCCGAGAAAGCTGTGCTTGTCAAAACCATCCCTCGAGACATTGTCGAGAAATACAAGTCCACTGTAGTTGATGCAGTGAATGAAATCCTTCTTCCCGATGAGAAGGTCAGGGTAGCCTTTACACCTCTTCATGGGACAGGTAAGTACCTCGTGCCCGCTGTTCTCAGAGAACTCGGCCATGTCGTTATCGAAGAACCGTCTCAGTCTATTCCTGACAGCTCATTTCCTACAGTGTCCTATCCCAATCCCGAAGACAGGGAAGCATTTGAGCTGGCCTTGCGAACTGCAGAGGAAGAAAAAGCAGACCTGATTATCGCCACAGATCCTGATTGTGATCGAATGGGGATCATGTGCTTGTCAGACGAAGGATATGTTTTTCTTACGGGAAACCAGATTGGAATTGTACTGACTGATTTCCTTCTCGGCGAATTATCCGGCAGGTTGCCTCCCGACCCGTTCATCGTAAAGACCATCGTGTCTTCGGATATGGCAGGCGCTATTGCTCGCGAACATGGTGTCTCTGTCAAGGAAACACTGACCGGTTTCAAGTTTATTGGAGAGCTTATTGAGGAGTCGGTGAAGACTGGTTCGGGGAGCTTCATCTTCGGTTTCGAAGAAAGCTACGGCTACCTTTACGGAACACATGCTAGAGACAAAGACGCAGTGGTAGCGTCAGCTTTGGTCGCATTACTGGTTTCGAAGCTGAAGAGTGAGGGACTTACACTGACTCGGTACCTTGAGACACTTTACGAGCAGTACGGCTATTACTCTGAGCGACAGGTCAGCAGGGAATACGAGGGCATGGAAGGACTTGAGAAGACAAAGATGATAATGGCCCGCATGAGAAGCGATCCACCGGGTGCCGCAGGAAAACACAGACTCAAGAAGACTTACGATTACATAGACGGTATTGAAGGATTTCCTCCATCAGATGTTGTTTCGCTTCAATATGAGGATGACATGAAACTCATTGTCAGGCCGTCAGGAACCGAGCCGAAGGTGAAGTTCTATCTTCTGGCAAGCGGAGAGAACAAGGAAGTTACAGAAAGGAAACTTGACCTTCTCCAGGCAGAGGTGGAGAGGATAGTGGACTGATGGCTGTACAGTACGCGCACATCATATATGATGAGGAACTGTATTTCTCGCCAAAGAAGGCAATCTTTGACAACAGGACAAAGACGGGCTACCTTACGACCTGGTCTGATCTTCATTCAAAAGAGCTGTTGAGGAAGAAGCACTGGAAATGCTTGAGTGCTTTCGGAATGGAAAGCAGCATGCGAAGAGAGCTATGCTTCGAGAGGAAACACAGCAGGAACAACCTCCTCTATTTCAGATATTGCACCGATCTTCCCGAAGTTGTGGAGACCTGTTTTGACTACGAAATAGTGAGTACGCTCTCCAGCATGGCGTCATTGAGAGAGATCACTGAAGAAGTCCTGACCATGCTGAACGATTACGATGAGGGTCGTCTGAGGTTTTCGGACGGAGTGTTCAACAGCTGGCTTGAAAGCAAGGCGCAAAGCCTGGTTTCCGAAAGGAACACCGAGCTATTCCAGCAAGCACTGATGAAATACGTCGAGAACCTGGTTAGCAAAATACTTTGGCAGGCATATTCTGGAAACCTCAAGAAACTGGCATGTGACTCTTCGGCAATTGTGTTTCTTTTTACGGAAATGTTCAGTTTTTCTGTTGCCCTATGAACAAATCGGGCAAGATATACAGGAGATTTGCGGCGATCGTTGCATACGACGGGACGGACTTCTATGGATTTCAGAATCAACCGGGCAGGAGAACGGTTCAGGGAGCATTTGAAGAGGCGCTCGTGCGCATCCATGACGAGAGCATCCAGACTGAGGGAGCGGGACGCACAGACACGGGCGTTCATGCCTGGGGACAGGTAATCGCCTTCAACACGACTCTCACAAGGCTCGACGATGGAACGATGAAGAATGCTCTCAATGCGAACCTTCCCCCTGACCTTATAGTCAGAAGAGTTGAAAGTGTTTCTGAGAATTTCAGCCCGAGGTTTGCTGCACTGAAGAGGGTATACAATTACTACATACTCAACAGGAGAGAGCCCAGCATTTTTCTTCGCCGCTATACATGGCTCTTCCCCTATAAGCTTGATCTTGAGCTCATGAGGAACGGGGCGGAGCATCTGTTGGGCGAGCATGACTTCTCGGCTTTTCGAACTGGGAAGGACGAAAGAAGCCCTGTTAGAACTGTTCTGGCCATTCGTGTGTTAAGAACCGGAAGAGACATTGTCCTGGTAAGGGTCGAAGGAGTATCGTTTCTGAGAAGGATGGTCCGCAACATAGTGGGAACGCTTGCAAGGGTAGGAATAGGCTATCTGGATGCCGGAAAAGTGAAGGATCTGGTATTGGCAGGAGATCGTTCTGTATTGCCAAGTTCTGCTCCAGCTCAGGGATTGTTTTTTCACAAGGCAGTCTTTGAAGAATTCGAGTCTTGAGTTCTGAGAGTCATTTTTTCATATGATTGTGGGGGTAAATGTGAAATTACTGGTCTGCGTTGCTCTATATTGTTTGCTGTCTTGCATGATCTGCGCCGAGGGCGTATTTGATTTTGTGGCAGAGGATATTGGTTATTTTCTGCTCCTCAGAAACACAGAATCGGCATTGCAGAGCTTGAAGCAGAACACAAACTTCTTTGGAGCTTACCTGGGAGACTCGGGATTTGGTGCAGAGCGCTCCTTTTACGGTATCATTGATGCTGCGGGTTATTCTGCTGGTGTAGAAATGACCCTTCTGAAGAGATCGATTAACCGGGAGATTCTTCTGGCAGGCGACGAAATAGATCTGAAGATAGGGGATCTTCTGACATTGGACCCTTTCTATTTCCTTGAAAGAATGAAGATCACAGGCAGAAAGATATACATTGTCTGGAGTACGCAAGATTCTTCTGAGCTTATGAAACTCGTGGCAGCCGTCCTCGACATGAAGGTATTCACCCAGAAAGGCGATACCATTGCTGAGCTCAGGGGCGGGGGAGGTGTGCTGTTTGCTTATCCTGCAGACGGATTCCTGATTATCGGCGGAACCAGGGATTCGATCGACAGCGCACTAAACGCTTACACAGGGCGCAAGGACAGGTTGATCGACTCTGAAGGAAAGGGGCAGGAAGTGGCCCGTATGAGCAAGGACTACTGGATCACGGGTTATTTTGACAGCGACAGGTTCAATATTGATATGGGCCTGGAGACGACTTACTCGATACAGAATACGACTATACTGGTGAGGCCTGTGGGAAACACTCTTCATGCATATATTGAGCAGGATATACTATTCATGGACGACTCTGAAAGAGAAAGACTGGAATCGATGACCAACTGCAAAACCCTGGAAGTAGATGAAAGGGCTTTTGGTGATTACATGGTCTTCTTCCCGTCTAGCAGTCTCCAGACACTTCGCAGGGAACTCTCCCGGTGGTTTGAACTCGACCTCCAGCCTTACAGTCATCTTGCTGACTATATTGTTGATATTTCGGCGAAAAGCGATGGCAATGTGAGGATTTACGGGAATCTCTTCTCCGGCGATCCTGATGCTTCTGTTGTCTTCAACATTTCGGAAGACAACACGTTTATTCTGGAGGAGAAACTGCTCGATATAGGTGGGATGAGACTTCCCGATGAAAAGGGTATTCCGGTATATATGCTTGAAGATGATTTCAATACAATCTATTTCTTATTCGAGGAAGGGACGATTGTATGCACAATACTCGAACCGGCCATTTACCTCGGGACTATAGAAAGGGCGAATCCCCTGTCCAGCAACGAGACCTACAAGCTGATCATGGAGAAGGGCTGGTCCGAAGATATAATCAGAGCATATATCGATGCGAGGAACATATTCAGATCGCTCATCGATCTAAGTGTGGAGAGTGGTATGCTCTATCA
>PWXG01000250.1 GCA_003561215.1 Thermotogales bacterium
CTTTCCTGTTACTGGAGAAACTCGGTCTTCTCCGTATAGCTTCACGTCGCCTGTGCCGCAGGACGGGGACCTGGATTTCAGAAGAAAACCATCAACTTCAGGTAGCTTAGCAAAGAGATCGTTAATGTAACTCTTCATTCCATCGGTGAGGTCTCTCCCAGTAGCTGGCTGGTAGAGACTCACCTTGCCGTCAATCGTAACTAGTCTTATGGCATCTCTTGGAACTCCCAGCCCAATATCGACTTCGGGACACGGAGTGATGGCTTCAACATGTTCGCTTAAACGCTCAACAATCTTGTTTCGAATTATCTCGCCATTAAACCTGCAATGCTCAAAGCCTAAGCATCTGCTTATGACTACCCTGGGATGCACGAATGGATCCATAACGAACCCTCCTTGTGATTTGCATTTTCACAGAAACCGTCTGCAAGTGATCATTAGTACTTCGCATCATGTAGAAGGAACTGACACGTGACTCTTATCCAAAGACTTGTCAGACATTACTACAACAGTAGCATGTACAAGGGTTTCTCCAGCTCCCTGCAATGTCTGGACTAGGAGCCTTCGGTTGTGTTTGAACTACTCATCCTGAGCCATCTCTTCCTTGATTCACCAATGACGAATATCACAAGGGCAAAAAGCAGTCCAGCAACTCCCGCAACACGGAAAGCGGCAATAGTAGAAAGGCTCTCTATGACTAGACCTCCAAGAACTGATCCAAGAATATATGCGATTCCTGAGCGCGTTACCCAGAAGACGCTTTGTCCAAAAACCAGATACTTTTTTGGAAGCATAAAGTGGATGTAATCGAAGAGAGCATAATAAACCAATATGTAAGTTGTGCCGTGCAACATCTGGAACATGAGGAGACTTAGAGGCCCGGTTGAAAAAGATACAAGGAATATCCTGATTGCGATTACTGCCATACCTATCTGAAGCACACGAAGGTTTCCAAGGGTTGCGATAATCCTGTTCGCGTATAGCAAGAAAGGGATTTCAGAGAAAGCGGCAATGGTAAAGACCAACCCTACCGTAGAGACGTCAAAGCCGCGTTCACTTGATAGAACCGCAACAAAAGAGTTATGGAAAGAGTTGAGGGTCATCCCAAGGAGCATTCCGCTCGTCATAAGCCAGAATGTGAAAAAATCCCCATTGCGCTGCCTAACTTGTTCCTTTCTGGGATGATCCGTTTTCTTCGAGTCATGCTTCTTCTGTTCTTGGAAGAACAGGGAAAACGCCAGAGAAAGTGACATTATTAAGAATAACCAGAAGAAGCTGAAACGCACGAGCAACCCTGTCAACAGAGCTGTAGTTCCGAATCCTATGGTGCCAAAGAGGCGAATATGATCAAACCGCCCTCCCCACTGTTTTATGTGACTCATAAGCCTTGCCTCACCAACAGGAATAACGGAAGAAAGGAAGAAGGCCATGAGAGACATCATGATCATGTTTGCCAGAAAACCCCTGTCGAGGAATATTGGCCAGACCAGAAGCGAAGCAAAGAGAGCGAGATACGAGAAAACTCTTCGATTGCCGATCTTTGAGCCGACCATAAACCATATCGGGTTGGAGATCATTGAAACGAGAGGAATCGTCGAGACAAGCAGGCCTATCTGGAAAGGGGAGTAACCTGAAACGTCGAAGAACTGACTCAGCAGGTTCTTCGTTGCATAACTGGAGTAAATAAAGGCCTCGAAAAGAAAAACGGCAGCAGTCATGCATATCTCCTGAGAAAACTGATCAGTGAACAGTAGTTGGAAACGTCGCGCGAAGGCACGATTAGCAAAAGCCACATGTAGTCATTATAACCCCTTAAAGGTGTTGCCGGCCTGGTGTATCGATGTTCAGATTTGAGAGAAGACAAATATCGACGAATAGATGCTAGTCTCAGACAAACATTCGAGTGAGATGGTAAGATGTTTTAGTGCATAGGAGAATCCAGGGCAGAATGTAGCTCCAAGACGTTCTGCTTGTGCTGTGGAGGTCAGTAATGTACCATGGTCTGAAATACGACCCGCTACCGATCATTGTGGAGAGGGCTCCAGAAAATGCGAAAGTATCACTTCTGTCGACCCTGGGGCTTCTTCATACAAGACTTGCAGGAGATATCATTTCTGCACTCATGGACAGACAAAATACAGATGGTGGTTTTCCTAATCAGTTTGACAAGAAGTCTTCAGGATTGAAGAGCACATATTCAACTGCGACAGTGCTTCTTGAATGTGGAGTCAGCGCAGACTCTTCGACCATCAAAAGGGCAGTGCAATTCGTTCTGAAGCTTCAGCAACCTGAAGGTGGTTTTGTTGAAGCAGCAGACGTTCCTGTTCCAATGAGCATGAGCTGGGAAAGCAAGGAAAGACCGGTTACATACTACGCCTCTCACATCTGCAGACTGCTTTCACGGGCAGAACAGTCTGATACCCTTCCCTTTCAGAAGGCCGTTTCATGGCTGAAGAATGCACAGCTTGAAGATGGTAGTTTCCCCATGACCGAAGGAGGAGAGCCTGATCCAGATTCTACCGCAGACATCGCATTCACGATTCGTGATGTCTGTGGGGACAATGATGAAGCATACCTTAAGTCAAGAGAGCGATTCGAAGACTGCCTGAGCACATTTTCACAGGACGTTGAAAGGGGCTATTACGTATACGAAGGGAAGAACCAGGAACTGGATATCTACTATCTTACGCAGTTTCTCAGTAAACCAATCATCAAAGCGGGCTATGACCTTGGAGACA
>PWXG01000005.1 GCA_003561215.1 Thermotogales bacterium
GCGTAAGCCCCAAGCACCTTTATCAGCACGCCTGACAGCATGGCCGATACCGGCGAGGGCGCGGACGGGTGTGCGTCGGGCAACCAGGAGTGCAGCGGAAACATCGCCGCTTTCAGCCCGAAGCCTGCCAGGAAGAAGGCGGACAGCAAATAGATTCCCCCTGTTGTGGCTGCTTCTGATGAAATCTGCATCATCGTAAGGGTTGACGTCATACTATATGCGCTTCCGATTCCAAAAAGTATCAGGGTCGATGATATCGTACCCATAATCGCATATTTGAACGCCGCTTCGTAATGCTCTGCTTGACCTTGAAAGGCTACCAGCGCATAAGTTGCAATAAGAGCTATTTCCATGAACACAAAGAGATTGAACAGGTCCCCCGTTATCGCCACCCCGTACAGACCTGCCAGAAGAAGCATGAACAGTGCATAGTAACCCCAGTTTGCCGTGAACTTCTTCATGTACCTGACTGAGAACATGATGCTGAGCGTGGCGATTAATGAGATCATTATCACAAAGAAGGCAGAGAGATAGTCAATAACCAGGGCAATTGTATAAGGTACCTTCCATCCCGAAACCTCGTATAGGATTGTACCCTGAGAATCTATAATCGGGAACAGCAGCACCGAAAGAAAGAGCAGCGCAAACGCGGCAACCAGCGCAATGAATCCCGAGATCCGCTCTCCTTTTCTTCCGAATAGTACGACCAGGAAAGCAGTCAACAAAGGTATGACAACGAAATAGGGTGCAATCACTCCTTCAGCCTCCTTATCTTCCTCAGGTCAAGCGTCCCGTACTTTGCGTAAATCTTGACTGCGAGCGCAACCAGGACTGCGGTTACTCCGAGCTCAATTACGATTGAAGTCAACACAAGGGCCTGGGGGAGCGGATCAACCATTATCTGTTGTTCCTGCCCGGGCAAAAGAATCGGAAAGGTAGCTCCCGACCTGTATGCCACCAGTATCAAGAAAAGATTGACGGCATATCCCATAATGGCGGCGCCAATTATCACCTTCACGATATTCCTCTTAGTAAGCACTCCATAGAGTCCGACAAGGAAAAGAGCAAAACTGAGGATATACAGATTCATGAAATCACCCCTCGTCCTCTTCCTGGGATATTCGCCCTATATGCGTCAACAGCAGGTAGGCAAGGAATATCCCAGCACTCACTTTCATCGCTATGGCGATATTCAGCAGAGGTATTGTGCCTGCACTGAACAGATCAAACAGGTTGCCTTTCCCCAGGAAGTTCAGCAGGAAAGGCAGTCCTGCGATAAGTGCAACGATGCCTATTCCTATGTACATAAGTACACCTGCAGCCTCGAGAACGTGTGATGCCCCTTCACTGGGAACCTTTGCATGAGAACCCTTTCCGAATGCCAGTGTCAGATGAATGAACGACAACGCGATAACCAGCCCTCCGACGAAACCTCCTCCGGGAGTAAGATGGCCATGGACAATCAGGAAGATTCCGTATAGCATGATGAGCCAGACCGTGAAACGTGTGATGGTTTTCACAATAAGGGTCATCCCTTGTTTCTCATTCATCGGACTTCACCTTCCTGGGTTTTCTGCGTAACAGGGTAGTTACCGCGAGTATCGCGACAAACAGTACCGTGACTTCTCCCAGCGTGTCATAAGCCCTGTAATCTAGAATTATCGCTGCAACCAGATTAGCTGCCCCTGTTTCCCTCGCGCCTTCTTGAAGGTATCTCTCCGCCACATGCATATGTGGTTCACCAAAACTCGGCAATACCGAAAACAGAGGAGTAACCGCAATAAGCACGGCAATAATGAAGAGCACTTTTACTACGAAGGAGAATTTCCCTTCACGTTCTTTCTCGAAGCGTTCTGCAGTCGACTTGAGAAGAAGGATCAGAATCACAATCGTTATGATCTCGTAGACAAACTGGACGAGTGCCAGGTCAGGCGCCTGAAGAAAGAGGAAGGCCACCGCAACGGCAAGACCCACCATACCGACCGAGATGATCGACGAAAGGAGATCCTTCATCTCAAGCGCTACGATAGAAGCAAATATCATGAATATCGTCAGAAAATACAGCCAACCTTCAACAGGCACGGTTGTTCACCTCACATCATCACCAGCAAAAGGATAAAGAAACCCACAACGATCCACAGAGAGTAAAATGACAGCTCGCCTGTGTGGAGTTTTTTGAGAGGAGCTGGAATCTTGACAAAGGCACTCTTAGTCAACTCGTATATGTCTATGAGTCCCTTCTCGGCAGCTCCGTATATTGACTTCAAAGGCGACATCTTCTTCACTTCATTGAAGAAGCCGACACCGCTAACCTTGAAGGACGGCTGGTCTCTCTGTCCGCCAACAAAAGCTGCATCGACCCTGACTTTCTTGAAAACATGGAAAATGAGCCACCCCGCTACTGCAATAAGTACTACAATCCCTAGATACTGGAACACAGAGTAGGTTCCGAGGTAGTCCAGAGTCTCTAGACCGGGAAGACCCTTGATCAGTCCGAGCGGGAAGAAAAACCAGGCAATACCGATAAAGAGACATAGACCTGCATTCAGTAAGACAGCTGCTGACCTTGACCAGTGAGCTTCATTAGCCTTTTCTGACTTGTCAGAAGCAGGTCTAACAAGGAAGACGGAATATGTCAGCTTCATAAAACTGGCCAACGTCAAAGCACTCCCAAATAACGCCATGATCAGACACGTGACCAGAAACAGACGCGCTGTGGTCCCAGCTCCGGCAATCGCTATGAGAACACCCTGGTAAACAAGCCACTTGGACACAAAGCCGTTGGTAGGGGGAAGCCCCGAGATCGACAGGGAGTTGACCAGCATTCCTCCAAACGTTGCGGGCATTCTTTTTGAGAGACCGCCAAGCTCGTCAAGATCCGCTGTACCCACAGCCTGTTCGACGTTACCCATACCCATGAACAGTCCAGACTTGTAAGTAGCGTTATTGATCGTATGAAGCAGACCGCCGGCCACTCCTATGGGGTTGCCTGTTGCAATTCCCAGTATCATGTATCCCACCTGGCTCACAGCGTGATAACCAAGTAATTTCTTGCCATCGTGCTGAACGAGCGCCATCATTACGCCTGAGATGATCGTAAAAGCACCCACGACAGCCATAGAGACACCGACTGCCGGATGGAACATGTTCGAATGCCACATCAATCTGGTAAAAAGGTAAATCCCCAGTATCTTGTCAAAAGAAGCAGGAAGGGTAAAAGTCCCTTCAACTGGGGCTTTCTCGCAGTAACCCGGGACCCATACGTGCAAAGGGAAAGCACCGGCCTTCGCGAAAGCTGCAAGACCAAGCGAAATAAAGACCATTCCCCCCCAGAAGGTCCCCATCTCCGGCCGAAGGTCGAGAACACTGAAGACGCCGTTTCCAGTTCCCGCCAATGCAAAGAATCCGAATATCAACAAGGCATCCGAGACACCGGATATCATAAGTGCCTTTCTTGAAGCATCTCCAGCAACCTTTTTTCGTATTCCGAAGAGATATAGCATGAATCCAGTTAGTCCCCAGAAAGCGATGAAGGTTATCGGTTCGCTGGAAGCAAGAGTGCCGTTTGTGAACGCCAGTGTCATCATGAAGAATGTAGAGATGATTCGCTTCTGCGCTTTCAGTATGTATAGCGCAAACAACACAGCAAGAATCTGAACGAATACCAGACCGAAGTAGCTCAACGCATCAACTTCCATGAGCAAGGTTCCCCTCAGCTCAAAAGAAGCCGGCAGAAGCCCGTATAGGATGACTATCCAGATAACCAGCGAAACGCTTACAAACAGGTTGACCCATCTGGACAGTATCCTGGGAAGGACAGCAGTAACAAGTGCCGCTGCCAGCGGCAGGAAGACTAGGAAAGCTACTGGATTTACAAGTATCTCCATGCTTCATACTCCCCCAATTCTCGAATCAGTTCCTCGGTCTTGTCCTGGGAACGCTTGAGAAGGCTCTCTGTTAGTTCTTTTCCATTCTCGTCCTGCATCTTGACAGATCTCTCGGTGCAGCAATAGCACGGATCGACAGCCGCCAGGGTAATAAGAACGTCAGCAAGGTTCTCCCCAACGCAGCTTGCCTTGTATGTAGGAATATTCACATAACTGGGAGCACGGATCTTGTGTCTGACGGGGCGATTCGACCCGTCAGATCTGATATAATGAAAAACTTCGCCACGGGGAGCTTCGTGTCGACCTATCCCTTCTCCTGCAGAGATGGATTTCGCATCGTTGAATATCGCTCCCCCTGTCTTACTTAGGGCCTTGATACACTGCCTTATAATCTTAATGCTTTCGAAGACCTCGAGAATCCTGACGACGGTCTTTGCAAAAACATCACCGCCTTCCTGAACAACGACCTCGAAATCAACGAGATCATAAGCCGCGTAGGGTTCGTCTTTTCGAACATCGATGGCGACACCGGAAGCTCTTGCGGTAGGCCCAACAGCGCAATAATCGATTGCCGCTTCCTTAGTAAGCACTCCTACCCCCGAGAGCCTGCTCTTGAGTACCGGATCGTCCATTGCTGCTTTGGTAACCATGGTCAGCTTCCGGGCGACGGTATCGAGTTTTTCGTTCAACTCATCTGAGAGCGATGGGGCGAAGTCTCGCCTGACCCCGCCGATACGGAACATCGCGTAATGATTCCTGTTTCCTGTTGTCTTCTCTATGATCTCCAGGATGGGTTCCCTGTATTTCCAGGCCCACATCCAAAGAGTATCGTATCCAATGAAATGACCAGCCAGCCCTAGCCAGAGCAGATGGCTATGAATCCTCTCCAGTTCACCGACCAGCGAGCGTATATAACGCGCTCTGAGAGGAATGTCGATGTCGTCAATGTCTTCGAAGGCGTTGACACACGCAAAGGGATGAGATGCTGAGCAGATACCACAGATGCGTTCTACAGCAAAGATCGACTGATCAAAAGTGCTCTCTTCGGAGATCTTCTCTATTCCACGGTGCATCCAGCCTGTTTCCATCTCGATATCGGCGACGACTTCGCCATCCAGTTTGATCTTGAAGAATTCCGCTTCTTCAAGGAGAGGGTGAAAGGGTCCTACAGGAAGGTTGTAGTCAGTCGGCATGGTCTTCTCTCCTTTTCACGCGAAGTGGCTGCTCAGGAATGTCTTCATTGTCTTCCTTGAGCAAAGGCTTGAGATCGGGATGCCCCGGGAAATTCACGCCAAAGAGATCATGGATTTCCCGCTCTATCCAGCTTGCTCCACTTATTGTGTCGCTTATTGATGGGACTTCCGGATTCTCCAGTGAAGAGTAGACCCTGGGACAAAAGTAGTAGCCTGTCTGATCATCGGAGAAATGGTATAGGAGCTCGAAGCTACGAAGATTCTCTATGGCACTGATCGTTGAGAGTCTCAGTCTTGCATTAGAAAGCTTCCTGGAAAGCTCGCGGATTGCTCCGGGTTCGACCTTGAAATAGATTCTCCTCTTCTTCTCGTGGTCAACCGCGATATTCTCAGAAGCCAGGATTTCAACGATCTCCTTGACTCGCTCCATCATATTCTATTTCAACCTCCCCAGCAGCTCGGCAACTCCTGCGATCATAGTCTCAGGCTTTGGTGGGCAACCCGGAATGTACATATCAACGGGGATTATCTTCTCGAGTGGTCCGCAGTTGGTATAGGCATTCTTGAATGTTGCCCCTGCAGCAGGGCAGGTCCCGATGGCAACCACAAAAACGGGTTTGGGGGCCTGCTCGTAGATGCGCTGGACTCTTTCGGATATCTTGCAGCTTCCGATACCTGTTACCAGCAAGACGTCAGCGTGCCTGATAGAACCAACGAGTTTAATCCCGAAACGTTCGAGATCGTACCGAGGCGTAAGCAGATCGAGGATTTCTATATCACAGTTGTTGCAGGGAGATGCGCTCACGTGGAAAACCCATAGGGATTTTCCCAGAATCCTGTTATACGCCCCCATTGTCATACCCCCAAGATTGCAAGCACTACTGCAGCAAATGCCAGCAAAGACAATCTCTTCCAGAAGAAGCCTAAAACCCCCTGAATCGTCGCCCTTGGATTGACGTTCTTAATCACTATCAATATCGCAAGTGTCACCACATAGAACAAAAGGAACCACAGATACCTGACCAGACTTAGACTCGATGGAACTCCGAAGAACAGCACGGTCAGAAGCATCGGAAAGACAAAAAAATGAACGGCCTTCGTCATTTTCCACAGCCCCAGGAGAACGCCCGAGTACTCGATTTCGACGCCTCCCGCGAGCTCCGTTTCGGCTTCTGCGATATCGAACGGTTGGATGGCCAGCTTGGCCTGAATAGCCAGTAACCCTACAACATAGGCAATTACCCCTGAAACGGAAAACAGCGCAGGTGTAGCGATGATAATCTCTTTCAGGTTCAGTCCGAAACCACTTCTTATGATCGGAACAAGGAGCACCATGACAAAAACCAGTTCATCTGCAAGCAGCATTTTCAACTCTCTCCCGGCTCCGATACCTGCGTAGACATTGGAAGACGCCGCTGCACCAAGAAAAATGGCCGCAGATCCAAGGGCCATTGTATAGATGATCAGGATTATGTCACCCGCGAAGTTGGTGTTCAGAAAGACCGGCATTCCTACCAGCACGGCCAAAGAAATTGCAGCAGTTACGGCGGCTACCGGACTTGCAATGTACAGGAAGACAGTAGATTTCTCGGGCACTATGCTTTCCTTGCCCATGAGCTTGAAGACATCGGCAAAGTTCTGATACCAGGGAGGCCCCACCCGGTGCTGAACAAGCGCGCTGACTTTCCTTTCTAGCCACCACCCCAGCATTCCGACCGTCAATGCAAAGAGCGCGCCTGGAAAGACTAGAGTATATATGACTATCACAGCACTCTTCCCTCCTTCAACCGCCAATTCATCGACTTGACCGCCATGTGTTTGCCTACCAGGAAGATTCCCTCTCGAGGACTGTCTTCTTCTATGTCAACCATGGCAATCGCTCCCTCAGGACTCGTTTCTACGCAGAGAGGAAGATAATCCGTGTTCTCCTCGAGTTGCCCCAGACAGTAATCACAGTGCGTTGTGACGTAGTTGATTGACTCGGGAAAAAGCGTTCCAAACGGGCACGCAATGACGCATGACTTGCAGCCGACACATCTCAGGTTATATCTCTTTACTGTTCCGTCTACCTGTCTCTCAAGGGCGTCCTTTGGACAAGCCTTTACACAGTGAGCTTCAGGGCATTGTCTGCAGAAGACGGCGAATTCTGCTATCTCAAGCAGTGAAATCAGCCCGTTGTTATCGCTATGATAGATATACTCGCAACGGACTTTGAGGGGATCAGTCTGGAGCAGTTTCTCGGTATCTATCAACAGGCGCTTCATACCCAGATCGCCTCCGGGTTCTCAAACTGATCATAGGTAAAAACCGGACCATCTTTGCATGCGAAGTAGTGCTCTATGGTGCAATGTCTGCACAAACCAACACCGCAGTACATTTTGCTTTCCATGGAGAGATATATGGCAGAAGGGTCAAGCCCCATTTCCAGTAATGCAAGTGTTGCGAACTTCATCATTATGGGAGGACCACAAACCGCTGCAACAGTGTTCTTCTTGTCAATGTCAAGAGGTTTCAAGAGCGTAGTGACCACTCCTGTTTTCCCTTTCCATTCCTGACCCTCAGGGACCTGATCAACGGAAAGATGCAGATCAAGGCCGTTAATCTGTTTCCAATCGTCGAGCTGATCTTTGTAGATCAGATCGGCAGGGGTGCGTGCACCGAAGCAGACTGTTATTCCTGCATAGTCCTCTATATCGTGGACAAGTGTAAGCATGAGCGATCTCAGTGGGGCCAGACCGACACCCCCTCCAACTATAAGCACGTGCTTGCTCTCAAATTTGTCAAGTGGATAACCGTTGCCGTAAGGTCCGCGCATAGTCACAGTGGTTCCTTCTTCTATCTTGTGAATTTTCTCTGTCATATAGCCCACATTCATAATGGATATCTCAATGGGGTTCTTCACGTAGTGCGATGAAGAGGGAGTAAATGGGCCTTCTCCCACTCCCATAAGTCCTGCTTCAACAAACTGGCCGGTCTTGAACTCGAAATCTTCAGGACACTGAAGGACGAACGTTTTTATGGTGGGAGATTCTGTCTTGATGTCTATGCAAGTTGTTTCAAGGCGTTTGAAGACGTTTGTGTCAGCGTTCATTTTTTCACCTGCTCATGTGCCCTGATCGTTCTCAATGCATCCCGGACATCTATCCTGGAGGGGCAGACATCAGTGCATCTGCCACAACCTGTGCAGCCATTTACCGCGAACTGCCTGAACATGTACTTGAACTTGCATGAATACCTATGATTGAAACGCTCAAAGAGCTCAAGTCTGGGATTTGAACCCCCTGCGACGCGGCCGTATCCCTTCAACTGGCATCCATCCCAGGTCCTTACAAGGGAATGAACGCTACCCTGACTCTCATCGTTCATCAAAAAGCAGTAACAGGTGGGACAGATGAAGTTGCAGCCACCGCACTCTATGCATGAATCCAGGGCATCTCTGGCCTGATGATCGATCTTCTCTTCTCTTCCGGAAAGTGACCATTGTGCGTTCAACTCCTCCACCTCTTCTCTAACCCGCGTTCTCCGCTTGATCAGCGCATCAGTAAGAGGAGCGGGCTCTTCCTGCGGTAAGAGTTCATTCTTCATGGCAGTAAGAAATCTGTCTCCTTTTGGGCTTCCGGATGACAAGATCAACCGATCTCCGACAACTGCGGCGGAAACATCGAAGTTATCCTGGGGAAAAGGCTCGTACCCCTGCAGAGTACAGTGGCAGGTGGATCCTGCTTCAGTACAGTCCGTTGCAACGACAAGAGTGTTTTCGCGCGCTTCTCTGTAGACAGGATCAACAAAATCACTTTTCAGGAGTGCTTCGTCGAGGAGTTGCAAGGCTTGCAGGTCACAATTCTTAACGCCGAGCAGAATTCTCGTTTTCTTGGCACGTTCATAGTTCAGAGGATCATTTCTCGTCGGAAAGAACAGTATTTTCGGGGGATCAAGAGTCCTGATCGAACCCAGAACGGGCTCTCCGGACTTCTCTCTCCCTTTCCACGCCACCAGGAATGGTGTTGACATATCTGCTCGATACACAGGGGCATAGATTTCGTTGTTACCAAGGAGTGACTCGATATAGCACAGAAAATCTCCAGTGAATACCACCATTCTCGCGAACCCCTTTCCATGACTATCTGTAGCTCGCCACTCACTCGCCTGGCGGCGAGTACTTGATAAGTGGTATGCTCCCTAGCTTCGACTCACTACTCGTCAGGTCGCATGTACTCGTAATGCGTGTAGGCGTCGCGAAGAGCCTCATCACCGTTCTCGTATTCGACGTGGTGTCCTTTACAACCCTCTCTCGGGCAGAAATGTACGTGACCACCATTCGTAAGAGTGAGGTTGATCATTTTGCTACCACAATCGTGACAATCAAGATCACCCTGAAGTCTCGTCTGGCAATGAGGACAGTGGAATGTCAGAGCGCCGTTAGTCGCGTGGAAGGTTACTTCGTACTTGTAGCTTCCATAGACTGAACTGAGCCAGATTTCTCCACGACGTCTGCAGTTTTCGACGTGCATCTGAATACTCGGGTGGTTGTCGAAAACGACTGCTTTGTTCATTAAGGAGCTTCCACACTCAGGACACTTCACTTCTACAGCAAACATGTTCGCGTCCCTCCAGTCGGCACTAACTGGCAATGTGCACCCTGCTACAATGGAGTACGTATACAAGGGCTATGGAAGAGCTCGAGAGAACACAAGCTGCGTTTCGATAAGACAGAATATCGACCAACTGTGTCGCCTTCTGCTGGTGCCATCTTCATGGTATCAGATGAGGGTTATCAAAGTCAATATACACTATTCATCTGCACTTAAACGGAATATTGCCTGGATATGTTGTTTAACTGTATTGCAATACCACAGCAGTGCCAAGGTAAGGGCTTCTGAGTCTTCTAGAGCTCATCCAGGTATGTATACCTTTGCAGCTCTTGTGTGAAAGCTGAGCTGTAGTGCAAACATCATAGAATAACTCTCATCTCATGATTATGACAACTTGCAGTTCACAGGGGTTCGAAGCAGAAGAAGCTGATATATTCGTCCCACAGATGCACCTAGCGATGTCTCTTCTTCGAGTTGAAGAGGTCCTTCATCGCTTCCAGCACAGTGATCGTCTCCCGGAGCCACCTTGAAATCCTTGCGGAAACCACTGCTGTCGAATTGAGTATGAGCTTAGGTACCGAAGACATCTTCTTAATATTTACCCTTCTCAGAGCTCTCCGTGCAGAAAGTCTCAAGAATATCGTGCCTGCAAACAGGACCTGGATTTCATAGAACTCGAAGCCAAGCAACTCCCGGCAGAAATCCTTCAGAATCACGCATGAAACTCCTGTCGCAGAGGTGTTCGGCCCTAACAAGTCTTCAGGCGATTGTCTGTTTCCGATCCCTTCTCGACAGCAGCAGCGGTATGATCACGAAGAAGGCGCCTACCATGGCAAGGATTCCCGAAAGCCTATATGTAGGAATAACGCCCATCCGA
>PWXG01000133.1 GCA_003561215.1 Thermotogales bacterium
CATTGACTCAGGCTACACAATCGAAGAAATGAAGAAGATAGCAATAACTCTTTTCGGCAAAACAGATAAGAGAACACGAGAGAAGGCTTACACAGTCGGCCAATTCGCCAAGCAACTTGGCTTGACCAGAAGGACCGTTGATTTCTGGATCGAGAAGGGACTTCTCAAGCCATATGTCATGGCTAACAATGGGCCTCGATACTTTACTGAAGCAGAACTAAGAACTGCCAGGAGAATTGAAGAACTCAAGCTCGTCGGATACTCACTGGAACAGATAAAGGAGCTTTTCTCCGTGCTTAGTGAAGGCAACGGGGAAGCTCTTAACGAGTTCACGGAAAAACTTGCAGAGCGAGTAAGGGCAGCAAAATATGCGATTAGCTCGATCGAACGAAACCTTCTTCCTGAGATGAAATCAAAAGCAAAGGATTAATCGAGATTTCTCACCTCCTTCCGCTTGACAAATGTCATGCATATAGCTATACTATCATTATAATCATTATATCTTAGGAGGTATACTATGGAAGGAAGAATGCCACTTATTGGAGACAAGTTTCCAGAGATGCGAGTGCAGACTACTCAAGGGATGAAGAGCATTCCGGGAGATTACCAGGGTAAATGGATAGTGCTCTTCAGCCATCCTGCTGACTTCACCCCCGTATGTACTACAGAATTCGTTGCCTTTCAGAACAGATATGAAGACTTCAAGAAGCTGAACACTGAGCTCATTGGACTCAGCGTTGACCAGGTTTTTTCTCACATCAAGTGGGTGCAGTGGATCAAAGAAGAACTGAATATCGAGATTAAGTTCCCAATCATAGCAGACACTGGTGGGGTATCTGACAAGCTTGGCCTCATCCATCCCGGAAAGGGTACAAACACAGTCAGGGCAGTATTCTTCATCGATCCTTCAGGCACAATCAGGGCTATGCTCTACTACCCCCAAGAACTTGGCAGAAACTTTGACGAGATACTGAGAATGATCAAGGCCTTCCAGGTAGCCGATAAGAACAAGGTAGCCATGCCAGCAGACTGGCCAAACAATAGTCTTATCAACGATGGGGTAATCGTCCCGCCTGCAACTGATGTCGAAGCGGCAGAAAAGCGAAAAGGTCAGTACGAATGCTACGATTGGTGGTTTTGCCACAAAAAACTGTGAGATAATTATAGTGAACAAGGGGGGAGGTTTTCTCCCCCCCCAATTTTAATAGAAGGAAGATGATTCTATGAGAGAAGATATAAGCACCAAGCAGAAGGCAGTAGACTTTTTGAGAGAAAATGGTCTCCAGCCCTCTATTCACAGGGTTAGCATTCTTCAGTATCTTATGAAAGAGAAGATCCATCCTACGGCTGACGATCTTTATAGGGCTCTTGCCCCGGACATACCGACGCTGTCGAAGGCAACTGTCTACAATACACTAAAACACCTCTCAGCCAAGGACATTGTGAAAGCAATCTCCATAGAAGGCAACGAACTGCGCTACGAGTATAACCGAGGTAATCACATACACTTCAAGTGTCGAAAATGCGGCCGAGTTATAGATATCACAGATTCCGAAATATTCATAAAAGAGAAATCAATCAAGGGTAACCTCATCCAGCACCAGGAGATCAATCTTCAGGGAATTTGTTCTAGGTGCCTTGAGAACGGGGAATAGCTGATCTTAATAGCGGTTTAAGAGATGCAGGTATGGGTTTGAGAATCTAAGGGTCTGGAAAGAGCCGTTCTCGGTTCCCGGTACCTAGTTCCCGGAAGATCGCTTGCTGATTGTTAGAAAACCGAAAAGACGAGAAGGCGAGAGAACAAAAGACGCCAGTTCCGCCAGGATCATGCGGGCAGCTCTGACTTCTTCAGGCCAGTTCTGGCAAAACAGCCAGGCCAGCTCCAGCTGCGCCGGGTCATTTCAGAAGAGCAGTTGCTGGTTGTTAGAAAAACCCAAAAGACGACAAAAGACCAAGTAATCGAGAAAGACCGAAAAGACGAGAGTTTGTCGAGAACACGAGACAAGAGCATTTTCGAGATGAAGAGATCTTTATCTTCGAATTAGCCATGTTATTATTTTTCACCCAAAATTCGCACATCGGTTCTTATGAACTGGCCCACCGAAGGTGGAGCTGGCCCGAGTGGTCTTCTCGGAACTGGCGATTCTCTGAGGTTTCCCACGCCCGCAGGGCACCGAGCGAAGCTCGGTACTGTAAATGGCCGCCCTGTTCCTGGGCGAACTGGCCCGCCTGTTCTTGGCTGCACTGGCATCGATGGTGCTCTTTCATCAATACGGTGCACTCCGAAGGGGTAATTGCACACAGCTAAGCTGTGTGCTGGCATTGCTTCTTCCCCGCTCCTGGCAACATCGCTTTTCGGCGAACTCTACCAGCAACGCTTCTGTTCTCTACAGGGAACAAGGAACGGAGAACTGGGAACGCACAGCACTCCTTTTGCTGTGCCAAGTATGCTAGACTCTTGGTAGACAAAGGCAAGAGAGTGCTTTTTTCACTCTGGTGTAGGGGCAGAACACTGTTCTGCCCTGATAATCGTAACCTGTTTGAACAAGGGCATAGTGTTATTATGCCCCCACTAAGACCATAAGTTATGTCAGTAAGAGGTGATGGAGCAAAGTGGCAAAACCAAAAATCGTCCTGGTAGGCGGTGGTCGACACTGTAAAGTTGTCATCTCCGTTCTGAACACACTTGGGACTTATGACATAGCCGGAATCTGCGATGTTCCTGATAAAC
>PWXG01000144.1 GCA_003561215.1 Thermotogales bacterium
TGTTTCACCCCGAACAGTATCTTGACGTAAAGTGTCACTCATGGTAAAATCTTTGCAAGTAAGTAAAAAAGCGGCTCTGAGCCGCCTGGTGGGCTCGGGTGGATTCGAACCACCGACCTCCCGGTTATGAGCCGGAAGCTCTTACCAAACTGAGCTACGAGCCCCAACTCTGGAGATTATAATACTCCTCTTATTCTCTGTCAAGGGGTTTTGGAGATGGTTCGATGAACGGAAGGCACACTCTGAAGTCTCAAACCTACAATGACCCGGTCAGAAACCTTATGTGCAAGTATCCTCGTATTCTTGTGATAAGAGCAGCATTCAAACTTCTAAAAGACGGCAAAAATCTTGGGCAAGACGAGTTAGAAAGACTTCTGAGAGTACTACTTGAAAAATGAGGGCCCCAGCGGCCCTCATTTTTCTTTTCTTGACCTCATATGTGGTCTGCGCTTAGATCTCAGGTGCACTGAAAGGTTCATGATATCTGCTGGGGTAATCCCGGGAATGCGCATCGCCTGACCAAGAGAAGCAGGTTTCGTTCTGTTCAGTTTATCGACCGCCTCCCTTGAGAGATTTGGCACTTCATGATAATCAGTTCCTGCCGGGATTTTCTCATCTTCCATCAGGTTGAACCGTTTTACCTCTTCTTCAAGGCGTCCCAAGTAGCCCTCGTATTTTAGCAGCGTCTCAACCTGTTCCCTGATTTCCGTGTCCTTCATAGCCTGCGGATCAAACTTCTCAAGATCCTTGTAGGTAATTTCCGGTCTCTTCAAGAGCTGTGAGAATCTGATGCTCTGATATACAGGCGTAGTCCCCCTGGAAACCAGAATGTTGTTGAGTGCAGCAGACGGCTTGAGAACGACTTCGTTCAGTCTTTCGATGTTTTGGTCAACCTGCCGTTTCATGATCTCGACGCGATCATAGAACTCCCTTTCTACCAGGCCATATTCATAACCATACTGCGAAAGGCGAAGGTGAGCGTTGTCGTGTCTTATCAGAAGGCGATACTCCGCCCTCGAAGTCAGCAGTCGGTAAGGCTCGTCAACGCCTCTTGTAATAAGGTCATCAATCATCACGCCGATGTAAGCTTCAGACCGCTTCAGTATGAGTTGTGCCCTGTCGGTCAGCTTGGCCGAGGCATTAATACCTGCTATCAAACCCTGAGCTGCAGCTTCCTCATAGCCGCTGGTTCCGTTCACCTGGCCCGCAAAATAGAGATTCTCGACAAGTTTTGATTCAAGCGTAGGATGAAGTTGTTGAGGCAGTATATAATCGTATTCCACAGCATAGGCAGGTCTCACGATCTCTGCCTTTTCAAGCCCTTCTATTGTCTGCAGAAGTTCTTTCTGCGTAAGACCTGGAAGGCTTGTTGAAAGACCGTTAATGTAATACTCATCTGTACCCTTTCCCTCTGGCTCAACGAAGAGCTGATGACTGTCCTTAGAGGGGAATTTCATGACCTTGTCCTCAATAGAGGGGCAGTATCTTGGACCGATCGCATTTATCAGCTTTGTCTCTCCGTAAAGAGGCGAATACTTCAAATCTCTCCTGATTACGGAATGAGTGGTCGCATTTGTCTTGGTTAGCCAGCAAGGACAATCATCAGGAAGAATCCGAGGTTTGCTTGAGTAGGAAAATGCCAGGGGCTCGTTTGACGTCGCCTGCCTCTCCATTCGCGAAAAATCAACGCTCTTTCCAGCTATTCGTGCCGGCGTTCCCGTTTTAAATCTTCCCAACCTGAATCCAAGCTTCTTGAGCGAATCACTCAGCTCTTCCGACGGGAACTCGCCCATTCGACCTGCTCTGAAGGACTTCTGGCCGATAAATATCTTACCGCCGAGAAAAGTGCCTGTGGCAATTATGAGTGCTCTGCATCGGTATTGAGCTCCGAAATGAGTTTCGACACTGGTTACACGGCCTGAATCCGTAAGTATGCGTGAAGCTATTTCATTGACCAGCACAAGACCGGGTTGTCTTTCGAGCGTTCTCTTCATGATTCGGCTGTAGTCATATTTGTCGATCTGAGCGCGAAGCGCTCGGACTGCAGCTCCCTTACTCGTGTTTAGCATCCGCAGGTTTATCGCGGCCTGGTCCGTCACTCTTGCCATGTATCCGCCCAGGGCATCGATCTCCCTAACGACTACACCCTTGGCCGGTCCACCAACTGCCGGATTGCAAGGTGCCCATGCAACGCTATCAAGATTTATGGTCATCATGAGCACGCGTTGGCCCATCTTCGCTGCCGCAAGAGCAGCTTCGATACCCGCGTGACCCGCTCCAACTACCACCAGGTCAAAAGTATAGTATTCCGGATCAACCGGCATGAAAACCCTCCTTCTTCTCTGTATAATTGTACTACAGGAAGGAGGCTGATTTGTGGCGCAGGTATCATTTGTTGACACAACGATGAGGGATGCTCACCAGTCCCTGCTGGCTACGCGAATAACAACTCCCGAATTGGTTGCAATAGCTTCTCTTGTAGACACGGTCGGATATCATGCTGTGGAAATCTGGGGAGGGGCTACTTATGATGCTGCCGTGAGGTATCTGAGCGAGGATCCCTGGGAAAGACTGGACAAACTGAGAGACAAGTTCATGAAGACAAGAATCCAGATGCTCCTGCGCGGTCAGAATCTCCTTGGCTACAGAAACTACGGAGATGACGTTGTCGAACTGTTTGTCAAAACGCTTTCACGACATGGAATGGATATTGTTCGGATGTTCGACGCACTAAATGACTTCCGTAACCTTGAGAAAGCAGCTGCCTGCGTGATAAAGGAGAAAATGCATCTTCAAGTCGCTCTTTCATACACCATAAGTCCTGTGCACAACATAGAGTACTTCGTTGACCTTGCCGATGAAGCCGTCAACTTGGGGGCGGATTCCTTGTGCATAAAGGACATGGCAGGGTTGCTTACTCCTGGTGCAGCAAGAGAGCTTGTTCTGGAAATAAAGCGAAATCACGACATGCCTCTTGAGGTCCATTCTCACTTCTCGACCGGGTTGGCTGACATGTCATACATGACTGCGGCCGAAGCAGGAGCTGATATTCTCGATACTGCCACAAGTGCGCTTGCTCTTGGAACTTCTCAGCCCGCTGTCGAAGCAATGTGGACAGCACTCAGTGATCTTGGCCTCACCCTTCCTCCCGACTACAGTCTCCTCAGACATATAAACCGCCATTTCATTAAAGTGCGAAATGCTCATAGTGGAAACGATACTGTTCTCCAGCCGATCATGCCCGAGATACTTGAAAACCAGATTCCGGGCGGCATGTTCTCGAACCTTCTGAGCCAGCTGAAGAGTCAGCGGGTGGGACATCTTCTGCCGCAGGTGCTGGAAGAGGTTCCCCGCGTCAGGGAGGACCTGGGCTACCCACCTTTGGTAACACCTACGTCGCAAATCGTCGGTGTTCAGGCGGTGCTTAATACGATCAGCGGGGAACGTTATAAGCTTGTAACGAAAGAGGTTGAACGTTACGTGAAGGGTTATTACGGACGTCCTCCCGGTACAGTCTCGCCTCAACTCTTAGAGAAAATACTGGGAAATGATGAGCCTCTGAAATGCAGGGCCGCAGATCTTATTCCCTTTGAAGTGGATTCCTCAAGAGAACACATCGGACTGTTAGCAAAGTCTGATGAAGATCTTCTTACGTATCTGTTGCTTGGAGAAGTAGGGAAGAGTTTCCTTCTCAAGAAATACAAACTGTCGCTTGGTGTGGACTTCTCCATGGCTGAACTTCACTCAAATGGACTTGCTGTTCATCCAATCTGATCAGTAGTCTTCTGGCACGAAAATTGGAGATAACTGCCTATTTTCAGCCCTAATCATCGTTGAAGTGTTCTACTTGTACCCCTTGGTACCTAGAAAAACTAACCCCTGTGTCAACCATCTGCTAAAATCTAAATGCAACTCTAAATGCAACACTGATTGTAACTTCATTATCAAGAGGAGGTTTTAGTTATGAAGAGATTTCTTGTTATTGTATTTCTGGTGTTACTGATATCTTCATTTGCAGGCGCTGGCCTGGTTATATGGTCTTCCGAAAGCCAGGTTCCTGCACTTGAGAGACTGGCAGCAGAGTTTGAGAGAGACTACGGAATCAGGGTTGAGATCCAGCAAGTAGTCTTTGGCGACATCAAGTCGAAGTTCCTCCCCGCCGCGCCTGCCGGAGAAGGCCCGGACATAATAATCGGTGCCCACGACTGGGTCGGGGAGCTCGCAATGGACGGGCTTCTGGAACCAATTCCCTTCTTGCCTCAGCGTGACCTTTATTACGACGTAGCTGTTGAAGCCTTCAGTTATGGAGGCAGACTTTATGGTTTGCCTTATGCGCTAGAATCTATTGCGATTATCTACAACAAGGATCTCATCTTTGAAGATGAAGTCCCTACAACGATTGCCGAACTGGAGAGTATCGCCATGGAAGTCGCCGATGACGAAATCGTCGGGTTCGTCTATGACGCTCCGAATTTCTACTTCTCTTTCCCGTTCATAGCGGGCTACGGCGGGTACATCTTCAAGGATACTCCCGAAGGGCTCGACGTGGATGATATAGGTCTAAACAACCCGGGTGCGGCTGAAGGCGTGGCTCTTATTAGAAGCTGGTTTGACATGGGACTCATGCCTCGAGGAGCGAACTACTCCCTGATGGATGGTCTTTTCATTGAAGGACTCGCAGCTTTCATCATCAACGGTCCCTGGGCAACGCCCCTATACAGGGATGCAGGAATTGACTACGGTATCATTCCTTTCAGCGACATTTATCTCGAGCCGGGGGTAACACCGAAGCCTTTTGTCGGAGTTCAGGGTTTCATGATCAACTCTCGTTCCAGGAGCAAAATTGAGGCAATCGAGTTCGTTGTCAACTATATCGGCAGTTATCGTGGTCAGAAGGCGATTTTCGAGATCGAAAGACGTGGCGTTGTCAGGAGCGATCTCTATGCTGAAGTCGAGGCCGAAGGTGGACCAGAGCTTTACGACATTATTCAGTTCTCTGCAAGTGCTTCTGTCGGGACACCAATGCCTAATATTCCTGAGATGGCTGCTGTCTGGGGGTCGATGGAAGACGCTCTGAACCTTGTGATAAATGCTCAGGATACAGTGGGTAACGCCCTGGACGCAGCAGTGGAAAAGATCAAAGCAGCAATACAATAAAAACTTGAGCGAGATAAGTTTCCGAATATTGGCTGGCGGGGCTTTTGTGCTCCGCCAGCTTGATATTCTGTCTCTGGAGGGAGCAGCATGACACTGAAAAGGCTTGCGATTCTTCTTTGCGTGGTAGCGTTTCTCGCGCTTTTTAACGCATTCGCGGTATGGGGGATCTTCGTCCTTTACATGGATGGGCGTTACAGTCTTGCGATAGTCCTGGGAATCCTAACCGTCTTGATCGATCTCTTTGTACTTAACCCCAAGGGCTATCCCTACAGGTACATGATCCCTGCCCTGGTGCTGCTCTTCACACTGACGTTGTATCCCATGTACTACACTTTTGAAGTAGCTTTTACCAACTTCGGCACAGGTCATCTGTTCACACGACCAGAAGTAGTCCAGCGGCTCCTGAACGAATACTACTTTATTCCTGAAGAACCTACAGAATATGATTTTTCTGTCTTTCTGAGAATCAGGGATTACAAGCCTACTGACGACTTCATTCTTCTATTCGAGAGAATCGATGATGGCGAAGAGTTCTTCTCAGCAAAACCAGACATAGTAACAAGGGATAGCCAGGGCAATATTCTCAGGGCTGTCGGCACGCTTCATGAAGGGACTGTAGACAGCGCCAAAATCGACAGCAAGAACTACAGGATCATAAGAGATCCTGAAACCCAGAGGATCATCACGTTAATCTCTGAAACAGGAGAGGCTTACCAGTACTTCTACGCACCAAAGGACCCGGATGTAAGGGCCAACGCTCCGTATTTCTTCTCAGAGATAAGGGGGATCTGGCTCAGAAATGCTGAATTCACTGACGATACCGGCAATCAAATCAGATTATCTCCGCAGACTCTCTTCACAACCTTTGCAACTATTGAGCGTCAATACGGGCTGAGAACTATTACAGACTTTTCTGGACCCAGACCCGAACAGAGAACAGTAGTATACAACAGGGAGACAGATCAGAATCTCGCAGAACGAGATGGCACCTTCTATGACATAGATGAATTCGGAAGAGAATTCTCTGTAATGGGATATGTGGCGAATGTAGGATTCAGGCAGTTCAGACGACTTCTTGAGGACCCAAGGATTCGTGGTCCCTTTCTCGCGATATTCTCCTGGACATTCACCTGGGCAGGTTTGAGTGTCTTGTTCTCCTTCACCGTGGGACTTGCCCTTGCAATAACTCTCAACGATAGGCGATTAATGGGCAAGAAGCTCTACAGAACCCTGCTGATAATTCCCTGGGCAATACCCTCGTTTATCTCAGTGCTTGTCTGGAGAAATGGTCTGTTTAACGAAACCTACGGTATCCTAAACCGTTTTCTTGTTACGGGCCTTTTCGGCGCTGAACCAATAAGATGGCTTGGCGAGGCCTTTTGGGCAAGGGTTTCGGTTCTGATGGTAAACACCTGGCTGGGCTTCCCTTACATGATGACTGTTTGCCTAGGTGCTTTGCAGAGTATTCCAGACGAGTTCTACGAAGCAGCATCAATTGACGGCGCTTCAAGGGTACAGCAATTTGGGAGGATTACTTTCCCGCTGCTGATGGTTACGGTCGCGCCGCTTCTAGTCGGGAGTTTTGCTTTCAACTTCAATAACTTCGTGGGAATATTCCTGTTAACCGAAGGGGGTCCACCGATTCCCGGGGCAACAACGCCAGCAGGATCAACTGATATTCTGATATCCTACACTTACAAACTTGCTTTCTACGGCAGGGGACAAGATTTTGGCTTTGCCAGCGCGATTTCCATAATCATCTTCGCAATCGTAGCGGGCTTCAGCTGGCTGAACTTCAAAATCTCCAGATCGTTTGAGGAGGTGAGCAGGTAATGGCAATCGAAAGAAAGCGTTACTGGCTCAGGCACCTCATACTGATCCTGGTACTCGCTGTCGTGCTCTTTCCTATGCTGTGGCTTATTACTACATCCATAAGACGTGATCAAGCTGCTTTTTCGACAAAGCTCTTCTCAAGCAGGGTTACACTGCAGCATTACAGAAACCTGATTATCCCGGAAAGAAGCGTTCCGAGACTCGTCCTGGACATGCAGAGTGCAGTTTATCGCACGGGCGAATTCCGTGACAAATCTGAAGAAAGTATTGTCAAGTCAGTGAACGCCTTTCTTGAGAAACTCGACTCTCTCCTGTCAGAGTCTAGGAAGATTGCAGACACCGTATCAACGCGGTTCGAGGGTGTGTGGAACTACATGAAGGACGATGGAAAACAGGCCATGATCGAAGAAATGGAGCGAATAAGATCCCTGGACGTTCAAAGAGTCTCCGATAGAATGAACCAGATGGCAGTTACTCCGCAAAGCGAAGGCTACAGGGCCGCTCTTGCGAAGATCTTTCCCACACATGCTCTGCTATCCGATGGACATTTATTCTACGTGGAGCGGTTGGGACCCTACGCATCTGATATGCACGAGCATATTGAAGCTTATCAGAACACATATGAAACTGTCTTCCAGGAGAAAGACGTCCTTGTTGGTATTCTGAAAGATGTCGATTTTCCTCAGAAGGATGAGACTATGGAGCTTCTCGCTTCCACAGGAGAGTACATAAGTGCAATCTCAGTTGACTATTCCGGCTGGAGTCGAAGAGAACAGAGAAGAGTTGATAGGAATATTTCCGCACTGGCCGATCACATTGATGCGGAGCTGTTCGACTCTGTTCACGAAAAATGGCGGGCATTTTCTCAGAGCTTTGAGATGGCTTCGGCAGTCTGGACAAAACTGCAACAAGCAAACAAACAACTGATCGATCGACTTGAACAAAACAGAATCAGGTTCCTTGGTGAAGCCCAAAAAGAGTATGCTGAAGCCCTTGAGTCTTATGAGCAGAGCAGGGCGAAAATACCCCAGCTCGAGTCCAAAATTGAAACAGCGCGAACTGCCATCAGGGAGCTCCATCTTGTTCTGGATATGATATCGCCTGTTGTGGTCCCGGAAACCGAGAAGCTCAGAGCATTGCAAACCAGTGTAAACAGGGTACTGCAGAAAGCTCCATCATCAGCTGTGTCTGCACCGCCGGATTTTGTATCTGTGGTCCAGGACATGTCCCGGTCAAATGAGAATCTCAAAACAGCCATATCACTTCTGAAAGATGCAGAGTTCGAGGATGCTCGGGTTATTCAGCAGCTGGAAGCACTCTCAGCACAGATGGTCTGGTACGAGAGCAGGTCTGAAGAGCTTCTTGAAAGGCACAATGATCCGGATATTAGAAGAGCCTTCGAAATTCTGCGTGTTGCAGTTACCGGTATCAAGAGAGTCATGTCGGGTCTGCTGGACGCTTCTGAACAACTGGCGTCAATAAACGAAACTCTCAATGAGAATATGACAACCCTGGAGAAGGAAACAGAGAAGCTTCGGGAAGCAGAGGCTCTTGTTAATGCCCTCGAACCAAGCGCAAGAGAACGTGAAGCTGATATTGATCGACATGTGGAATATGCAAGGCTCGACCTGGCTCTTCACAGGGCTTCACAGGAAATCGGTTCACGTGAGACGGCCCAGTGGTATCTCGACAAGGTTGGACCTGTCGTTGCTCCATTGTTCAACGAAAGACCCTCAAGAAGATACCGGGCGCTTACGTGGCTCAATGATTTCGAGAGAGCGTACAGTGATGCTGCAGAAGGTACGAAAGTGTTGCACGAGATGATAAGAGAGATCTCAATACTGAAGGAAGAACTGGAGGCCAAGATCTTCGATTACATTCACCTTCGAACAATGGGAGCTTCTTTCACACTGGAAGATTTTGAGGATATCATCCGTGTCTACAACAGGACATTTCCTACCTTCAACGCTCGTTACCAGAGATCTTCAAGACTTATCTCGGAGCTCCTGGAGCGTCCGACAGTGTACTCTTCCCAATTCAACAGTGATCTCAGGACTATGGATTCAGCGCTCTTCAGAGCAAACCAGGTTTGGGCTCAGAAGGAGATGACATATTTCTTCTTCATGAGATGGCTCTTCAATTCGATAATAGTAGCGCTTTCAGTCGCGCTGGTCATGGTCAGTGCATCGGCTCTCGCAGCCTATCCTTTCAGTAGAATGAGGTTCTTTGGAAGAAGACAGGGTCTCCTTGTTCTATTGTTGATCCAGATGTTTCCGGCTGTGATGTTCATGATCGCTCTGTATGCACTTCTGCAGTTTCTGGGGCGCTATATCCCGTCGTTGGGGCTTGATACTCTTGGCGGACTTGTGCTCGTCTACTCCGGTGGTATAGCATTTAACATATGGCTTATCAAAGGATATTTCGATACAATCCCCGACACTCTTGAAGAAGCAGCCCTTATTGATGGCGCAACAAGATTCCAGACGTTCTACAAGATCGTTCTGCCCCTTGCCAGACCGATTTTGGCAGTCGTTGCCATCCTGACCTTCATGGCAACTTTCAACGAATTCGTCCTTGCCAAGATAATGCTTCAGAACATTGACAAGTGGACTTACGCAGTCGGGTTGTGGCAATTCTCTGATAGGTTCGAGACCGCATGGGGACCTTTTACAGCGGCTGCACTTGTCGGAGCAGTGCCGATGCTCATCTTCTTCCTGGTGCTGCAGGATTATATCGTAGGCGGACTTACGAAAGGAGCTGTCAAGGGCTGATGCAACGATCATCTTCTGTGATGCCCGAGTACGGCAGCAATTCTATCGTCGACTTCTCTGCGGCTTTGCTGAAGCATTACGGTGCAATGCCTCCAGGCATATCAATGGATCTATCTGCCAAAGGCATAGACCTAGAAGGTGTCGATAAAATCGTCGTCTTCTTGATTGATGCAATGGGTTACGAAAACATTCTTCCACTGACGAGAAAACGCAACTCTCCCTTGACGGAAGAAACAAGCCTGTCGAGAATGAGCTCCGTTTTTCCATCAACCACAACGGCTGCTCTGACGAGCTTCTATACTGCAACCGTTCCTGCAGTCCATGGGATGCTTGGCTACTATCTTTTCCTCAAGGAATTTGGTTGTATTTCTAATATGATCGAATTGACCCCGATTTTCCAGGAGAGAGACAGCCTTACGCGTATGGGCATGGATCCGCTCAAATTCCTGCCTGTCCCGACGATCTTTGAAATCCTGCACGATAACGGCATTCGAGGTTATCACATAACTTCGAAGAGCTTCATAAACACCGGGCTTACGCGCATGCATACCAAGGGTGGTATCGCAAAAGGAGTGCACGGCATCGGGGATATGCTGGAAGAAGTCAAGAACCTGCTCCATTCAGGAGCAAAGAAGAGCCTTACAGTAGTCTACTGGGGACTGGTCGATACATTCGGACACAAGTACGGTCCAGGTTCGATGGCCTATATTGACGAAATACGATGGCTTCTTGAAGCAATCTCTAGCCTTTTTTCCCGCTTAA
>PWXG01000268.1 GCA_003561215.1 Thermotogales bacterium
AGTGACAGCTGGGTTCATTGCAGAATACTCCTACCTGGCCATGTTCATCTTTCTTGCCTTGATCATGGCGTTGAGCGGTGTGCTCTTTCTGATATTTGGCAAAGAGAAAAGGTTGGAAGTTAATCGTTGAAGGGAAGGTTTGAAGAACAGGTTAAAGGTTTCCAAGGGCAGTTGGAGTTGAAATCAAGGGCGGTTGAAGAAGATCGGGTTTGAGGTGCAGTTAAAGGTTATAGGTTAAGGCAAGAAACAACATGCGAAATCCGGAAACACGCAAGTTAGGGCTGAACGGTGTTCAGCCCCTACCCTACTGTGGAATATGGTTTGCGCCTTTTTAGGGTAGGGGCATAATACCATTATGCCCTTGTCTTGACAGCGTTCGTGTTCTAGGGCAGAACGGTGTTCTGCCCCTACGCTACTGTGGAAGATGGTTTACGTCTTTTGGTGTATTACATAATACCATTATGCCCTTATCTTAACACTATTCGTGCATCAGGGCAGATCATTCCGACCTTGCAGCACTTGTGTGTCCGTATATCAGGGCAGAACGGTGTTCTGCCCCTACGCTACTGTGGAAGATGGCTTTGCGATTATTGCACGAGGAACACTGCATTGTTGTGGCCTTCTTTTTTTCCCGCTTTCATAGCTGCAAGAAACGATACACGGACAACCGAAGCTAACTGTGGAAACGTCAAGAAACCAGACCTGATTAGTACAATGATGCTATAAGAGCTAAGGGAGTGGACAGAGCTACTATACCTTCACGTCAACTCTTCTGAATCCCCAAAGGGCGATTGCGAAGAACACAGCAGAGAAGAGCATTATGAGCAGGGCGTTACCGACCATCACGTTGTCCTGCTTGATTGTCTCAACCAGAGGTATGTAGTTGAACACGGTGAATGCGCCCAGCCACTTGATCGGCTCGAAAATCCCACTGAGAGTGTCGCCGAAGTACATGAAGATCACAAGTGCGATCGACACTGAAATGGTTACAGAACTTCTCTGCGTCAGAATCGCTATCACAGATGCAATGCCAGCAAAGAACAGCTGGACAGCAAGAGCATACAGACCAAATCCATATAGAAGCTGAACGTTGTAGTCCAGATCAATGAAGATCCCGAAAAAGCCCACCACAGACAGAGTGAATGCACAGATTAGAACAGCTATGCATACAAGCATCACTGTAAGCTTCGATAGGTAGACAGCTGTCCTTGATACGGGCTTGACCAGCAGATACTCTATTGTCTTGTTTTCAAACTCCTTTGCGAAAAGTGAATTTGCAATCATTGCCGCAAAGATAGCAGAAAGGATGTAAACAAAGCTCATTCCCTCACCACCAAATATCCCTTCGGGTCTGGTCATGATCTCCGTATCCAGGTGGAACATCTGAAGCAACACTTCTGGCAGACGTTCCATGAACTGAATCATGTCATCGGCCTGGGCAAGAAGGTGATCAGTTATCGGAATGTACATCAATGAAAACGCAGCAAAGATCACAATCCATATTAGCAGGCTCCTGAGGTTCCAGCGGAAGTCTTTAAGAAAGAGGTTTGCTATTCTCATAACTGCTCACTCCCGCTGTAGTACTCCATGAAGGCCTCGGTAAGTGAAGGGTTCTTGATTTCTATGTCATCAAACGATACGCTGCTTATCTCTTTTAAGAACTCCTGCAGATCAGAAGGCTTCACTGAAAAGGTCACTCGATCCTGTCCCTCTTCAACCACTTCATATTGTTTAAGACGATCTGCCTTCTTGAGACCTACCACTGTGACTCTCTTTGATGCAAACTCCTTGAGAGAATCTATTGTGAACTCCCTGATAAGATACCCCTGTTTGATAACTCCTACACGCTGACAGAGTCGTTCGACTTCTGAAAGAATATGTGACGAAAACAGTATGGCCCTGTCATGTTCTTTCTCCTTCGCTAGAAGGTCATAAAGCTTCTCCTGAAGAAGCGGATCAAGTCCGTTCGTCGGTTCGTCCATCACCAGGTATTTTGGCCTGTGAACAAGCGTTTGGAGTATTCCGACCTTCTTTCTGTTTCCCTGAGAGAGTTCTTTGAACTTCTTCTGGATATCGATGTCAAGGTAGTCTACCAATTCTGATTCATACGTCGTGTCTACACTCTCGTAGAACTTTCGGTTGAACGAGAGAAAGTCCTTTACTTTCATGTCACCATAGTAGTTCACTTCACCGGGGAGATAGCCGATGTCAGGCTTTACGTTTTCCAGTTCATCTGGTACTCTCTTACCCGCTATCAAAATGGAGCCTGTATCTCTTTTCAGCAAACCGAGAATAGATCGGATCGCCGTGGTTTTTCCAGCTCCGTTGGGGCCAATCAGTCCATAGATTTCTCCGGGGTGAATCTCAAAGCTAAGCTCTTCAACACCCCTGTGTTTGCCGTAATACTTCTTCAAGTTGCTTACTCTGATCAACGCACTGAACCCTCCACTGACAGCAAAAAGTAACGAAAAATACGGTCATTTGTTGATAGTTGCTGGTTGCTAACTGCTAAAGAGATAGTTCCCGGTTCTCAGTTCCTGGTTATCGGCAAGATCGACCCACCCCGGCAAGAACCGCCACCCCTCCAAGGAGGGGAATTGGGATTAGAGCAGGTTTATGGGGCAGGTATAGGGTTGAAGTTCAGGTAGAGTGTAAAAAGAGCAAGAGAATAAAGTGCCGATATCCAATACTCGAAGAAGTCCTTCTTTCGTCATCTCGATTG
>PWXG01000096.1 GCA_003561215.1 Thermotogales bacterium
ATAGGCCTGGTCATTGCGGGTATCTGTCAATACCTTGGATTTTCGAACCTCAAGAGAAAAAGAATCGTCGATGATACTCCCACAAGCACGGCCAAGGGAGTTTTCATAGGGCTTGTCGAACTAATCGGTAAGACCTTTGCGAGCAAACCACTGACCAGTTATCTCTCTGAGACCGAGAGTGTGCATTACAGTTGGAGTATCTATGAAAGATGGTCCAGGACTGTCAGGGAGACCTACAAGGACGTACAGGGAAAGACGAAAACGAGGACCAGGCGAGAAAGCGGCTGGACACGGGTAGCAGGTAGCAGCGATATTACTCTATTTGATGTCTGTGATGAGACGGGTTGTGTTCAGGTGGATCCTGAGGGTGCAAGGATTCATGGCGATGAAGTGCTTAAAACCACATGTGACCATACCGACCCTTTATATTTTGGCAAAGGCCCTGAGACTGAAGTGAGAAACTCTGATCATGTTAGACGCTTTCATGAAACATGTGTTCCTCTTGGGGCAGAGATCTACGTAATCGGTCAGGCAAGGGAGAGAATGGATAAGGTTGCTCCGGAAATTGCGTGGAGTTCTGACAGCCCCATCTTTCTGATCTCGACAAAAGGAGAAGAAAAAGTCAGCCTCTTGCATGGGCTGAGATATTGGGGTGCCATGTCTGTAGGCTTCGCGAGCATTGTCATCGCTGTCTGGATTTCCGGCCTTGTTTCGCCTGTTGGGAGAGCCTCTGTCGGTTCATATATCGGGTTTACGGCTCTGCACCTGGTGGCCTGGTTTTCAGGATGGTTCTGGGTTGTCTACAACAGTATGAAATCCTTGAGAGAGCGCGTCAGGCAAGGGATGTCGCTGATTGATATTCAGCTGAAGCGAAAACACGATCTTGTTCCTCGGCTCGTCAACGTTGTCAGAGGCATAACGGATCACGAGAAAGCTGTTCAGAATAACACGGCGGAAGCCCGAAAGGAACTGGAGGAGCATCCGGAGGATACTCAGAAGATTCTGAAGGCTTTGATAGAAAGATACCCTCCTCTAAAGAGCAACGAAGCCTATACTGCGCTGGAGAAGGAGCTTTCACACACAGAGGAAAGGATTTCACATGCTCGAGATTACTACAATGAGATCACGAGCTTCTATAACGGAAGACTGGAGAGGTTTCCTGACAGCCTAGTTGCAAAAGTCACTTCTCTAGTCAGTTTCCCGTTGATTTCGGGAGATCCTGACAGGAGTGAGTAAGGAATATGCAGAATGAGTGGAAATGGAAGCTCGCAGATCACGAGTTTTGGTCAAACCCCGCTCCGGAGGCTTACTACCTTCTCGCTCGATGGGGAGGGAAGGGGAGCAAACTCCTGGACCTGGGGTGCGGCATTGGCCGGCACGCACTTCTATTCGCCAGCACGGGCTTTGAAGTGAGTGCTATAGATGCTTCCGAAGAGGCAGTTGGCATGCTCAGACAAAAGGCACGCGACCATCGGCTGCTGATCGACGTCAGAAAAGGAGAGATGGCGAAACTGCCCTACGAAAACGACTCCTTTGACTTTGTTATCTCATTTTACGTGATTTACCACGGTTTCAGAGATGATGTCGTGAAAGCCTTGTCAGAAGTAAGCAGGGTGATGAAACCGGGTGGGGAATTCTTTGTAACGTTCAATTCCGCCGACAGCGAATCACTGGGAAGCGCAAAAGGTCAGAAGATTGACGAGAGAACGATCATCAAGACGGGTGGTGTTGAAGACGGCATACCCCACTATTATGTAGACAGAACTACACTGGAAGATTTGTTAGGAGAATTCGAGATCATAAGTCTTCGCTCCATCAGGGACTACTATGGCAACAAGAGCAGTTATCACTTCTATGTGCTGGCCAGGAAACACGAGGATTAATGGTTATAGTGCGGCCGAGCAAGCACATATACTTACGTCTGAGCCATTCGAGAAGATCCACGAAGGAACCCTCAGTTCGGCTGTCTTTAGCAGGATGTCAGATCAAGTGCTGCAGTTCTTGGCTCTCAGAAATGTCGTCAGTATGTTGCCGAAGTCGTCCGGGAAGGTGTGACCAAGACCTTCGCATATCTTTAGCTTGCTCCTTATACTCGATCTCTGCAGTGTTTCATGGAGTCTTTCGACATGAGGAGTGAGTGGATCTTCGGCACCGGCTATGATCAGAACATCAAGTGCTTCCGGGACAGCATGAGTGGAAGCAAAAAGCCTTTCAGGATCCCTCACGGCAGGCACAACAAGAACGAGCTTCCCTGGTCTTAGATAGCCTTCCAGGGTCATCTCAAGCGCAAGTCGTGCTCCTTGAGATGCACCACCAAGGAGTAAAGCAGACCCCGAGGGGATACTTCCATTGAAATAGCGATATAGCTCTCCGGTCACTTCTCTTTTTGCGACTTCGATGTTGTCCCAGCAGAATTGACCTGGTCCGGCGATTTGGGAAGACTGAATAGCTAACACGCGAGCCAGGCCTTTCTTAGCAGGGTCAGCCCATAACTGAACAAAACTTGACGCATCCCCAAACCTCCAATGGAGAGCAACAATAACTCTTTGGGAACTCTGACTGTCTGTTTGGATGGGGAGTTCGACCGTGACCGGGACAGATCTTTTTGCTTCTTCTGCTTCCTTTAAGGCAGACTCGCATAGTGCTTCACGGAAGAAGTTTGAGTCTCGAATACTGTCAAGATCAGGATCGGTTTTCATAGTATTTGGAGAAATCCA
>PWXG01000141.1 GCA_003561215.1 Thermotogales bacterium
CTGGAGCTCAATAGCGAATATGGTGCTATGATTGTGAGTTCTGCAGGGAATTCTGACAGCAGAAACAGCATTTTGGAAGAATAATGAGGTAGACTATCGTGAACCGTGAGTCGAATTCGTTCTTCTCTGAGTGAACCGATCAGGTCATTATATTGAGTGTAATAAGCTTTGTAGCATTAGATTCAAGCTTTCTGATTACGTGGTTGTTTGTGTCTGCGATATAGAGAACGCCATTGTGGCAAAGTACATCATTGGGTTCAAACAGCGGCAATTCTGAGAGCTGCTTCCCGGCTGTGTTGAACAGTCTGTCTCCTGTTGATCTGACGATCGTTCTCACACGCCTGCCGGAAAGCTCTGCGACCTTGATTGCATGATTGTAGGTGTCAGCAAGATAAACTCGGTCCTGCAGGGCATGAAGTCCAACAGGATGCTGTAAGAGAGTCCTGACAAAAGGTCCGACGGTGTCCCCGTAATCGAACAGGCCTGTTCCTATTAGCGTGTGGGCATCCCCTTTCCGAATGTCCAGATACCGTAGTGAAGAAGTCTCTGAATCGACAAAGTAGGCCCTGTCTCCGCAAATGGATATACCGCTTGGCTGAGCAAGGCTTGCAGCAGCTGAAGGACCGTCCACAATGCTTTCGTAGCCGTTACCTGCAGCTACAATCATTTCACGTGTCTCCATATCGAGTCGCCATATCTGGTGAAGTCCGGCCATCGCTATGTAAAGGGCCTCTCCGTCAGAAGCGATATCCCACGGGGAATTGAGCAAAGCCCTGGTTGCCGGTCCACTGTAGCTTCTCGAGTATCCGATTTCACCTGTTCCTGCAATTATGCGGACGTTTCTTTCTCGCAAGTGAATCATCCTGATAAGGTGATTGCCCGTATCTGCAACAAAAAGCAGTCCGTTTTCAGATGCTATGCCCTGTGGTTTATTGAACGAAGCAGTGGCAAAAGATCCGTCTTCGTTTCCGGGATTCCCCGACCCTATGACATCAATCACTCGAGCGTATTCGTGATCGAAAGGATCGACGTGGAGGATTCTGTTGTTGTTTGAGTCTGAAACAAAAAGATGGCCATTTTCCTTGTTGACAGCCAGTTTCCCAGGAAATGCGAGAGTGTTGTCGGTTCTTGCATGATAACATTTCGTGGCGATATGCACTCTCCCTTTTGCAAGGCTACCATTGTCAGAAGCTGCATCGAGAGCTTCGTGTATCTTCTTGTTAAGATGACCCCGCTTACCCTCACCAGATGTCTTTGAATACAGGATGCCGTCAGCTCCAAAGAGTGCGAAGGAAGGCCAGGCCTTTATTCTGTACATGTCCCACATCTTGAACTCGCTGTCGACGAAAACGGGATGGGAGATACCGTAACGAACAATGGCCGATTCAATATTGGCATGAATTCTCTCATTCGGATATTTCGCGCTGTGTACGCCCACGATGACGAAAGGTTTGTCTCGAAAGTGACACTGAAGCCAGTGAAGGTCCTCCAGAACGTGCATGCAGTTAATGCAGCAGTAAGTCCAGAAATCCAGGAGGACCACGTGGCCCTTCAGTGTTTCCGCAGATAGCTTCTTCTCAGTATTCAGCCATTCACCTGATTCCGGAAAGTGCAGTTTGTCCAGGTTCATCCAACCACCTCGCTTCAAGACAGTAACACCGAACAGACAGAGTCTATCAGGTTTTGTAGGCCTGACAATCACGCGGCAAGACTTTCATCAGGAAGAAGGCAACCCGAGTTTTCCTATCTGGACATAGCATTTCACTATGTGTTTATTGGTAAACACCTTGAGAAGAATCCGGATGATAAAACTCTCTGTTCACGTTACACTATATGAGTGGGACGTTCTTATCAGAAAGGGGATAGCATATGAATGTATTCTGTCACAGCAGGCACCTGCTCCATCTACCGAGACGCGAACTTGAAAATGGGGAATGGGTCGAAAACCCGGATAAGCCGGATCGGATAGAAATACTCAAGCAGAGCCTCGCAGATCTGGAAGGCGTCAAGATTGTTGAACCAAAAGACTTTGACGAATCAAACCTGCTTTTGGTACACGACTCTGAATATCTTGGCTGGATGCGAATGCGGTGCGATGCACTTGCTCCGGACAAGGAGTACTTTCCTGAAGTCTTCGGTTACGACCGTATGTTCGATACAGGAACACCGCTGATGAAGAATTCCCTTTCTGCTGCCCTCGACTCGGTATCTACTGCTCTGTCTGCACTTGAAGATGTCGTTAACGGCGGCAAGGTCGCTTACGCCCTCTCCCGCCCGCCAGGCCATCACGCTTCCAAGGGAATTGGTGGAGGCTACTGCTACTTCAATAATGCCGCCATAGCCGCAAGGTACTTTCAGGGAACGACTTCAGAAAGGGTCGCCATCCTGGATCTCGATTTTCACCATTTCAATGGCACACAGGATATCTTCTATGACGACCCTACGGTTTTCTGCGCTTCACTGCACGGTGACCCGAAAATCCACTACCCGTGGATAAGCGGTTTTGAGTCTGAGACAGGCGAAGGAGAAGGAAAGGGATATACACTGAATATCCCCCTTCCCACTGGAACAGAAGGACAAACTTATTGTGAAGCGCTCGAAAAAGCGCTTCTTGCAATAGAGAATTTCGGTCCAGAGTTGCTGATAATCTCTTTGGGAACTGACACCCATGCAGAAGATTCTATAGGCGCGTTCTCACTGGTCGATGA
>PWXG01000223.1 GCA_003561215.1 Thermotogales bacterium
GATTATCCGGCCAGTCGGCCATGGCCAGCATGGGCGAGTTCCTGGGCGTGGACGACCGCCGATAATCACCGAAGGAGGGAAGCATGTTGGAACAACTGCAACAACTGACGACCGCGACCTGGGACGGCGACCTGATCAGCAAACAGGACCGGACCCGGTTGGTCAAACGCGGGTACGCCAAGGAGGTCGAGGGTTGGAACCTGCTCACGCCCAAGGGACTACGGGTCCTGCTGGACATGGGGCTGTTGAAGCCGCCCGTGCGACCGGGGGAGGAAACCGATGACGAGGAGGATCCCGTTGAAGCTACGGACGAAACTGCCGGTCCGCCTGACGACGGGCAGGACGATTACCGGAATCCGCAGGGCTTTTCCTGCAACGAGATCATGTAAAGGAGCCGACAATGGACTTTCAACCTCATCCGGGGATCCCGAGAATCGGCGACCCCGTTCCGCCGAACCCCCCGCAGCCGAACCAGGCTCCGGTATCGGGCCAGGCGGGCCCGACCGACCCGCATCTGCTGTCCTCGCTGTTCCAAAAGTACTCGCGGGCTCGCCCGGCGGCCTTCCGGGCGTCCGAACCGCACCTACAGATCTTCCTACTTTTCTGCGAGGAATACCTGAGGCAGAACCGGCCGGTCCAGGTGACGGCCGTCAACCAGAATTACCGGGTCCAGCTGGCTAACGGGATCGCGTGCCTGCTGGCGCCGGCGGTCCCGGACGCCCCGGGCCAGGTCGAACCCGACACCTCGGTGCCGATCACGCACGGGGGGACGAACGAACAGGACCCGTTTTATGGCCGATGACCGGTTGCTTCCGGAGCACCAGTCCGATCCGAGAAGGGCGGCCGGCCTTGCCCGATGGTGGTGGGCCTGGGACGTCGCGAGGCAGATGGAGGCCCGGCATATCCTGGTCTGCGGGCCCGGGATCGGACCCGGGTGCCAGATCCTGGCCCATCCGGCGGGCGGGCCTGCGAGGGCGATCACGGCCCTGGCCATGGATGCCCGGAGCCTGGAAAAGCTGGAGACGGATTGGCCGGTGTCGGGGGTCCACCGTCGGCTACTGTTCCGGCCGGGTCACCAGGTGATGGACAAGGCCTTTACGCGGTTGCTGGGTACGCCGGATCTGATCGTCGGTTTCGACTTCTGGGATCACCTTCCCTATCGCGACCTGCACCTGCTGAGCCTGTCGTGCCTGCTCGAACCCGATGGCCGGATGTTGACCTCCGCCAGCGGGGCCGGACGGACGGCCATCGGCGACTACGGTTGTCGCCTTTGCCCGGCGACCCTGCGGGCGATCCTGAACCGGTACTTCCGGCACGTACGGGTTCCGGACGACCCGGGGTTTCCCGCGAACAAGACCGTCCACCGGTACGTACGGGGGCTCGGGCCGGAGGCCCGGGACGTCCGCCCCTGGTTTCAGAAACTACTTTTGGCTTGTGAGGGCCCGCTACGGGGGCCGGGAGAATGATCGAGCACGGGAAAGAACTATGGATATTGCTCCTGCAGTTACTGCGGGAATACCGGGATTCCCTGGAAGAACCGGCGCCCCTGTGCCAGCTCCAGCCCGGGCCGTTCCTGGAATGGCTGGTGGCCTCGTTGGATATGCTGGCCCTGCGTCGGGAGCAGCTATGCCGGGAAGCCCAGGTCCCGGAGGCCGTCTGGGCCTCGTTGGAGGGCCTCCAGGAGTCTCAGGAGCTGCTCTCGGTGGTCCTCCGGAACTGGCAAATACTATCCCTGGCCGATCGCGTGACCGAGTTCGGGGTCTCCCGGACGACCGTGGCCGTTCTCCTCCAATGGCCGGACGGCTCCGTGGCCGATCTCCTGGCGTTCGCGATGCCGGCTCAGTCGGGCCAGACGTTGCCGGACGGCCCCGTATGCGCGGTGATCGAGGAGCATATGGCGCGGGTCGTGCGGAAGGTCCGCGAGGAGGGCGTGGACGAACTCCGGTGCTCGTTGGCCCACCGGTGGCCGCCCGGCTTGTTCAAGGCCGTTCAGGGGATGCTGGCGGGCATCGTCGAGGGCGCGGAACTCCGAATGCCGGACGGCCGGACGGTCCCGGCCCTCCCGGAGGACCTCCGCCAGCCCTGCCGGGAAATGCTGGTGATGTTCACGGGGATCATGGACCCGACCTCGCTCGTCCAGGGCACGGCCGAGGCCCTGAAAGCCGGCCACGAGCCGGCCAGCGGCTGGGATTAGACCTGGACGAATCCGGCCGTACGTGCTAGGCTAGACCGGACAAGGAAGGCCGTTATGCCATTCAAATCTAAAGCCCAGGTCCGCGCCTACCACGCAAAGAAGCGCCGGGGAGAAGCCGGGGGTTGGGACGGTCAGGAATGGGCGGAGAAGACCGATTTCAGCCGGCTGCCCGAACGGGTAGGCCGCAAGGACCGCAAGTCGAAACACGAGTGCAAGGAGGCACAAGCCATGGACGATCCGTTTGTCGTAAGTTCTCAATCGCAGATGCAGAAGGTGGCGGCCGCCTACGGCTCGGACGTCCGGACCTGGTTGCGGATGGCCGAACGTCTGGGTGCGGACCCGCTGGCCATGACAAAACTGGCGGCGTCCGACCCACGGACGTTCCGGAAGGCCGTCCGGGTAGCGGTCGCCCGGATGACCAAACAGGCAGCGAAGATCCCGGGCCTCGATCGCGTGAAATCCTGGCTGGACCGCGCCCGTCAGTACGCGGGAGAGAA
>PWXG01000008.1 GCA_003561215.1 Thermotogales bacterium
CATTGTTGGCACGGGGAAGAAGGAGGCCGCTCTTGAGACTGAAGAAGGCCAGGAGCTAATTGCGAGACTGTGTGAGGGACCTGTTGCTACAAAAGAGGTCTCTGCAGAGCTTTTGGAGAAATTCAGGGCTGTTCGAGCAATAAGGGAAGAAGACGGACAATCCTATCTCAACTTCACCTGCTTTACTGCCGGGGATATTGAAATCCTTAACAAGAATTCTGATGCACTGGGAAGGCATCTCGCACATAGCATCCTTCAGAAATGTGATCTCAGCCAGCCCAAAGGTTTGAGTTTTGAAGAGGTATCGTGGGCAAAGTATCTTTTCTTTATTGTGGGTTGCGTGTGCCTTGATTGGTACGGGATGAGAATTCTTGACGAGATGAAGATGATCGTCTCACAAGAAGATATTAAAAAGCCCGGATATGGAGAATACACACTCTTTGCAAATGAGGATGTTCCTCAGAATTTTGAAAGGCTGTACTGGGGAAGTCACAACTGGAAATACGGAAGCTTCTGGTTCACCACGTTCGGAGATCACGCAGCTGACAGAAAGGCCTTTCCGGATATAAGCTGGAGGATTTCTTTCTTCTCAAGGGACAAGATTGTATCAGAGATCAGCACCGAGATAGTCGATGCGTATATTAAGAAAGTAGCAAAAACCGTTGTAGAAAGGTCGTGGGATGAGCGTGACTGCAAGAAGGTCCTGGTAAAGCTGAACTATATTCAAGAAGATCGACTGAATGTTGCGGTGATTCTAAAAAGAGATCTTGCAGTGATCAAAACGCTTTTAGAGAATGCCACAGAGGTTCTGGCAGACTGGCTAAGACTCTATGCACCTGAGATGAAAGAACGTTTCTCTGACCTTACTTCAGTTCGAGCAGGCGTAGATTTCAAAGAGGTGTTGCTGCAAGTCTGGCACTATGTCTTTGGACACACAAACAAACACCTGGCAGAGGACGAGAGATTCTTTGATCCATATTCGGATGAGAGTTCTTTCAAGGGTTATTTACCTGTCATTCACGAATCAGGTTGTTTCTTCTAGGCCGATCTCGAGAGAGCTGTTTGAGTTTTGAAACCCTTTCTATATAACACTTCATGTCAAATTTTCTCTCTAGTCCGGAGGAATTCATGTACCTGATTTTACCGAATATCTGGCGCTCTTTCCACGGGCGATCGTGCTTTCCGAAACACCACAGGACTCCCGCATAGCTATTAGGATCTCTCCCGTCGAGCTCATACTTGTTATTGAGATATATGAGGTTATCGAAGGCTGTCTCGACAGAAGGTGACCACTCGATTACCTTTTTTCCCCAGTACATCCTCATGTAGTTGTGCGTCTTTCCTGTTATGACCATCTCAGTCTGTGCAGCATTCCAATATGGGTCATGTGTTTTTGAAGACTCCAGTTCCTCAAGACTGTAAGTGTAAGGTCGGGGATCCTGTGCATGATCCCTCAGGGTTGATCTGGCCCATTCTGGCAGTGCATCTAGTGAATCATATGATTGGTTGTAGTAAACAAAGTTCATACTTAGCTCGCGTCTAACGATCAGTTCTTCGATGAATGCATCCGTACCAGGTCCTGGATGCTTCAGCACCTGTTGTGCAACAAAGATCGGGGAGACCTGGCCAAAATGAAGGTAAGGGCTCAATGATGACTGGTATTCTTTGCATGGATCGTTTCGAAGGTCATGGTAAGCGGGCAGCTTGTATTCGATGAAATCTGCAAGGAGTTTCTTTGCATTGTCCGTGCCTCCATTAAAGCATGATGAGGCAGGCACTTTGTTATCAGCTCGAAGTCTTTCGAGTGCCCCTTCGAGATCGTCAAGGCTGAGCTCCTCCATTTGCAGGTCCAAATCAAGAGAGTGGGTTTCGAGTTTAACAGTGCGGGTTTCCTCAAGATAGGCAGGCAGTACATTCATGATCTTCCTTCTTAATGTCGCAGCACCGTATTCTTCCTTGTGTGAAGCATCTCTAACAGGTATCACCACGTTGTCTTCGATCTCAAAAACCATTGCATCAATTGCTTTCAGAATTGACCTTCTCCATTTTCTGCAAAGGTGCGTGTATCCCTTGTCAAAAACGACACATGAAGCTCTTTTAGCTATACTTAAGACTATTTCTCGCGGATCACCGGTACTGCAAGCAAAGCGTATCTGCCTGTCCTGGATTGTCCGAGCAGTTTGCTGAAGTCCTTGAAGCATGAACGAAAAATGACGTGTATTAGCTTCTGGGAAATCAGGATATAGAGAAAAGAAGACAACCAGAGGTTTCTCCTGGTCATTTGCACATTGAACAGCAAATTCCAGCGCAAGGTTGAACTCTTCTCGCTGAGAAGCTTGCATCCAGTACAGAACGTAGTCGCCCTCAACATATCCACCCTTGAGTTTCTTCACTCTTGACTTTGTCATAATCAAATCCTGTCTCATGTGATCATGGACCGCTACTCGAAAAGCCTTTTGTCGAAGAAAGCAAGCTCTTTGGAATAAACGTCCTTGCAGTAATCAGGGGATTCACCAGCTGACTAATCTTAACATCACACGCAACACTAGCAATCATGTAGGATTCAACCCATGTGAGTTCTCTTTCTGCAGAAATAAGTGATACTGCACGGTCCAGACTCCCTCTAACTGCATTCTCCAAAGTATCAGAGCTGAAAAGGACGTACAGCCCTGAGGAGTCTTGAACGAGTGGACCCGACAGGTCTTGACCTTTCGCAAGTTCAAGAGCGATCGTGACGGTAGCACGACACTCGACACCTGTACCACAGGACTCACCATCTCCCATCAAGGCATGTACATCACCAATCGCAACTAAAGCCCCTGGAACGAATACCGGCAAGTAGACTACAGAACCCTCTGTGATCTCTCTCGTATCAAGGTTCCCACCGTGCTGCCCGGGCGTGCTACAACCAACAGCACCGGTTGAAGGAGCTGTTCCGATGACGCCTATCATGGGTCTGGCTGTAAATGAGAGACCATGAAAATCAACTGTACTGTCTTGTATGACAGCGATAGTAGTTCTTGCTTCTTTTACCTCTTTACCCAGAACACCCCAGCCGGGTGCTGTTTCAATGACTCCTTGAGAATCAAGTTCGATCTTGTCTATTGTTACTAGAAGACAGTCGCCCGGACTTGCACCTTCGACGTAGATAGGGCCTGTGGCAGGGTTAACATGGGAAAAGTCAAACTGCTCATCCACGCGTTGATCCTCACTGGTTATTCTGTGGCCAAAACAGTCTTCTGTTTCCATCGTGATGGTATCTCCGGACTTCAAAGTCAGAACAGGTTTGTTGGCCTTGCTCATCTCGAAGATTACGTTAGATCTGTCAAGTGTATAATGCATTTAAATCCTCCGGAAGATAGTTTCCCTGTCTCAAGATTCTACATCAACAGCGCGGATCTACGCAAACGATAGGATTTAGATGAATCGATCGAAATGCCTTGTTAAAGCTGGTGTAGAATTGTGAAAGGAGGAGAGCAATGCAGGATAACTCTGACAAAGCGGATATACGAATCGAGAGCGCAAGGATGGCCGACTGTGAAGATTTCGTCAACCTTCTGGAAGTCTCAGCGGGCGAGTTTCTACGAACGCTACTTGGACCGAACTGGCGTGATTCGATTTCCTTGCTCTATTCTTATGGAAGCACAATCTTCGGTGTCGAGAAAGTGACTTTTGCTAGATTGAGGGGGAAGAACCTGGGCATGTATACCGGTTTTTCTCCATGGGGATCTCTTCTGGCATATCTGAGGACTGGATGGGTTTGTATGCGCTTCCTAAGGAAACAGACTTCGCCAAGATTCTCCAGGGTTCTCGTTGCAGGACGAATGTCTTGGTGTCACCTGAAGACATACTACATCAGTAATATCGCTGTGTATGATAAATACAGAGGATGCGGTATTGGAGAGTTACTCATGGCTGATGCCGAGGGAAAGGCAGAAGAAAGTGGATTCAGGCGAGTCTCTCTTGATGTCGAAAAATCAAACGATGCAGCGATCGGATTCTACCTTCACAGGAGATACAGGAAGCTGCCAAGAATAAGGGTGGTAAAGCTTGCCGGGAAGAGGTTTGAGTTTATCAGGATGGGGAAGCTTCTCAAAGATGAATAGAAGATTATCCCTGCCTGCGTTTTCGCCCGTGTTCGTTCTTGCTTCGGGGGTCATACTGGTCTCTTTTTCCGGTGTGTTAATAAGACTCGTTGGAACGAGCCCATCCAGAATAGCCCTGTATCGTGTTGTTTTTGCCTTCATTATGTATGTTGCGGTAACCTCTGGCCAGAAACCAAAGACAGAACTAATGCAAAAGAGTTTCAAACAATACGCCCTTGCAGTCACGGCAGGGGTTTTTCTGGCTCTTCATTTTCAACTGTGGATTTCTGCTTTTGAACACACAACAATTGCAGGGGCAGTGATTCCCCTCTCTCTTCAGCCTATTGTTATTGGAGTAGTATCCAGACTCATATACCAGGAGACATTCGACAGATTCATGCTTATTCCACTGGGACTTATGGCTGGGGGAATGGTGTTAATGCCCACACTTGACAGGATGATTTCTCCTTCCCTGGCAAGAGGCGATCTTTTGGCGATAGCTGGAGCGCTTATGGTTTGCGTGTTTGTGGTGATCGCACGCACAGGTGTAAGGCACTTTGGTGCATTCAGGTTCAACAAGATCAGCTATGGCGTAGCTATGGTTGTGTTACTTGGTTTCTCATACTCACAAAGCACTGCTGTCTGGCCGATCACATCCAGAGAGCTCTTCTATTACATTCTAATTGGTGTAGGTTGTTCTTTTTTCGGGTACACGTTTATTGTGATGTCGCTTCGAAGGTTCAAGTCAGTGAATGTTTCGATTGCACTGATTGGCGAGCCGGTTATGGGTATCCTCTGGGGGTGGCTGTTCCTGCGAGAGTCTCTCACAATGCCTCAATTCGTAGGTTTTGCGTGTGGGCTTGCAGGATTGGCAATATACTTCAGAAGAATCAAGGTAGATTACTAGTAAGCACAAGCGCATTTTCCCCATGTCTTGAAGCACGCTGAACAGCAACTTACTTGCTTCCTTGAGAATCAGGAAGAATCTAGAATGGCTTCTGCGATCTTCAGATCATGAGATTCGGTTATCTTGACGTTGGGACTTTGACAGTGGAAAAACCTGATATTTCCTCCTGAAGCCACAAATAGCTGTGCATCATCAGTGGCATTGCTCAGCTCAATCCTGGTCGCTCGTGTGTGTGCTTTCAGGATTTCCTCTAAGAAGAAACACTGTGGTGTTTCTGCCAACCACAATTCCTGCCTCTCTAGTAACGTCACCGCATCGTTTCTATATCTGTATATTGTGTCTCTTGCAGGTCGACCCGCGACGACACCAGTTGCGGGACAAACTCGTTCAAGTATTTCACCCAGATACTCTTTCCTAAAGAGAGGGCGAGCCGAATCGTGTATCAGCACTCTTTCAACGCCTAAAGATTTCAGGACCATAAGACCAAGCAAAGAGGACTCCTGGCGACTTTGACCACCATCTGTGATAAGGACGTCGTTGATCCCATGTGACAAGAAGAGCTTTTCTGTTTCACGATATCTACCTGGTTCTATGACTAAGGCCGTAACATCAACGTGCGGTGAGTCCAGAAAAATGCGCACCGATCGCACGATTATCTCGGTACCCAGAAGCTTTTCGAACTGCTTGGGTCTTGATCCCTTGAACCTCAAGCTCTTGCCAGCTGCCAATACGAGTGCAGCGGTCTTCACGTTATCAGATGAACCAGCAGCCCACTGCGCAATTTGGGCTCAAACCATGTAGATTTCGGGGGCATTACCCTTCCGGAGTCTGCAACTGCAATCAGATCATCCATTGATGTTGGAAAGAGGGAAAAAGCTACTGCCCATCCTTCTCCTACTTTCTCTTCAAGATTTTGAAGGCCTCTTATGCCTCCGACGAAATCGATCCTGGAATCAGTTCTGGGGTCATTGATACCAAGTACAGGTCCAAGAAGGTTATTTTGGAGAATGCTTGCATCAAGACTCTCCACAGGATCTGATGCTTGAAATGTGCCCGGCCTTGCCTCAAGAAGGTACCACTGTCCACCAATGTACATTCCGAATTGATGCTTTGAGTCAGGTCTGTAGGGCGAAGAAGGAGCTTTCTCAACTAGAAAACTCTCCTCAACGCGCTTCAGGAAAGAAGACACTGATAGACCACTCAGATCTGAAACTACACGGTTATAGTCCATAATCTTCAAGTGGTTGTGTGGAAAAATGCTTGCCAAGAAGAAGTTGTACTCTTCGTTACCGGTATGATGAGGATTTCTCTGCCTGAGAATCTCGCGCGCTCTCGCTGCGGACGCGGCTCTATGGTGTCCGTCAGCTATGTAGAGTTGAGGAAAAGCATCAAATACATTCCGTATGTGCTTCATGGTATCCAGTTCAGCGACCTTGAAAATAGTATGCCTGACGTTATTCTCATCGATTGTGTCAAGCAACGGTTCGTGATTATCGGTTGCCTCCCGCAACGCACTGTCAGCTCGTCCGTCGTCGCGACATGCAAGAAACACCATTCCTGTATTTGCTTTGACAGCGAGCGTATGTTTCACACGGTCTTCTTCCTTCGGCTTTCTCGTGAACTCATGCTTCTTTATCTTGTCTTGTTCATATTCATCGACTGAACAGCAAGCAACGAGACCGATCTGAACGTGTTCGCCCATCTGTTGCCTGTAGACGTAGAAAGATTCTCCTTCATCTTCTGTCAAAAGTCCGTCTTTTAGCATTTTCAGGAGATTTTTCCTTGCTCTCTCATAAACGACATCGGAATAAGGATCTGTTCCCTCAGACAGATCGACTTCGGAGCGAACAACATGTATGAAACTGTGTGGATTTCTGGACAATTCCCTGGCTTCATCGTAGTCAACGACATCATAAGGAGGCGAGCTTACGAGTTGCGCCATATCGGCAGGAGGTCTTACCGCTCTGAAAGGTTTGATAACAGCCATCATCAACGCTCCTTTACGAACTTCTTGAAGTACTCAGCTTGTTTCACCATCATATCTTCAGAACAGGTGTCGTGTGTCTCCCTATGCTGAAAGCCGAGAAGATGCAGAACGCCGTGAATGACTATGTAAAGCAGCTCTTCCTCGAAAGAATTGTTGAACTCCGAGGCCTGACGTTCGATAGTATCTAGAGAGATCATCATGTCGCCAAAGACATCCTGCTCAAGACCGTATTCGAAGGTAAGAATATCTGTCGGATGATTCTTGCCACGATATAGTTTGTTGATGTGCATGATCTCATCGTCATCAGTAAGGACGATGTTTAGCATACCTTTAGGAACGGTCTTCAGTTCCTCGGTGACTACTGATGAGACGACCTCAGATATCTTCTTCTCGTTTACGGGTTTCTCCGTCTTGTTCTGCAGAAGTATCTCCATCAGCCACCTCCGATTCCGGCTCTTCCTGAGGATACTCTATCCTCGGTCTGCTCGAACTGGTAAGAACTCTCGTGAAAGCATCGACGATTCCTTCGAGATCACTCAGGTTTAGGCCGCTATTGTCCAGCTGTCTCTCGTTGTATATGGCTTCAACTACTTCTGCTACAGTCTCCCGTATGTTTCCTGGTGTTGGATTTCTCAGACTCTTAAAGGCAGCTTCTACTGAATCGGCCAGCATGACTATACCCGACTCGGGAAACTGAGGTTTGGGACCTGAATACTCGAAATCTTCCCGTTTCGTGCTTCCTGTCCGATTGGCAGCTTTCCTGTAGAAGAACAGCTTGTGTCTTGTTCCGTGATGCTGTTTCACCATGTCTTCGACGAGAAGAGGCAATCTGTGCCTTTTTGCCAGCTCAACGCCGTGCTGGACGTGTTCGTTTATGACTGTATTCGACATGCTCGGAGAGAGCCTGTCATGGGGGTTGTCTCCAATCTGGTTTTCCGTGAAATACTGTGGCCGTTTTGTTTTGCCGACGTCGTGGAAGTACGCTCCAACCCTTGCAAGAATTGGATTAGCCCCGACTGCCTCGGAAGCTGCTTCAGAGAGATTTGCAAGGGTGACGCTGTGATAGTATGTACCGGGAGCATTGATTGAGAGGTTTTTGAGAACGGGATGAGAAAGGTTCCCAAGCTCCAGTAGCCCCACATTCGAGTATATCCTTGTTGCGTATTCAATATAGGGGAGCAACCCAATGACAGCTATTGATGAGAGGACAGGGTTAAGAAAGGCTGCACTTAGCTGTATCCAGTTGAAAGCACTTTCGGTGAAAGACCTTGCGAAGACCAATGCAACAAAGACTGCTCCAACTGCGAAGCCAGCACGGGCTATAGATATCCTTGCGGTCAGTCTTCTTGTTGCAAGTGCCGTAACGAAAGAAATTATCGAAAGCATCACAAAAGCGTCTAGCGAGAACCTGAAGGTTGCCGACGCAATGAAGGCAAGAAATAGACCGACACCTGCACCTTCTTCGAAGCCGATCAGTATGGTAACTATGGCCACGGTCAAGAACAAAGGAGTGATATAGATCAGCAAGTCTGTTGAGATAAAATGAACGATGACGCTGTTAACAAGTATCCCAGCGGACACTACTGTATACAGTGCAAGTCGATAAGCAGCATGGAGATCAAAAAACGCGCCCTTTCTCACAGTGGTTTCCACAAAGATATACCAGAAGATGATACACCCGAGAAAATAGGCTATGGGCATCTCCGGGAGACTGAGATAAGGGATCCTGTTCAGAAGCGCCGCGAATAGCGGAAAAAGAACAATTGAGTTGATATTTCTCAGACTAATAGCTCTCAGCCAGGAGAGATCAGGTTCCTTTATCGGGGCGCTTGTCCTGCGTTTCTTCTTCTCTTTCGTATAGGTCATAAGCTTTGATTATCTCCTTTACAAGGGCATTTCGTACGATATCATGTTCCGTAAGATAGACGAATCCTATGCCACCAATGTTCTTGATAATCCTTTGTATCACTACCAGTCCGGATTCAGTCGCCCTGTCAAGATCGATCTGTGTGATGTCGCCAGTTACAACAACCTTCGAATCGAAGCCAATCCTGGTAAGGAACATTTTCATCTGCTGATAAGTGGTATTCTGGGCCTCGTCGAGGATTATGCACGAGTTGTTCAACGTTCTGCCACGCATGTATGCAAGAGGAATGATCTCTATGATCCCGCGCTCCTTATAATAGGCAAGGCGATCAACGGGCATCATGTCCATAAGGGCATCATAAAGGGGTTTGAGATATGGGTCGATCTTCTCTAGAAGCGTTCCAGGCAAGAAACCAAGCCTCTCACCTGCCTCTACTGCCGGTCTTGTAAGTATTATGCGCTTGACGCGACCGCTCTTGAGATGTTCCACTGCCATTGCGACCGCGAGATAAGTCTTTCCCGTCCCGGCGGGTCCCACAGAGAAGACCATGTCTTTTTCTTGCATGACTTCGATATACTTCTTCTGACCAAGTGTCTTCGGCCTGATCTTCTTAAGAAGAGCGGTAGTGTTCTTAACTGCTCTATAGATACCATTTGGAGCTGCTTCTAACTGCATTGGGGAGGTATGATGCTGCACGAGGTTTTCGAACTCGTTCCACTCGCTCACTTCCCCATCTATGTTCATCTCAACCATTTCGTCGATAATGCTTCTCACTGTTTCCAGTGCATCTATGTCATCGCTTTTGATCCAGATTTCGTTATCGATTATCGAAAGCCTTACATCAAACTTGTCTTGAAGATACTTCGACTTCCTGTCGTACTCTCCAAAAAGATCCTTTATGTCGACTGCCTCAGGAATCCTCATCTTCCTTACTGCCAACTGATCGCCTCCTCTGTGTTGATTATAACTCATTATGGGAAAGACGTGTGAATGTCGGAAGGCAGTGATGGCAGGTGTATGATACCCGGACGATTTGCTGCACGATGTAGCAGGAACAACTTTGCAGGGAACTCTGGGGAGGTGGTTGGAAACCATGGCTATAGGAATCATCACAGACAGCACCAGTGCTCTAACAATGGAACAAGCTGAAAAACTGGGAATTGAAGTCGTTCCGCTCTACATCCAGAGCGGGGGGGAGTACAGAAAAGCCGATTCGGTCAAAATTGACGACTACTACAACGAACTGGATGCGCCAGGAACGTTACCGACGACATCACAGCCAAGTCCTGAGGACTTCCTGAAGGTTTACAAAAAGGTTCAGGATCAGTACGAAGCGCTCGTCGTAGTTACAATATCAAGTAAGCTCAGTGGAACGTTCGATTCGGCTAACCTTGCGGCAAAGATGGTCCAGGTGCCAGTCAAGGTTGTGGATTCGAAGTTGACAAACTACGGTCTGGGATTTCTTGCAGAAAATCTGGTGCAGCTCTCGAAGAAAGGGACAAAGCTGGAAGCTCTTGCAGAGTATGCCGAAAAGTTCTACAAGTCTGTAAGAATAGTCTTCTCGGTCGATACACTTGATCACCTTTATCGAGGCGGAAGAATTGGAAAGGCAAAGGCTCTTATGGGAGGGCTGCTGAACATGAAGCCAATAATAAGCCTTGAAGAAGGTGAACTCAAGCCTCTCAGAAATGTGAGAGGACGAAAGAAGGTTCTCGATGAACTCCTGAGCGCTTCCGTAACACCCATGGTAGGAAAGAAGCTAGCCAAGGCCGCTGTCATAGCATGTAGGCGTCCTGACGACATCAAGAAGATGAGCGCAATGATCAGGGAGCGCTTTACAGACGCGAAGGTTATTGATGACAGGATTGAACCGGTTATCGCAACCCATCTTGGAACTACAGGCTTTGGTGTAATTACCGAATGGGCTGACAAGAAGTAGTCCGAATATCAGTCGGCTGACAACTCCTGTTCATTCATCTCTGATAGCAAATCGCGCATCCTTCGAGGAGTCAGTCCGAATTCTTTGGAAAGCTTTGAAGCGCTGTTGCCGACTACCTCGACTCTCCTCCTGAGGATTTCTTGAGAGACGGTCTTCTGGATTGCCGCCAGGAAATCCCGGTAAGTTTGTGTACCGTTTGCATACTCCGTCATTGCTCGATCGGCCAGTGTGGAGACTATTTCCTCGTAGCTTCTGGTAACCCGTGTTCTAGTGATCTTGTTCATAGCGAGGTACTCTTCGATGATGTTGCCTAGCTCGCGGATATTCCCGGGGTAATCGTAGACGATGAGGTCGTTTTTCATTTCTGGGGGGAGATTATCGAACCTCACAAGGTAGCCCTTGGAGCTCATGATGTGGTCGAACATAACAGGGATATCGGATTTTCTGTACCTCAGGGGGGGGAGGTTGAAGACGATCGAGGAAAGCCTGTACCTCAGATCATCTCTCAACGATGAGTCGTCATACTTATTCGTGGCGGTTATGAACCTCACATCCACGTTTGTTGCAGTCGTTGCACCTATCTTGAAGAACTCGCGATTCTCCGTTATCCGAAGGATTTTTGCCTGGAGATTCAGGGGCATATCACCAATCTCGTCGAGGAAAAGGGTTCCGGTATTGGCCATTTCGACCAGTCCCTTCTTGTCAGAAGAGGCCCCGGTAAACGATCCTTTCCTGTAACCGAAGAGTTCGCTTTCAAGAAGGTTGTCAGGAATGGCCGCGCAGTTGATAGAGAAGAACAGGTCAGGTCCTCTAGGAGACAGGGCCGTTATGACCTCTGCAAAGTGGTTCTTGCCGGTTCCGGTTTCGCCTACTATCATTGTGCTGCCGTCATAAAACATGGACAGGACTATCAACCGCTTCAAAGAGGTCATAGCCTGACTGGAACCGGCGATCCTCTCCAGCTCCCTGTTTATTTTTGAAGACAGAGAAGAATAGAGCTGTCTGGCGCTTCCTGTTCCCGAGATTACTCGAAAGTAGCCTTCGGTGACCTCCCTTTCTTCGGAATAACCCTTCAACACAAAAGCTCGAGCGGGGATCCCATTCATGAGAACGATATTGTTGAAGGCGAACAGCCAGTCGTTCATTACTGACTGTTCATGGTCTTCAAAATCGACGAAGAGAAGAACCGGTATGTCCCTGTCGAGCTTCAGGAGGTCATCGAAGTTCACATCATAAAGACTCTCATGGTGTTTCCAGGCGTTTGCGTCCTCGAGCAATTTGCCTACGCTGATTGTCCTGTAGATCATTGCCTTCCTCCTTTAGGAAATCAATTTCCGCAATCATTATTATACCGTGCTGTCAAGCTCAGCCAAAAAGAAAGCAAATGAACAGGATTTACAGGAAGGCCATTTTGCAAGCAATGTATATCTGCTGATAGAATAATATCGGGAGCAAATACTCTCTGTTTGAAGAGGAGGAGTCATGTCTCACAGAATACTCTCGAAGAAAAGAATTGGCCCCAAGCTCTACGAGTTCTGGTTGGAGTCGGATACTATCCACGAATACGCGAGACCTGGACAGTTCCTGATCATTAGGATCAGCGACAGGGGAGAAAGGGTTCCGCTCACGATTGTCGACACCGTCCCCGGTCGCGTTAGGGTTATTGTCAAGTGTATAGGCAAGAGTACTTTCCAGATGGCATTGCTGGAAGAAGGTTTTGATCTTTTTGAGGTCGTTGGACCACTGGGAAATCCCAGCGATATACATCATTATGGGCACGTGTGTGTCATCGGGGGTGGTGTCGGAATTGCCCCTCTCTGGCCGACTACAAGGGCTTTGCACAGAGCGGGTAACAGACTGACGGGCATCTTGGGTGCTGCGACCGCTAATCAACTGATTCTGCTGGATGAATTCCGACAGGCATGTCAGGAAGTGATCATCATGACAGATGATGGTTCCTTGGGTAAGAAGGGTCTGGTAACTGACGCACTTACGAGGCTATTGCAGAGAGAAAAGCCGGACCAGCTTTGGGCAATCGGACCAGCGGTAATGATGAAGTTCGTTTCTGCAATTGCAGCAGATCAGAAGATTGCGTGCTTCGTTTCACTGAATACCATAATGGTTGATGGCACCGGAATGTGCGGCGCATGTCGTGCAGAAGTAGGCGGAGAGATCAAGTTTGCGTGTGTTGACGGTCCTGAGTTTGATGGTCGCGCTGTGAACTGGAACGAACTAATCAAGAGGCAATACCAGTATTCAGACCTGGAAAGCGAAGCTCTTGAGCGCTTCGAGAAGGAAGTTGGTGATCTCTCGTGGGTGTAAGCATTCCTGATAGGGTTTCAATGCCAGAGATAGAAGTAGAAAGACGTCTTGCCTCTTTCGAAGAAGTTGCCACAGGATATGATGAGGAAATGGCGCTTGCCGAAGCCGCGAGGTGTCTGCAGTGCCCTACTAAGCCCTGCGTTAAGGGTTGTCCGGTTGGAATCGACATACCGGCTTTCATAAGGAAAACGAGGGAACGCGACTATGAGACTGCTTCGAGCATTCTTATGTCAGCAAACAACCTTCCAAGAATCTGCGGCAGAGTGTGTCCTCAAGAGCAACAGTGTGAGATTGCATGTGTGTTGTCGAAAATGAAGGACAGTGAACCTGTCGCAATTGGAAGGCTGGAAAGGTTCGTCGGAGATCTGCAGTTGAAGCATGAGATAGAAATCCCGTCTGGTTTTTCGAGGAAGCGGGTAGCGGTTATCGGAGGGGGTCCAGCAGGCATAACGGTGGCTGCTGACCTCGCAAAGAGAGGGTATAGTGTCACCGTCTATGAGGCGTTTCACACGATGGGAGGTGTCCTGGTTTACGGTATTCCTTCATTCAGGCTTCCCAAGGACATAGTTGTCGATGAAGCAGAAGGAATAAGCTCGCTTGGGGTGGAATTTGTGCGAAGCCAGGTGGTGGGCAGGACGATTCCTTTCCAGGAAATCAGAGAAAAGCACGATGCTGTTTTCATTGGAATAGGGGCAGGCGCGCCACGTCTTTCCGCCATTTCCGGTTCAAATCTAAACAACGTATTCTCGGCAAGCGAGTTTCTGACCAGGGTAAATCTTCTCAAGGCAGATGCATTCCCCGAATATGACACTCCCGTTGTGGTCAAGAGAAATGTGGCGGTAATCGGCGCAGGTAACGTCACTATGGATGCCGCGCGAACAGCAAGAAGGCTCGGCGCAGAAAACGTTACGGTTGTTTACAGAAGAACGGAGAAGGAGATGCCTGCGCGGAGAGAAGAATACCTGCATGCTATTGAAGAAGGGATTGAGTTCATGTGGCTGACGCTTCCTACTGAATACATCGGAGACGTCAATAACAATGTCGGAATAATGAGATGTGCAAGAATGGAATTGGGCCCGCCCGATGATTCAGGAAGAAGAAGGCCGGAAAAGGTTGAAGGTTCCGAGTTCGACATCGAAGTCGACATGGTCATCGAGGCGATCGGACAGAGAGCTAACAGGGTGCTTGAATACGGTTTTCCGGGACTCGGGCTCAATCCCTGGGGCTATATCGAGGCAGATGAAAGAACGGGCCAGACAAATATTCGGGGCGTTTACGCCGGTGGAGATATAGTAACGGGGGCAGCCACGGTGATTGAGGCCATGGGAGCCGGCAAGGCTTCTGCAGGATCCATATCGAGATATCTCGAAGACTAATCGAGTTCTACCAAGAAACTCCGCGCGAGATACCTCGTGCGGAGTTTCGTTATGTTGACAATCCTTGCTTCGTTCGAAAGCAGATGAACTGAGCAAAACAACAGACAGTTCGAGAGAAGATACTCGTTCACGAGTAACTACTTCGGTCTAGCGGTATATCTCAGAGTACTTATGTTTGACGTAGTCCATGAAATACTTCGGGTCAGGTTTTTCGCCTGTTACGAGCTCGATGAGTTTCTCAGGTTTGTGTGTTGCCCCCGGCTTGTGGACTCTTTCTCTCAGCCACCGTACCAGCGGTCCGGTGTCACCATCCATCAAGCCTTGCTCCAGACCGTTTAGCTCATGCTTTGCTTTCGCGAAAAGCTGTGCGGAATAAAGGGTACCCAACATGTATGTGGGGAAGTAACCGACCATGCCCGAAGACCAGTGTACATCCTGAAGGACCCCGTCCGCGTAGTTGGGAGGTTCTACCCCCAGGTACTGTTTGTACTTCTCATTCCATGCAGCAGGAAGGTCGTCAACTTCAAGCATGTTATTTACCATCGCGTTCTCGAGCTCAAAGCGAATGATGATGTGAAGGTTGTAGGTCACCTCGTCCGCATCAATCCTGATCAATGATCGACTGACGGTGTTGACTGCTTTATAGAAATCGCGCAGAGATACTTCAGAAAGCCTCGGTGAAAAAGTCTCCTGGATTTTGGGGTAGAAATATGTGAGAAACGGAAGACTTCTGCCGATATGATTCTCGAACATGAGTGACTGTGATTCATGTATCCCAAGAGATGCAGGGTTGTGGACAGGAGTGTAGACGAGGTTTTCGTCAAATCCCATTTCATACATCGCATGTCCACATTCATGGATCGTACCAAAGAAGCCCATGGTGAAGTCGTTTTCCGGGTATTTTGTAGATATCCTTATATCTCCTGGCCCTATCGTGGTGGTAAATGGATGAGCAGTCTCGTCTATTCGTCCACGCGTGAAATCAAAGCCGAGGACGTCAAGGACTTTCAAGAACAGCTTCTGCTGCAGGTTCCTTGGGTAATGTCCTTTTGAAGGGAGCTGATTCTTGCTCTTGCTTCGCATCAGCAGATCCTCAACTAGTGGAACCAGGAAGTCTCTGAGGGGTTCAATGATTTTCCTTAGTTTGCTTGCTGTCATACCGGGCTCATACCCCTCGATAAGGGCATCATAAGGGTTTTCTTCGTAACCATAGTGCTTTGCCATCTCCTTGACCATCAGGAGTAACTCTTGAAAATGAGGCTTAAACATGGAGAAATCATCGCGTTTTCTGGCGGTCTCCCAAATCTTCTCGCACTTTGAACTCAAGACAGCAAATCTGTGCATGAGGCCCGGGGGTATAGCTTTGAAACGTTTGTACTGCCTCATGGCATTGTCAACCATTGACTGTTCGACGGCGCTCAAGCTGGAGTAAACCCCCGGCTCTGACAGATCTGAGAGCAACTGCCCGGTCTCATCTGAAGTCGCCCTTCTGAACAGGTCTGAGTAAACAAACCCGAATGCCTCAGAGCGATGATCAGCACCACTTTCCGGCATATAGGTACGCTGGTCCCAACCCATAAGTGATATGGCGCTTATTAACATTGAGAACTCTCTGTACTTCTTCTTTAAGTCTTTGATTGAAGCCATAAGACACCTCCGCTGTGGTTTGGTAGGCTGTTGATCTAGAAGCTCATTCAGTGAGAATTGTATCATGTAAATTCCCCTTGTGGCTTCAGTGGCTGTTCGAGGTGATATCATGAAAGTAGACTGTCCGGAGGTGATTAGATGTACGTTGCAACGATGACTTACTACTTCAAGAGAGACAGGTTTGATGAGGCGTGCGAGAAATGGTACGAGGTTGTTCTGTCAAAGTTGGTCGAGAAGGAAGGATTTGCTGGAGGAATGCTGTTGACAAGACCGGATGGTAGAGCTCTTGGAATAGGCTTTTGGGATGACAGGAAATTCGCCGACGAGGTAATGAGTTCAGGAATAATGAAGACGCTGATGAAAGATCTGGGGGATTACATGGAGAAAAATCCGCATCACGAAGACTATGAGGTCAAATACTACGAACTGCGTGAGACTTGATCGCTCATTTTGGATCATCGATCTCGGTTACTGATGGTATAGATATTGGAGCAGGTTTCTTTGAGAGTATTGTTGCAAACCGTTCCAGCAGAGTAAGCTTAGTTGCGGTCTCTTTGGGTATGACATTGTATTCGATCAGGATTTTGCTCTCAGGTTTGGAGATCCTGAAGTAGTTCAGCTGGAAGGCATGGTGGTAGACAGGCGGCATAAGGGGAAATGTTGCCCTTACGTACGAGTGGCGCTCGAGCCAGGTGCCTGTGTTCAGTATGACCTTTCCGCCTTCTTCAACTAGAAGCGGATTATGTGTGTGCCCGAATACGAAGATCCTCCTGTGAGGATGATTATCAAGTACTTCATGAGCGTGTTGCAGATATATCGCACGTTTCTTCAACAAGTCTTTCCGGTCAAACTTGAATCCGTAACGCCTAAGTGCACTGTTGAAGTCCTTATAGAAAAGAAGCAGGGGTATGGCCAGAAGAATCAGAATTTGCAGTAGCAAAACGTCGATAATCAGCCAGACCTCAAGAACTCGCCCGAAGATGCCCCATCGTCTTAATCCGTCAAGAATAATCTCATCCAAACTGCCGATACCCAAAAGACTTAGAATGCTGAAAACGAAAAAGACAAGGGCAACAGTCAGGAAGAGGATAATCGGGACAATGATGAATCTCAGAATAGGACTCATTTCCTTGTAGAAATAATTCGATAGCGCCCACTTTGGCAATTCCTCGTTCGGCTGGACACACTCCACGTCTGAAATCCAGCTTCTTCGCCCCATTGTGGACTTCTTTCCTGCAACTGCCAGCACATACCGTGTTATAAAATAGCCAAACGGTCTTGAAGCGGGATCTCCGAATTGTTCTATTCTGTTGAGTTTGTCGTACTGATGACCGTGCTCAATCCAGATCAGACTGTTTCCTATTCTTCTTTCAATGCTGAGCGTTGTCTCGAGTGATATGTTGTACTCCTTAAGAAGCTCTTCGAAACCATCATAGGCCGCAAGGTCGTGGTCATGGTTCCCGGGTACCACGGTGATTACAATGGACTCTCCCGTGATCCTGAACTGCTCAAAAAGATCCGGATGATCTGCAGCTATATGCCTGAGTTGATCGATACCTTCACAACTGGTGAACTCCCAAAGACCAAACACATCACCCGCAATGATCAGTTCGGTGTTCTTGTCACGCTCTTCAAGTGATCTAAGGAAAGCAAGCAGCTCTTCCTTGAAGTGTACCTCGCCGAGTTCGCCATCGCCGCCGATATGAAGGTCGCTTATGAAGTAGTACTCTTTCCGATCCGGAATCTGGTCAGCCATGAGATGCTCCTTCTAGTAGATTTTACTAGATTACGATGCTGGATTTCTATAAGACTTTCAAGTACTCTGTTAAACTCTTTCTGAAAGAAGCAGTTGTGTGTGCGGAGGGAATATGCTGAATCAGATCATACCGTTGTTGCTGATAATTGTTATTGGAGCTTCCTTGCGTGGACTTGGCTTTCTAGATTTATCCGCCGGAAGGGTAATCTCAAGGCTGGTAATCTATGTAACGATTCCGATAGTGATCTTCAGAGCAGTGTCTCAAATGGACATTCGCCGAGGGCTTCTCTGGTTGGTCCTGCTAGGAGTAGGCGTTCCTATGACGACTCTGCTAATAGGAAGATGGACGACTGGGGCAACCACCGGAGCGACAAGAGGAACAATTCTGATTGCCCTCTGCGGGAAGAACACAGACCTATTTGCGTTACCAGTGATTCAGTCGATCTATGGCCTTAGTGGAGTATCATTGTTAGCTCTTGTCAGCATGGGCAATGCCCTTTGCGTTTTTGGTATCGGCTTCCTAATGGCAGTCTATTTTGACCCCAACAGGGGAGAGCTTGACCTCAAGAAATTGGCCAGGTCAATCGTATTCTTTCCTCCAATAGTAGCGTTTGTCCTGGCATTAGCAGCAAATCTGCTGGGGTTCGCTCTGCCAAAGCTCTTTCTCTCTTTTGCCGAAGTTGTTGGAGATGCCAATGTCTTCTTGTCTCTGCTGGTGATTGGTCTCTTTCTGGATATTCGAGTTGTTATGAGGAGTATTCGCGTATTGGTTATCATACTCCTGACAAAGTACTCTGTGGCGCTAGTTATCGGAGGGCTCTTCTACGCGCTATTCTTCCGATCAGAACCGCTTATGGCATCCGTTGGGCTGCTGGCTTCTTTAATGCCTGCACCCGTAGTCACGCTAGTATATTCAGCAGAGAAGAATCTCGACCATGAAACTGCCGGGGCCGTGGTAGGAATCACAACGATAATTAGTTCAGCAATACTGCTGGTGTTATCCGTTTTCATATAAGAGTCAGCAGAGGCGGGAGTTCAGTGGTAGATGGATAAAAGACTGAAATTCGGTTTTGTAGCATCGTCATCGTTTCTTGTGTTCGGATTCTCCATGGTTATTACTGGAAGCGCTCTTCCGGCTATTGTAAGTGTGTTTTCCATGACCTATAGCCAGGCGGGCCTTCTGTTGTCTTTGCCTACCTTCGGGTTCATTGCAGGAGCCTTCTTATGCATTCTTCTCGTATCAAGAACTGGACCTTTCAGGTTGCTGTCGGTTGCGCTGCTCTTAGTTGCTCTTTCTCTTGCATGGATTTCCGCGTCAAGGCTTTTCTGGATGCTTGTTCTTGCGAGTGTTGTCATGAGTATAGGTGCGGGACTAATTGAAACAACGGTTGGAGTCGGTGTATCTTCAGTCAAGTACAAACGAACAGGCGGAGCGCTGAATTTCATTCACTCCGCTTATGCAGTAGGTGCTATTGTTTCACCTTTCGTGGTTGCGTTGCTATTGACTACACCTGAAAGATGGTGGCTACCTTTTGCTATAGCAAGCTTTTTCTGCGTAGTTGTGTTCGCTTACTCGCTTTCTATGAAAGACAAAGCGACTGCCGTTTCAGCTACGAGTTACAGTAAGGATTTCCGTTATCTTTTCGGAGAGCGCGTATTCTGGGTGGCAATAATCGGAGTCTTCGTTTATGTTGGATATGAGGTAGCATTCACCTCCTGGCTATCAGTCTACGTTCACGATGTTAAAGGAGTAACCATAAGAACAGCAAGCATTTTTCCTGCTCTGCTATGGACAGGTTTGTTTGTTGGCCGGCTGATATCAGGTACGCTTGTAGAAAAACTGGGCTATGCTAGATCACTTCTATTGCTTTCACTCCTCTCTTCGGCGGCAGTGATCGGAGTTCTTATCTCAAGAAGTTTTTTTGCGCTTGTTGCAGCAGTCATTGTCTCAGGAGTTGGTTTTTCTGGAGTTTTTCCGACCCTTCAGGCAATCATGATACGTGGACTGAAGCGTAGTATAAACGAAGCGGTTTCAATCTTCTCTATTTCAGCGTCTTTGGGAGCAGCTTTTGCAAGTTACGCGGTCGGTGCAATTGGGGACCTGTTTGGGCTATTCTGGGGAGTCCTTTTCGTGCTGCTGTTAATCCTCATTGAGGTGGTTCTTGCAGTTCTTCTCCTTAAAGGAGGGAAGAGAGAATGAACGATCTGATTGTTGTGGGAGCTGGTCCTGCCGGTTCTGCGACGGCAAAGGCATCTGCGTCTTTGGGCATGGATGTTGCCCTCTTGGACGCCAGGGAGTTTCCCAGAGAGAAGCTGTGTGGGGGTGTCCTGACCCCGCGAGCAGTGAGTATTCTAGAGAGTGCTTTTGGAGGAATCGAGTATCCCTTTGTCCCGTCAAATTCCCTAAAAATGGGCGTTCTGAAGGGCTACTCCTTGGAAGACATAGCAGAGATAACCGGGAACAGAGAGATAGTCAGGTTCATAGATAGACGGAGCTTTGATCATGCTCTGGTGAAAGACGCTATAGAATCTGGAGCTTCGTTCGTGAGAGAAAGAATAAGATCCGTAGAGAAAGGTGAGGACTGCTTCACAGTTCGGGGATCAGGCAGTGAATTCAGATCGAGATTCCTTGTAATTGCTGCGGGATCGTTTGGTTGCCGTTTGCTTCGTGCAGAAGAACAACCAGAATTCGGTGTTGTCTATACGGCCACTGTTCCAAAAAAAGACCATGTGCCGAAACTGGCCTTCTTTGAACAGGGATATGGATGGGTCTTCCCGGGACCCAATCGTGTAAGTATTGGAGTGGGAAAGCATCCAGACTATGGGAGGCTTTCCATTGATTATGCTAGAAGACTGATATCCTTGCTTGGTGGACAAGATGAAACATTATGTGGAGGTGTTGTCCCGGTTTTCAGCGCGGAAAGATCACTGGAGCTTAACCGGATCGAGGATGGATGTCTCTTTGTCGGCGATGCAGGTGGTTTTGTGGATCCCTGGACAGGAGAAGGAATCGGATTTGCTCTCGACAGTGGAATCTCAGCAGCAAGCGCAATTTCCAGGGGTTTCGGCGAACCGGGAGAGGTGAACAAAGAGTTTCTCGGTAACGTCAGGCAAATTGCGAAGCATCTTCTGCTGGGCGATGCCCTACGTAAAGGTTTTTTTGGAAACATGGAACGAAGTATACAGATAATGGAAGATCCAAAATTCTCGCGCATGGCAATAGTATTCACAGGAAGGTACTGCTCAAGAGTATCCGGATTAATGCTGAGGAGCTTGCTACTTCGCGGTATCAAAGTCAGGAAGGATGAAACACGGAGTTCGTGATCAGAATATGGTTCTTCTCAGGTTTTCTCTTCGCGTGAATAGGGTATGCCCAGTGTGGCAGGCGCGCCCACTCTCAGCCTTAGTTTTTCTGTGGAAGTGAAGATCAGAACGACTACTGTTAACAAGTAAGGAAGCATTCTAAGAAAGTCGGTCGGAATGTCCGCGCCGATAGCTTGAAGCCGAAACCCAAGAGCGGTTACTCCTCCGAAGAGGTATGCTCCAAACAGTGCTTTTACTGGATCCCAGGTAGCGAAAAGAACGAGGGCTATTGCTATCCATCCCCGTCCCGCCGTCATGTTCTCTATCCACATGGAGTTATACGCAAGGGAAAGATAAGCACCGCCTATTGCGGTTATTGAGCAACCAAGCACAGTGTAAAAATACCTTACTGCAAAGACGTTTATTCCTCTTGAATCAGCGGCCTCAGGAGCTTCTCCGACAGCCCTGAGAGTCATGCCGTATTTCGTCTTGTAGACGAACAACCAGAGCAAAGGTACGCAGATGTAGCTTATGTAGACAAGCAGGCTGTGGTTGAAGAAAATCGTTCCGATATAAGGGATATCAGAGAGCAACGGAATCCTCATTGGTGTAAAACGCTGAGCGACAACACCAACATAACCTTTCCCCCAGAGACCACTTATTCCAGTTCCCAACATAGTGATTGCAAGACCGCTCACAATCTGGTTGACCCTCAGGGAGATGGTGAAAAAAGCGTGAACCAGTCCCAATGCCGCCCCCGCGAGCATAGCGACGACAATGGCAAGAAAAAGATTGCCAGTGCTATATGACGCAACGAAACCACTGATTGCTCCAACAAGCATCAAACCTTCAATACCAAGGTTCATAACTCCAGAGCGCTCGGTGAGAATGTCTCCTAGAACCGCAAACAGAAGTGGTGTTCCCGCCCTCACGGCAGCTTGCAGAGTGAAGACTACAAAAGGGACAATGTCAGACATCTATTCATCTCCCCTCTTGTGAAAACGTATTCTGTAGCGGGAAATCGCTTCTCCTCCGAGTAGCGAGAACAGGACCAGTCCCTGAAAGACGTAGACAAGCGCTATAGGGACTCTGTAAAACATCTGGAGCTGTTCGTTCCCCACCAGAAGTCCTCCAAAGAGTATGGCAACGACTACTACACCGATGGGATTAAGTTTTCCGAGCCATGCAATGATTATTGCTGTATAACCGTATCCTGGCGAGAAACCGGGCTGAAGACGATGCTGAGCTCCCATCATCTGCACAGCGCCTCCGGCACCTGCAATAGCACCGCTTGCAAGAAGTGCAAGGATTGTGAACAGTTTGATGTTAACTCCCGCATAAATAGCGGCCTGAATGTTATCTCCTATCAAGGCTGATTTCTGGCCCCAGGAAGTACGCCTGTAAACATATTCCAAAAAGACGGCAAGGACTACTACGAAAACCAGTCCGATCTGAACGTTTCCATCGAATATTCTCGGCAACCGCGCTGCCGCCGGATACTCTGCTGTGAGAGGAAAACCAAACCCGGCAGGATCTCTCCACCTCCCATATACAAGATAGTCTACCCAAAAGATCGCAACATAGTTAAGCATCAGAGTAACTACTATCTCATCAGTCTTGGCAAAAGCCTTCATTACCGCGGGAATGAGGCCCCAGATAGCTCCAAACACAGCACCCATGCTTATTACCAGACAAGCCATCAACAGCGGGGATTGCAGGTCATTGAACAAGAAGAGAGCTCCCCATGTTGCAGCAAAAGCTCCCATGTAGAGTTGTCCTTCTCCACCGATATTCCATATTCGCATTCTGTATGCTATGCAGAGTCCCAGGCCGACAAATGCGAGCGGGATCATCTTGTTCAGCGTTTCGTAGAAACCGTATAGGTTGCCAAAAGGCCAGCTGAGCATTTCGCCGTAAGCTTCGAGTGTTCTGGAGAGAGCAAAGCGAATACCTCTGCCAGGCTCCATGAAGAAGACGGTGAGAAAAATTCCCATGACGAATAGGGCAAAAAGAATCGACAAGACGGGCACCAGAATACCCGCCCCACGAGGCGGCTTTAGTCTTCGTTCAATACGAAACTTCAAGCCTCGTCACCTGCGCCGGAAGCTCCGGACATCATGAGCCCGATCTTCTCTCTGTTGGACGAGTCAGGAGACGCATAACCGACAAGCTTGCCGCCATATATTACAGCAACCCTGTCAGCCAGCCGAAAAAGTTCGTCCAGGTCTCCAGCGAGCAACAATACGGCAGCTCCTTTCTTTTTCTGTTCAAGAAGGGTCTTGTAGACGAACTCCATTGCTCCTACATCCAGTCCCCTGGTAGGCTGAGCTGCAATAACGGCTTTTGGAGATGAGGACAGCTCTCGCGCCAGAACTACCTTCTGGATATTCCCGCCAGAGAGATACTTAGCCCTGGTCTTCTCGGAAGGAGTTACAATGGAAAAGTCTCTAACGAGTTTTCTTGATGCAGTCGAAACACCTGTTCTGTTGGAGAGAAGAGGGTGGGAAGGAACACTCTGTGTTGCGTAATTCTTTGCGAACAGATTCTCCTCGACGGAAAGATTCGGGGAAATTGCCATACCCTTTCTATCTTGTGGGATGAAAGACAGACCCAGTTGAACTCTCTTGCGGACAGGGGTTCTGGTAATATCCTGGCCATCAATAAACACCTTGCCGTTGAGTGGCTTGCGCATTCCGTAGATGCATTCTGCAAGTTCGCGTTGACCATTTCCCTCCACTCCAGCTATACCGAGTACTTCACCAGCACGAACAGTGAAGCTTATGTCGTTTACAGCGGTAAGCCCCCTGTCATCATTGACTCGAAGATTCTTCACTTCAAGAATCTTTGAGCCTGTTTCCACATCGGTGCGCGGAACATCTACCAGTAAATCTCTTCCTACCATCATTTTCGCGAGGGCGGCTTTTGTTGTAGCTTTCTTGTCAACAGTATCGACAGCCAACCCTTTTCTCAAGACTGTGATACGGTCGCTTATCTGCATCACTTCATCGAGCTTGTGACTGATAAAGACTACCGAAGTATCAGCTTCTTTCATCTTTCTCAGAGCGTCAAACAAAGCCCGAGTCTCATGGGGGACGAGAACTGCAGTCGGTTCATCAAGAATAAGTATCTTGGCTCCGGTATAGAGGATCTTGAGGATTTCGACCCTCTGTTTTTCTCCGACCGAAAGGGTCCATGCCCTGGCATCAGGATCGACCTTCAGACCATACGTATCCCCCAGCTCCCTTATTCGCCTTTCGACCCTGCCTGTTCGAGGAAAGACTCCGAGTTCTCTGAGTCCCAGAACGGTGTTTTCTGCTACAGTAAAAGAAGGAACAAGGGTGAAGTGCTGTTGAACCATCCCAATTCCGTGAGCGATTGCATTGTGTGGAGAGGAGATCTTGACATGTTTGCCATCTATCAAAATCTCGCCTGAATCTTGCCTGTAAATACCGAAAAGGATGTTCATTAACGTAGTCTTGCCTGCACCATTTTCCCCAAGCAGGGTGTGTACCTCTCCGCTTTTCAAGACAAAAGAAACATCGTCGACTGCCTTCACGCCAGGAAAAGACTTGGCAATATCTTTCATCTCAAGCACTACATTCTCGTCTTCTCCTGAGGAAGTCTCTCCATAATTTAAAGAGGGCCTTGCGGCCCCCTTCAAAGAATGAGAAGAATTATCGCGGGATTCTTCCAACAACATTACTGACAAACCAGTCCATGGCGAGAAGCTCACCGTCAGTTGGAACTTCGCCTTTCTCGATTCTAAGCTCCCCGTCCTGATCATATATGGGTCCCACAAAAGGATGGAACTCTCCGGCGACAATTGTTCTCTTGACGACATCGACAAGCTTCTCAACCCCAAGAGGAACGAGATCAGTTACCAGAAGATCAACAACGCCGGTATCCATACCTCCCCAAAATTCGTGGGTTTCCCATTCCCCGGCCATGACGTCTCTTATGACTTCCTCGTAGTAGGGACCCCAGTTCCATATCGGACCTCCGAGATAGGCTTCTGGAGCGAAGGCTGTCATATCACTGTTATAGCCAACACTGTAAACACCCCACTCCTCGGCAGCCTGTTGCGGAGCGGGCGTATCCTGATGCTGGGCAATCACGTCAGCACCGAGGTCCAGAATAGAGATCGCGGCTTCTCTTTCGAGTGACGGATCGAACCAGGTGTTTGTCCATATGACATGGACTTTAGCATTCGGATTTACGTAGTTCACACCGAGCGCAAAAGCATTGATGCCCCTAACAACCTCTGGGATAGGGAACGCTGCAACATACCCTATGATGTTGGAAGTAGTCATAGCGCCAGCCAGCATTCCAGAAAGGAAGCGAGGTTCATACATTCTTCCGAAGTACGTTCCAACATTCTCTGCAGTCCTGTAACCTGAACAGTGCATGAAGACTGTGTCAGGAAAATCCTGGGCAACTCTGATCGTAGGATCCATAAAACCGAAACTTGTTGTGAAAACCAGGTCGAATCCGCGACGCGCATAACCCCTTATGGCGCTTTCTGCTTCTGCACCTTCTGCAACGTTTTCGATGTAGGCAGTTCGAATGGCATCTCCAAAGACATCTTCGATGTGTAGTCTTCCGAGATCGTGAGCGTAAGACCATCCGTGGTCACCTATCGGTCCTACATAGACAAATGCAACGTCCAGAACTGCAAAAGCAATCAGCGAAAATGAGAACAGTAGGAACACCAGTAAAAGTAGAGACCTTTTCATGAATATACCTCCTATTGTAGAGATTTTGGAAAGTTGTTGCCATATATTGAGATTATACATGCATGGCTTCCCCAATTTCAACTTATTGTCATTATTGATTTCACTCAGATGCATTGCTTCAGAGTCTCTTTCTTTGCTAACGCTGGAGAAACATGCGTAACCTACTAGCGGACACGTCTTTTTTTGACCTTGCTACAGTTTGCAGTTGCCCGGGAATGCACACCATCTTCTGATCTGGAGCAGTTGTTCCATACACTGTCAAAGAGTCAAGGACTAGTTACCAAATCCTTCATGAAAGATAATGCTTCTTATGTTAGAATGATTATGAACCATAGAGAGGAGGAGGAACATGATTAGCAAAAGGCTTAATGAAGCAATCAATGATCAGATCAAAGCAGAATTCGAATCAGCATCGCTCTATCTTTCAATGGCAGTTTGGTGCGCTAAGAATGTATTTTACGGCGCAGAGAACTTCATGATCAAACAGGCTCAGGAAGAAGAAGAGCACGCAATGAAATTTGTGAAGTTTCTTCTTGAGGTGGACGCTGACGTTGTTATCCCGGAACTGGGTAAACCACGAGCAGACTTCTCATCACTGCTTGACGTATTCGAGAGCGGACTCGAGCACGAAAAGCTCGTAACTTCAAGAATCAACGATCTTGTCAAGCTTTCTGATGAAGATGGCGACTACGCCACAAACGACTTCCTAGAGTGGTACGTTGCTGAACAGGTTGAAGAAGAGAAGACATTCAGGGACATTGTTAAGAAGCTGAGCATGGTTAAGGGTTCACCGGCAGGGATTCTCAGGATAGACGATCAGCTTTCAAACAGGTGATAATCACGGATCATTAACTGAAGTGAGTGTGGGCCTTGCGGCCCACCTTCACTTGTTCTTGCAAGTGAGTTTGCGCTATTTGTCCTGGCTGACCAGGCCCCGCCAAATAATCTCTCCGATGCTCTCCAGCCCGTCGGTTCCCTGAGAAGCATTCATGGCGTTGATTATCAAGTCTGCCGCGTCTTCAGAGTCCACATCTTTAGGGATCTTCTCTTCGCTTTTTGCCCCCTCAATAATCGATGAGATCTTGCTCCGCAAAGCGAGGTAACGCTCTCGCACTCTTGACCAGGTGCTTTCGGGATGTGAAGCGATGTTTGCCCGCTCTCGTTCCATGATCCTTCGGACTTCGTCCCTGCTTGTAATGAAGCTTATATAGGACCTGAGCAGCTTCTTGAGTTTCCGGAGATAGACATTCTCGCTTCCTGTCTCGGCAAAAACGTGATCTTCCAACTCATCAAGAGAGTACTGCCAAACCTCGAAAAAGAGATCTTCCTTACTCGGGAAGTAGTAATATATGAGTGCCTTCTGGACACCGGCTTCACTAGCAATTTCTGACATGCTAACACCGTCGCGCCCTTTGTCTGCAAAAGCCTTCCGTGCCGCCCTGAGGATCCTGTTTCGGGTTGAGGTTTTATCCGACATTTTTGCCACCTCATTAGCCTTTCTTGTCGAGAGCGAGTTTCTCCTCATCGTTTGCGTATCTTCGTAGTCTGGTTTCGTAGTCGTATATTCCCCGCTTGGAGGGATGAGTCTCTACATAACCGTGTTCAAACCAGAGCTTGTCCGCATAGACCTTCCAGTCTTCTGCCAATTTGTCGAGTTCGGGGGCGAGCTCCGAAAGAACACGCTCGCTTCCCTCATGTTGAGGGATAGCGTTGTATTCCTTTATCATTGCCCTGAGGACCTTCGGATTGTCAATAATCGGGCAAGGTCTAAAGAGGTTATTGCTGTAAGGAATCATCCTCTTGAAAGCCGTGAAGAATGGTGATTTGAGTACCTCCAGCAAGCTCTTTTCGCGAATGCTGTCAACAGCGAATTGCTGGAATACACACGGTTCTACATATCCTTTAGCGTTTACGTGTAGATACCCGGACCCGGCGGCAAGGCATCCATGTGTAAGGAACCCGTGGTTCCAGAAGTCCGCGATAATAGCGAAATCACCACCCAGACGGACCTGGTCAGTCTTGAAGAACCTCTCATAACGCTGTTGAGGAGTCGGGACAAGGTCCATGGAAGGATTCATCCCGACAGGCATAAACTGGAATACCCAGGCATAACAAACGCCCTTTTCCTTCAAGTATGACCAGAAATCGTCGTCAAGAACGGCTTCGTGATTAACCTTAGTTGCGGTGATTGATGTTCCAAATATGACGCCTGCCTCTCTGAGATTCTCCCAGGCCTGGTTGATCTTCTCGAAAACTCCTCGACCTCTACGCCAATCTGTTTCGCTTTCCAGACCTTCAACCGAGACCGCGGGTGTTGCATTACCGAGTTCGCTGAGTCGCTGTGCCACCTCTTTGGTGATGAGAGTTCCGTTGGTATAGAGCTGGAAATAGCTGTCATTGAACTCTTCAAAAATCTCCAGCAGGTGAGGCCATACGAAGGGTTCTCCGCCTGTTATGACAAAGAAATAGATACCCAGGTCGTTTGCCTGCTTGATGACAGATCTCACTTCATCTTTTGATAGCTGATACTTCCTGCCGTAAAGTCCGGCATAACAGCCGACACAGTTAAGATTGCATGCGTAGGTAGGACTGATTACAACGAGCTTCGGAATGAATACCTCGTGCTCGTTCGATTTCTCGATTCTGATTTTCTCGCCGAGAGCGAACTCATTTATCACTAGATTTGTCATAAGCTTCTCAACTGATTTCGGAGAAGCATTACTGAAGATCCTTTTCCACGACTGGATCATCGGGTGTTTCTCTTTGGCCATATTTGCGACCTTCCTAAGTCCGCTCTTTGAGGGCTCCTTGCTCAAAGCGCTTACGGTTGCAAACAGTCTGTATAGAGTCTCTTCAGAAGAGTTCCTTACAACGCCAGCTACGAATTTTCCTGCCTGTTTGAGCATTCCTTGCTTCATGCTATCTACGAGCGACATAGAAAACACCTCCAGTTTTTTACTTACCGGTCGGTAAAATACTAGATCATTATTGTGTCTAAAAGAATGCAACCGCGTTAATCGTAGATTAAGAAAAATGGGCAGTGAAACTGCCCATTTTTCTTACTTGAGAGATATCGGAAAAAGCTTAAAGAAATTACCAGGTCAGATCGAGCACCCCGTCTTTCGCCGATTCAAGAATGTCAATCCACTTCTGACTCAGCTCAAGATTCAAAGTGATGTCGAGAGTTTCGATGATCAGTTCTCTGAATTCGCTAAGGAGCTCATCAGAGACTCCCTCTTCCGTGTACATGAAGAGTTCATCCAAGAAGAATTCTACGTTTGCGTATATGCTCGACATGAGGTCGTCTTCGCCGTAGTGATCGAGATACTGTTCAAGAAAACCAGGCGTTCGAAGCAATTCCGTGAACTCCCTGAGGCTTCTAAGGACTATACCGGCGATGAATTCGGGATCGTCCTGATGAAGATCGACTGCATAGTCCAGGATCATCTGTGACTCAGGAAGGAGTTCGTAAAGGTGGTTGACTGCGAGCATGTAATCAGCATCTCGTGTCATGTCGAGTTCTGCGCTTATCTGTACGAAGAGGGCGATTGGGAAGATTCTGGAATCAGGATCAATAAGCCCGTTCTGGAAAACGAGTTCCACCAGTTCGTCACGAAAATCTGCAAGAGAGGAAGGATCCACTGCAACTCCAACATATCTCTCATAGAGCTTGATGTCAGGATCAAGTAACTCCATGGCAAAAGAAGTTTCTTCAAGGTAATCAGAGAACCAGTCTTCAAATTCCACCTGCCTGTAGAAATCAACGAACTCTTCATATTCTTGAGTGCCGGGTTGAAGCTGTTCAAAAGACTCAAGCAGGAATCTCTCTTCGACCAATATCAAATGGAAACCAAACTGCGTTTCAACAGGACCGTAGATTTCACCGATTGGGGCGCTGAAAGAAGCTTCCTCAAAGGGTTCAATCATCTGTCCTCTGCCGAACACACCAAGCATTCCTCCCTCGGCTCCCGAGTGTGTGTCAGTCGAATACTCGTAAGCGGCATCCTCGAAGGCTATCAAACCATCTTCAATACGTTCTTTGATATTAACTGCGAGATCTTCAGAGTCAACGAGTATGTGTTTCGCACTTACGTACTCAAGCTCTGACCTTATATATTCCTTGTTCGTCTCAAAAAAATCGCCCAGGGCTTCTTCTGAGATGTCTACTACATGATCATAGACCTTCTCGTACTTGAGCATTTCAAAGACTGAATCACGTATGAGGGTTTCGAACTGCTCGATAGAGCCATACATCATCTCAATCTGCATCATCATCATCTCGTCGCTCATATAGAACTCGAGCAATTGTTCAGCTTCTGCATCAACCTCTTCTTTCGTGGGGATCAGATCGTTCGACGCAGCAAAGTAGCTTAAGATCTTCTCTTCGTAGAGGAACTCTAGAAGAATACTCGAAATGCCGATCTCACTCGGCAGATAAGGTGTATCGAAGTATTTTTCCGCTGCGTATCCCTGGTCTTCAAGATTAGCCAGCGTTTGCTGAAGAATCTGGTCCAGCTCACCGCTGGCTATCCAGAAGTCTTCTTCAAGCGGTAACCCCTCAATAGTTGTCTTTGCGACATAATCGTCTGCAGTGATGACTGCAGCCAAACAGATTATCACGAAAATAATTGCCGAAAACCGTTTCATCAATATGCCTCCCAACACGAAGTGTCAATACATGATAACATCTTATGGATATGACGGCATTTTCAGAGGTGAGGTTTCTTGAAAAGGGAAGATCTTAACGAAGAATGGTTCGCGTCTGGGGAATGGAAATGGCTTGACCAAGAAGAAGCCACCAAGAATGGCGGTATGAAATCGCTAAAGCCTCAGGCCATATATTTCTTTTCACTTGATGGCAGTCATTCTTTTTGCAGAAGATTCAACAAGGAAGTTGACTTCAAGCAAAGTGTCGAAGCTCTCGGCCTCTGCAAGAAATGCGGTATGCGTTTCTGGACCTACAGAGCCGCTCAGATTTGTGTATTTATACCAACGCGCGCTTATTCAACACTGGAATCAAGCGAAGAAGCCAGGAAAATCGCAGCTTTTCCTGATACCCTGGATGCAGAAAAGGGCGTTGCCGACTTCGAGAGCAAAAAGTGGGAGTAGTCGGCAACACTGTTAAGATCTAGAATTCTAGACTGAACTGGATCAATGGCGCTCGTTCCCTGAGAAATACCTGTGGCTCTAGCGAAATACCGATGGGTGTTTTCCAGTGGAACCCGATTCCAACTGCAGCGCCCAGAACTTCACTGTCTCCCAGAATCCCCTTCAAATAAAGCTTCGGAGTGAAGACGGCCATATCAAGCGTCTGCGCAAGCCCGAAAGTGCCTGTAAGTGGTATACCTATCCGGAATGTCTGCTCGACATAGTGTCTGGGATTGAATTCCAGGTCCTGCCAGATCACCTGACCGGGGAAGTATTGCTGAGTAACGGGGGGTGCCCCAAAAGGTGTTACAGCAATATTCGTCTCAGAAAGGACAAATAACTGAGCGATAATGCGATAATAGTAGTTGATCTGCGTGCTGAACCGACTAAAGAAACTGCTGTATTCATCGTAGGGATTCCAAGTGTACCCAAGATCAAGAAACACGTCGCCGAAGAGATTGCGTCTGAGCCTTTCGTAGTTGTAGGAGTCTCCAAACCTGTATCCGATTCCGACCATTATGTTACTGAACCGATCTGGTCCGATGAAGAACCCGTCACCCACGTCCTCTGAATGGATCATAACTGACTCGCCGTCATCGGTTCTAAGCGTAACACTTTCATAGAGAAATTGAAGGATCAGCGCCGATGGTTCCAAATGATATGCAGACGACAATGTCAGGCGGTTCAGTGTCTTGAAGAAACTGTCTCGGTGCCAAGGGACTTCACTGAAAAGGAGTCCCCTGATTCCCAGATCAATCGGCGAACCAAGAACCCTGGGAATTGTCATTCCTCCGACAGGCCCTCCCCAGAAGAGCTGAGGTCTCGGAAGAAAACCCCAGATATCTCCATCGAACCTCAGGAAGCGAATTCCTGCGTATGTGTCTATTCCCAGACCAAGAAGATTCCTGTCGCCAACTCCAATCGCCATCATTGGACCAAAGTAAGGATAGAAGGTGCTTGTCTCCTTCACTGTTACGACCAGCCCGTAGTCATCTCCTTCTGGCACGACAGAGATGTAGACGTCTTCGAAATACCCCGAGTTTTCCAGATTTCGTTTCCCGAGGTAAAGATGCTCGATATCAAGAGCCATTCCTGGCTTGTAACCCACCAGCTGTGCAACAACAAAATCTCTGGTCTTCTCGTTTCCCTTTACTTCAAATCGGATGATTTGCTCTGCAGAGAATGACAGAATACAGATGAAACCAAACAGTGCCAAGAAGAAAAGCTGTCTCTTCATTCGTCACACCTCACTTAAGGAGTTGATTTACTCGATTGACTGCTAAAAGGAAAGCGATTTCCGGTTCTTCAACACCCTGTCGCACTCTCTCGACAGTGTTGAAAAGAATACTCCTGATTTCTATTATATTCTCGTGAACATGCCGAGGTCTTGCATAGGGGATGGCCTCAACAGGTGCTCTAAGTTGGGGAAAACGGCGCCATATCAGCTGAATCTCGATAGAATCGAGTGCTGATTTCTTCACTGGTATATAGCCGGTTCGTTCATACCACGTGAGTGTGTTCTTCTCTTCCACCATCCATTTGACAAATGTCCAGGCTGCTTCACTCTTCTCATCAGAAACATGACTCATTATGGCCAGGGAACCGCCGCCTAACGTTGTAGCCTTCTCCTTGTTGCCGGGAAGCATGGCTACCCCCAGTTCCCAGGGAAGATTTTCAAGCCCGTAGCGGATTCCTGCGCTCGATACCGTTCCCATTGCGATTCTTCCCATGAGAAAAGACTGGATTCCTTCTTCGATGGTCAGGTCTCGTGGAGAAAGACCCATGTCGAACCAGCTAGCCCATCTTTTCAGTGCGTCAATAGCCTCCTCAGAGTCTAGCAAGCACCTGGTCATGTCTTCGTTGAATATGTCACCGCTATTTTGCCATACAAGGGGTTCAAATTGGTAGAACATAGGATCGACGCCCCAGAGAAGACCATATTGTACGGTACGACCTCGCCTTGCATCTACGACAGTTAGCTTGTGAGCCATTTCTTCGAGCTCGTCCCAAGTTTGAGGGGGTCTGTCGGGGTCGAGCCCGGCCTGTCTGAAAAGGTCCCTGTTGTAGTAAAGCATCAATACACTGATATTGAAAGGTATAGCATATGGTGTTCCATCCCTGATGATAGTCTGCCAGAATTCGTCGACGAAGTCCTCTGGAAAAAGCTCGGGATCTCTTTCGACAAGGTCTTCAAGAGACATCAAGGCTTCATCCTGCGTAAAAATCTGTATATGCTCGATATTGACCATTGCGAGGTCAGGTCCTGCACCAACCAATAGGGCGGATTTCATTTTCGTCACAGTCTCATCGTACGTTCCTTGATAATTAGCTCTCACACGGATTCCTGGATTAGTGCGGTTAAATTCCTCGATGAGCTGATCCAAAGGAAGCTTGGCGTAGTCGCCCATGGAGTGCCAGAACGAGAGGGTTATCTGTGAGAAAGCAACGATAGCAGCGAAAACAATGAATCCAAAAAATACCATTAACGCCTTCATTAGCAAAACCTCCTTGTTTCTAGCCTTTCATTCCTGTCAGGGTAATCCCTTTTACAAACTGCTTCTGAGCAATAAAGTAGAGTATCAATATTGGCAGAGTCGAAATAACCGTTCCCGCCATGAACTCCCCCCACTGAATGCCGCCTTCTGTCCTGAACAATGCTAGCCCCAGCTGGATTGTACGCATTTCCGTGCTATCAACTATCAGCAAGGGCCAGAAGTAGTTGTTCCAGGACCACATAAAGACGAAGATCGAAATCGTTGCCAATGCAGGTTTTGAAAGCGGTATGAAAACGTATCGCAATATCCTGAGAGGTCCGCAGCCATCGATTATCGCGGCATCTTCAAAATCTTTCGGAATCGTCCTGAAGAATTGTCTGAGGAAGAAAATGGAGACTGCTGTGGCAGCGTAGGGCAGTATGAGTCCCTGATACGTGTCTCCCATTCCCAATCGCATGACAACCAGGTACTGCGGGATCATAAGTATCTGCTGAGGTATCATCATTGTTGCCAGAAAGAGGAAGAAAATAATCTCTCTGCCGCGAAACCTCATACGGGCAAAAGCATACGCACTCAGACATGCGGTAACGAGTTGTAGAAATGTTGTACCAGCGGCAACAACAAGGCTGTTCAGAAGATAGCGGCCGAAGGGAGCCTTGCTGAACACACTGATGTAGTTGGAGAAAGTAGGATTGGTCGGGAACATGCCATAGGGTTCAAAGTATATATCCCTCAGTTCCTTGAACGATGTGGATAACGCCCAGTAGAAGGGAAAAAGCATGATGATAGCACCAGCCGCCAAAACGGCGTATTTGATTGCTAGGGTTACATGTCTCTTAGTCATAATGAACCCTGCGCTCAATATACTTGAGCTGCATCAGAGTGATGATCAGAATCATCGAAAAGGCCAGAAATGCCATAGCTGATGCGTAACCAAACCGGTAGAAGGCAAAAGCTTGCTGATAGAGCCTGAATACGATCACCGAAGTTGTCTGCAGAGGACCTCCTTGCGGAGTCATTACCTGGACAGGACCAAAGACCTGGAAAGACAGAATCGTGAACATGACTAGTAGGAAAAGGGTTGTAGGTGAGAGTAGAGGAAGGGTAATTCTCCTGAAAGACTTCCCCCAGTTTGCCCCATCGATCCTTGCTGCTTCATAGTAGGTTTGCGGAATCCCCTGAAGGCCCGCAAGGTAAACGACTGTCGCATATCCAATGTTCTGCCATATCCCCAGCAGGATAATCACTGTGAGTGCAACGCTTGGCCCCTGAAGAACGCGCGGGAGTTCAACGCCGAATCTGTCGAACAACAGCTGGAAGATACCATTGTAGTTCGTAAGCCAGTTGACAGGCTCGCCTCCAAAAGAGTCTATCAAATGGTTGGCATAACCGAGTTGAGTGTGGAAGATCCAGCTGAACCCCATCGCCGCAGCAATAGGTGAAGTCACAACCGGCATGAAGTAAATAGTGCGAAAGAAACCGACTCCCCGCATGCTCGAGTCTCTCAATAATAGCGCAAGCCCAAGCCCGATAACAAGCGAAACCGGCAGTACGCCAAGCACGTAGTAAACGGTATAGAGAACGGAGTTCCAGAAATCTGGTGACACAATTAGTGCTCTGTAGTTGCTCAATCCTACATAGGTTCGCGTCGCAGACAGATCCCATTGGGTGAAGCTGATCATGAACGAGTAAGCGAGAGGGTAAAACATGAAAATCCCCAGCACCAAAGCAGCAGGAAGGATAAAGAGATAAGCGACGGCTCGCTTTTTCACAGAGTTCTCACCTCTATGCTTATGCTGATTATAGCACTGTATATAGTTATGAGTAAGAGAATTGCAGTACCTTTATCGAGATCGATTACCCTGAGACGATGGTTGTAAAAACGAAGGCGATATAGACAAAGAGGAGCAAGAAACCCGAAACGCGGCCAAACTGTCTGTCTTTGAGGCACAGGGGAATTAGTAAGAGGACTGAACCGATCATGAAGATGATCTCAAACAGGACACTCCTGTCGGCGACGATTGGTGAGACAATCGAAGCTAAACCAAGAACCAGTAGCAAGTTCATGATATTTGAGCCAAGCAGGTTTCCGAATGCGAGCGCACCGCTCTTCTTCAAACCTGCTGCAATTGTTGTTACAAGCTCAGGAAGTGATGTTCCGATGGCCACAACGGTCAACCCAACCAGCGTTTCCGATACTCCGAAGAACAGAGCGACGCTGGTTCCCGAACGTACAACGAGCTCACTTCCGATCACCACACCGGCGATACCCATGATAGTCAGCAGAAAAGGCTTTGCAAGGCCATGCGAAGATATTCCAGAATCATGGGTGGTGTTGAATAAGTTCTTTGAGTAGTCTCCAATTGCCATCTTTCCGGCATAAGCAAGGAAGATTACAAACAGGCAGAGGAGAATTGCCCCATCGAACCGAGTAAGCGCACTCCCTCTGAGCAGAAGAAGCATGCTCACAACTACAGATGAGAATAGGACGAAAGGGATCTCATAGATAATCGATGCTCTAGAGACCTTCACAGGTAGAATGAGAGATCCAATGCCAAGAACAAGAGCGATGTTTGCCACATTGGAGCCAAGAACGTTTCCAACAGCAATCCCGGAATCCTTTAAAGCCGCGGAGATGCTGACGGCAAGCTCCGGCAGGCTGGTGCCAAACGCCACAATGGTTAGCCCGATTAGCAACTCCGAAAGACCGGATCTTCTTGAGATTAGCACAGCACTGTCGACAAGAACATCTGCACCCTTTATGAGCGCTAGAAAACCAGCTGTAAGAAGAACCAGGTTAATGACCACGAACGCTTCAGATTTAGCTCAGTATCCCGAGTTCGATGCCGACTTTTCTGAACCTTTCAAGAGCAAAATCGAGATCACTCTCCGAATGTGCGGCGCTTATCATCACCCTTATTCGTTCCTTTCCTTTGGGCACAGTCGGAAAACCAATAGATTGGGCGAATAAACCTTCCTCGAAAAGACGGGAACTGAATGTAGAGGAAAGCTTGGCATCGTAGAGCATTACCGGGGTAATTGGTGTACGCGTGGCGCCAAGTTCGAATCCCGTATCGATCATCCTGCTTTGAAAATAGCCAGTATTGTGCCACAGCTTCTTGACATGCTCGTCTGAATCAGCAAGAAGCCTGACTGCAGCAAGAGCGGCACCGGTTTCTGCGGGGGAAAGCGAGCTACTGAAAAGGAAAGGACGAGCTTTCTGTTTGAGATAGTCGATCAGCGTCATCTTTGCTGCAACAAAGCCGCCAACAACTCCAAAAGCCTTGGACAGAGTTCCAACTTCAATGTCTACCTTTCCATGAAGACCAAAGTGATCAACAATTCCTCTTCCCTTCTCCCCAAGAACGCCCTCGCCGTGCGCATCATCAACCATGAGAAGCGTGTCCTGACGCTCGCAAAGAGTAGCTATCTCAGGTAAGGGGGCAAGATCTCCGTCCATGGAGAAGACGCCGTCAGTCACCACGAGCATCTTGCGAGCTCCTGCTTCTGCAGCTTCGTCGAGCTTCTCTTCAAGACTCTTTATATCACGATGCTTCCATATATAGCGTTTTGCCCTGCATAGTCGAACTGCGTCGATGATGCTCGCATGATTAAGCTCGTCTGAGAGAACGGCATCGTTTTCGCCTAGTAATGCCGGTACTACGGCCTGATTTGCGTTAAAACCGGACTGAAGAACAAGGGAGGCTTCAACTTTCTTGAAGGCTGCAAGCTCCTTCTCCAGTACAGAATGAATCTTCAACGTCCCGGCAATCGTTCTGACTGCCCCCGGACCAACGCCCCACTTTTTGATGGCTTCGATAGCGGCTTCCTTCATCTGATCGTTGAAGGCAAGACCAAGATAGTTGTTCGAGCACATGTTTAGAACCTTCTTGCCCTCTATCAATAGCCATGCTCCTTGCGGGCTTTCCAGAGTTCTTATGCGATTCAGCAATCCATTCTTCTTGAGCTCTTCAAGTTCCTTCACAAACTCCGTGTAATCAAACACAAGTATCACCTCTTTCCAGGTTTAGTATAACCTTTCCTGATTCTCCGGTAATCATTGTCTGCATTGCCTCTTCCCACTCAGAGAAAGGAAACACGTGAGTAATTACCGGGGAGATATCGATACGCTCATTCTTGAGAAGGGCGGTGGCGGTCTGCCATGTATCGAACATCTTCCGGCCCGTAATTGAATGAAGGGTTACTCCCTTGAATGTCAGGAGAGAGTTGAAGTCAAGACTAACCCTCGAAGGGTAGAGACCCAGTATTGAAGCGGTTCCTCCGTTGGTAAGGCAGGAAAGACCCTCAATCAAGGCCGCTTCGCTACCGGACATCTCCAACAGCACATCAGCACCGTTTCCGTCCGTAAGTTCGTGAACGACTGCGTTTACATTGTCATTCCTTGGATCGAGAACCACATCAGCCCCCATTTTGAGAGCCAGTTCCTTCCGTTTTTCCTGAAGTTCTGTCACGATAATGATGGCTGCCCCAAACAGCCTGGACAGGCCAACAGAAAAGGCTCCAATTGGACCAGCGCCGGTTATCAAGACATTCATCCCCTTGAGATCCACGGGCGAGCAAGCATGCAAAGCGTTGCCGAAAGGCTCCATTACCGATGCGAAATCGACAGGAATGGATTCGTCAAGTCTCCATACAACGATCTCGGGGACCCTTACGTATTCGGCAAATACGCCGTCAATATCGACGCCGAGAATACTGAGATTCTTGCAGATATGCATTCTTCCCGTTCTACACTGAAGGCAGGAACCACAGGGTATGTGAGTTTCGGCGGTCACTCCGTTGCCTTCAGAGACGGAAGAGACGTTATCGCCGACTGCAACGACTTCTCCAAAGAACTCATGTCCTACGATCTGAGGGGGTTTTATTCGTTGCTGCGACCACTGGTCCCATGAGAATATATGTACATCCGTTCCACAGATCGACGCGCGCTTCACTCGAATAAGCACTTCATTTGCCTGGAGGGCTAGCGGGATCTCAACTTCCTTCATAGTGAAACCTTCTGTTCTCTCTGTTTTGACAAGAGCGTTCATGTACTTCTTCATATCCAAACCCCCCGTTGTGTTTGTACAATTCTATCGCAGAAGCTACGCAAGGACTATATCTACATGAGTGCATATGACGCAGAATCTGGTCTATAATCAAACGATGCTGCTTCTGGCATTTATAAGGTCAGACAGAAGAACCTGGATCTGCTCCAGCGACTCCAATTTCATGAAAACCCTTCTCAACTTCGTCGCGTGCGGGACGTCGCGTGTATAACCCGAAAAGAGCTTTCTGGAAACTCTGATAGCGCGGCGCTCCCCCTCTTTGTCAGCAAGCGCCCTCAAATGGTGAAGAAAACTGCCCAGCCGTTCCTCAAATGAGATTTTCAGGTAATTGCCTGTTCTTACGAACTCTTTGGCCTGAGCGAAGATCCAGGGATTTCCAATAGCTCCACGAGCTACTACCGCGCCATCAACAGAGGTTGTCCTGAGTGAACGGGCGATGTCTTCCGGACTGAAAAGATCACCTGATCCCAGAACTAGAATGTGCGAATCTCTTACATGGTGAGCAACAGCATCAATCGCTCTCCAGTCGGCCCGTCCGCTGTAACCCTGTTCGGCAGTCCTTCCGTGGATTACGAGCATATCTGGCTTTGCCATGCATACGTGGTCAACTATCTGCAGAATCAGGTTATCTGACCAGCCTAACCTCATCTTGACAGATACTGGCAAGTTGATGCGATCCTTCAGATGTTGAAGGATAATCGTTATTAGAGCTGGCTCATTCAGTAAAGCAGCCCCGGCACCTTTTCGCGTTACTTTTCTCACCGGACACGCAGCGTTCAAATCAATCCAGGTTGCCCTGTCCTCTACGATGGCGGCAGCTTCCGCCAGTTCGAGCGGATCGCGACCGAAGAGCTGAATTGGGGCGGGGGAAACGGGTAGAAGTTCGAGGCATTTCGGATCCTTTCTGACAATAGCTGATGAGCTGAGCATCGGTGAATAGGCAAAATCTGCTCCCCAGGAGAGCGATATTTGTCTCATTACGTCGTCTGTATAGCCCGACATTGGAGCGAGTCCGATGATTCTGTTATCTGTAATGATTGTAGACCTCCTTGGTTATGCTACACGGAACAAAGCCGTTTACAGGAAGTCTTTCACGGGAGCGGTTTCTTATAGTTGATGAGGAAATCTCTACCAGTGGCACATCCGACAAGATTATTATGTCACCCGCTATATTCAAACGGTCAAGTTCGCTGGGTATATCAACACCTGGCCGTGGATATACGGTTGTTATAACACTGTCGAGGAGTTCTCGATATTTGTACCATCTTTCAAGAGTAGTCAAGCTGTCAGCACCGAGTATGAGATGAGGATTGCAGTTATGGATTCTGGAGAAATGCTGTACAGTAAGAAGGGTGTAAGAAACACCTTCGAATTGGCTCTCAATAGGGGAGACTTCGATGCAGTCGATTCCCTCAAAGGCAAGCTCAAGCCATCGTAGTCTCGTTTTGAAATTGGTTATTCGACGATCTGTCTTCAACGGAGGGAGAAATGCCGGTACAACGTAGAGTTTATTGACATCTATGGCTTCAAGAACATGCAGTGCAATGAGCAAATGTCCGTTATGCACTGGATCAAAAGTCCCTCCGAAAATCGCATGCTTGTAACTACTCCCTGAACTCAAATTCAGCATCTCCTAAGACAACGGTTTCGCCTTCGGCAATTCCGGCTTCCTTGAGACGTTCGGTTAGTCTGCCCCGTTCAAGAGCTCTTAAGAGCTCGTTTTTTTCGTCGGTCTGACTCTTGAGCATTGTCAGATAGTAATTCACGACAGGGCCGGTAATGACATAGCGACCACCGGAGTCTCTGCTTATGGAAAAATCGGAATCATCTGGTTTTCGTCTGCTTAATGGAGTCACTTCAGGAAGAGGAGGCGCATCCCCAGCAAATGACCTCAGTGCTCTGGATTCTTTACCAAGGAGAGAAACAAGAGACCTTAGTGCATTGTCAATGTTCGACCCTGTAGCCACAGATATGGGGAGGATCGCTTCTCCCGTTCTTCTGCAGAATTCTTTCGCGCGTGTTTCTGCATGATTGGAAGAAACCAGATCTGACTTGTTTCCAAGTATCACTTCCGGTAGTCTGACGAGTCTCTCATCGTAGAGAGCAAGCTCTTCCCTGAGATCAAGATAATCCTGGACGAAGTCTCTCTCTTCGGATTCCGATAGATCCAGCATGTGGAGAAGAACCGAGCATCTTTCAATATGTTTCAGAAAACCGGTTCCAAGGCCTGAACCTGCATGTGCTCCTTTTATCAGGCCAGGAACATCTGCAAGAAGATAGCTGGATCCTTCCGAATGCACGACGCCGAGAGTTGGAGTCAAGGTAGTAAAGTGATAGCTGGCGATTTTCGGGGTTGCATTTGAGACTCGCGATATGAATGATGACTTGCCCACGTTGGGCATTCCGATAATTGCAGCATCAGCAAGAAGCTTGAGTTCCAGGCGAACGGTTCTTGATTCTCCGGGCACCCCCTCTTCTGCATACCGCGGTGTTTGCTGCGTCGATGACGAGAAGAATGCGTTGCCTCTGCCTCCTCTTCCTCCCCTGGCAACACAGACACTCGACCAAGCTTGATCCAGATCTGCGATTTGCTCGGAAGTATGAGCATCATATATCACGGTTCCGACAGGAACAGCTACTACGACACTATTGCCGTCCTTGCCGAAACGCTTTACCGGACCACCCGGCTCACCGTTTTCTGCTTCAAACTTCTTCTTTCTGGCAAACTCGATAAGCGTGCTTCTGCGGGGATCAGCTCTGAAGAAGACATGACCGCCATCTCCCCCGGTTCCGCCGTCGGGCCCGCCTCTTGGTACGTATTTTTCTCGTCTAAAGGAGATTGCTCCACTTCCACCATGCCCTGCATTGACATGCACAGTTCCAATATCGACGAGACTATCAACGTTACTCGATAGCATCATTCACCTCCGCAGGAAGAGCTCATATGCTATAATAGCATCAACTGGATTCGGAGGGAAGCCTGATATGGAGCACATTGCAAACATTGGGTTCGAGTCATACATAATAAAGGATAGGGTTATGGCCGTGTTGCCAGTGGAAAGCTCTGCGGTGAAAAGGCTCAGACAGCTTGCAGTAGAATCCGGTATGGTCATTAACCTCACTTTCGGCAAACGCACAAGGTCAGTAATAGTGGCCGACAGCGGCCATGTCGTTTTCTCTCATCTTTCGCCGCAGAGGCTGATACTAAAGCTTTTCTCAGGGAAATGATGCATCTAGGAGGATTCAATGAACCCAAAAATGTCACCTGTTGTTCCATATGTCGTTGAGACGAAAGCTCATGGAGAAAGAATCTACGATATCTTTACAAAGCTATTGTCAGAGCGGATAGTATTCCTTGGCTGGCCTGTAGATGATGAAATATCGAACATTGTGGTTGCTCAGCTGTTGTTTCTAGAGTCACAGGATCCAGATAAGGATATTAGCGTTTACATAAACTGTCCCGGAGGTTCGGTAAGTGCTGGACTTGCGATTTATGACACCATGCAGTACATAAAGTCTGATGTGTCCACCATCTGCACAGGATCCGCAGCGTCCATGGGGGCGGTAATCCTTGCAGGCGGAACAAAAGGAAAGAGATACGCCCTTCCTCATGCCAGGGTCATGATTCACCAGCCATGGGGGGGCGCGGAAGGCTCTGCAAGGGACATCGAAATCAGGGCTAAGGAGATCGTGTATATGAGAGACGAGGTCAACAAGATCCTGGGTTCGCATACCGGGCAGACTCAGAAGAGAATAGAGCGTGATACTGACAGAGATTACTTTATGAGTGCCATAGAGGCGGTTGATTATGGCCTCATTGACAAGGTTATTGAAGGCAAGCCTAAGAATCCCCAGAAGTAGATCTTACCAGGCGTTTGAGCCGGCGCTATGCGCCGGTTTTTGATGATAAGGTGGAATGTGACGTGACTGGCAGTTCGCTTACACCGATGATGGAGCAGTACCTGAGAATAAAAGACAAGTACAGAGACTGCTTGCTGCTTTTCAGATTGGGAGACTTCTACGAAGCTTTCTTCGAAGATGCGGAGACTCTTTCGAGAGTTCTTCGGATAGTTCTCACATCAAGGAATGGTAATCCGATGGCAGGTATTCCGTATCATTCATTGAGTCAATACCTGAAAAAGCTGATTGATGCAGGTTTCAAGGTAGCGATTTGTGAGCAGGTCGAAGACCCATCGCTTTCTAAGGGGCTTGTTAAGAGAGAAGTTACTCGCGTCGTCTCACCGGGTGTGCTTGTTGATGATGAACTTCTGTCTGAAGAAAACAACTTCCTAATGATAATATCACTGCACAGCGGGGAATACCCGGTAGCAATAAGTGATATTTCTACCGGTCAGCTTTCCGTGACCACTTGCAGCAATGCCGAAGGAGTTGTAGATCATATAGCCGCTTTCTCGCCTTCGCAAATCCTCGTTCAAAGATCCCTAAAAGGCATCTTTAAGAAAGCTCTGGGTGAGAACGCTCGCTGTTTCACAGAGTATCTTGAGGACTGGAATTTCGCCTTTTCTTCCGGAGTAGAATACATCAAGCGAGTCTATGGAATAGCTACTCTGGAGTCCCTGGAGCTTACCGAAGGGGAAACAAGACTACTAGGTGCGCTCTTCAAGTATGTTGAGGAAAGCCAAAGAGATCTAGTGAAGCAATTCGATCTTCCGATGAAATTTGGTGCTACCGATTTCATGCAAATAGACTCGGTAACTTTTGATAACCTCTCACTACTCAAAGATCAGTCTGGCACTTCCTTGTTCGAGTGTTTGAAAGAAACTGTCACCCCGATGGGAACAAGACTACTCAAGGAGAGACTTCGACGTCCATCGACGGACCTATCAAAGATTGAGAGACGACTTGACAAAATAGACTTTTTGGCCAGGAAGTCGGACATATCTGAGAGCCTGAGACGTATTCTCTCTCGTATGGGAGATCTGGAAAGAATAGCTTCACGTCTTGTCTCTGAACGATGCAGTCCCAGGGACCTCAGTAATCTGAGAGAGGCGCTCGGTCTCTTGCCGGAAGTAGCATCTTTTCTGAGCGAGAGCCCCGAATTTGACGAAATCGTTGGATCAGTTCCGGATCTTTCCAACGAATATGACTACTTGAAGTGCGCTATCCAGGATAATCCGGCTTCTTCCGCCGGGCAGGGCGGCGTAATTCGCAACGGCTTCAGCAATGAACTTGACGAGCTGTCGGAGCTGGTTAATAGTGCAACTGAGAAGATGAAAGATTTCCAGAAGGAGGAAAGGGCCAGTACCGGAATCGCAGGTTTGAAAGTCAAGCACAATAAAGTGTTCGGGTATTTCATTGAAGTACCCCGCTCTCAGGCGGGTAGTGTACCCGCAGACTATGCGAGGAAGCAGACCCTTGTCAATGCGGAAAGGTATATCAACGATCAACTGAAAGATTACGAGGAGAAGCTTCTTTCAGCCGGGGAGAGACTTGAATTACTCGAAAGAGAGTTGTTTCAGAATGTGTGCAAGCGCATTGCGACCATGGCAGAAGAACTTCGAAGAGCAGCTTGCGTGATCGCAGAGATCGATGTCTCCCTGTCAAACGTGATGACAGCGGTAAAGAGACATTATTGCAGACCAGTTTTTAGTCTCGATCACGTTATGGGGCTTAAGGATTCAAGACATCCCGTAGTAGAGAGGTTTGTAGAGCACTTCGTTCCTAATGATGTTGAGTTCAACAGCGAAAAACGTTTCGCAATTCTCACAGGGCCAAATATGAGTGGAAAATCAACTTACCTGCGACAGATTGGACTGATTTCGATTCTTGCGCAGGCTGGTTGCTATGTTCCAGCAGAAGAGGCGTTGCTTCCCCTTTATGATCGTGTTTTTACGCGAATTGGTGCGAAAGACGACATTGCAGGAGGAAAATCGACCTTTCTTGTCGAAATGGTAGATACTGCCACCATTCTTCTTAATGCGGGGGAGAAGTCTCTGGTATTGCTGGACGAAGTTGGACGGGGGACGAGTACGTTTGACGGCATAAGCATCGCCTGGGCAGTTTCGGAATACATAAATGAGGTTCTGTGCAGTCACACTGTCTTTGCTACTCATTTTACCGAGCTGACAGAAATGGCCGACATTTATCCTGAAGTGAGAAACATAACTGTTCGTATTGAAGAGCGCAGTGATGGCATCGTTTTTCTTCACAAGGTGTCTGATGGTGTTGCGGACAGGTCCTATGGAATTGATGTTGCCAAACTGGCAGGTATTCCCCAAAGTGTACTTGAAAGGTCAAGAGAGATCCTGGAGATTATAGTGAAGACAACTGCTCTCGACAAGGCGGTCAGAGTCCTTACTAAGGAAGAAGTGAAGGAGATCAAGAGGTCGAAGAAAGAGAGATCATCCAGAGACCAGATGCGCCTTTTCTAGAGGTGAGTTGCTTCTTTTCGAGATGATATAATCCTTACGTTGGGAGGTACGGTGGTGGAGACAGTTAAAGCCGTAAGAGAGAGACTCCGTGAAAAGAGTCTGGATGGATTACTATTGTACAATCACGAAGGGAGCAACAGGTCTTCTGTTACCTATGTGTCGGGTTTCACGGGTTCACTTGCAGTCGTGATTGTAACCATGGATGAGAACCTCCTGATAACCGATTCCAGGTACTATACCCAGGCATTGGAGGAGACAGATTTCGAGCTTGTTAAACTCGATTCTAGCTCGAAAATCGAAGAAATCACTGCAACTGTTCTGAAGCAGAAGAACCTTAAGAGAGTTGCTTTTGAGTCAGATAAGATAACGCACTCAAGGTTTCTTGGTTTATCAGAAGCTGCCGACGATATTGAGTTTGTCGATTCGAATTCCCTTGTCGGTGACCTGAGGGCGGTGAAGAGTGACAAGGAAATCGAAAAGATAAGAGAAGCGGTCAGAATCGCCGAAGAATCTTTAAAAGAGGCCCTGAACGTTATCAGGGCAGGCAGACGAGAAATTGAAGTAGCCGCGGCTCTTGAGTACGAAATAAGGCGCAGGGGAGGAAAGATCGCATTTGATACGATAGTAGTCTCCGGAGAGAGAAGCGCCCTAGTTCACGGAACACCGTCCGACCGTCCAATAGGTGACGGGGAGTTTGTGCTTATAGACTTTGGTGTTCGATTTCAGGGTTATTGTTCTGACATAACCCGTACTTTCTGTGTAGGAAGACCTGACCACAGAATGAGAAGCGTTTATGAAACTGTCTATAACGCGCAGAAGACTGCCCGGGAAAGAGCGCGTGCCGGCATCACTGGGAAGGCCCTGCATTTCGTAGCACAGGATATTATTGCTGAAGCCGGGTTTGGGGAGTACTTTGGACACGGACTCGGGCACGGTCTGGGCATGGACGTTCACGAGTCACCCGGAGCTTCACCGAACAATGATAGACCGCTTGAGGAAGGAAACGTTATTACTGTTGAACCGGGGATTTACATCCCAAAGGAATTCGGTATAAGGATAGAAGATGATGTAGTTATCAAGACAGAAGGTATAGCCGTTCTGACAACATTCGAAAGAGATCTCATGCTCTTGTAGTGTCGGAGGTATTTTGTGGTTGAAGTAGGAAGCATCAGAAAAGGGATGGCGTTGATTGTTGAGGGTGAAATATTCTTTGTCCTCGACGTGAACAAGCATTTCACCGGAAGAGGAAGCGGAATAATCCGAACTAAGATGAAGAACATCAAGACAGGATACATGCGAGAGTTCAAATTTAACAGCGGAGAAAAGGTCGAAGAAGCGATGCTGTCACTGAGAAAAGCTCAGTATCTTTATAAGGATGGTCCACATTTTCACTTCATGGACCTGGAGAGTTTTGAGCAATATGTGCTCTCGAAAGAGGAAATCGGTGATGCGGTTAACTACCTGAGAGAAGGCATGGAAATTGATCTCCAGTTTCACGATGTCACACCGATTGGGATAGTGCTTCCAAATTCCGTGGTGCTGGAAGTAGTCGAAACGGCACCGAGCCATCGTGGGGACACCGTAACAGGTGGAGGCAAACCTGCTATATGTGATACGGGGCTCAAGCTAACTGTGCCGTTCTTTGTCGAGATAGGTAAGCGAATCAAGGTTGATACAAGAACCGGCGAGTACCTGGAAAAGGCGTGACAAGGAGGGATTTATGTGAATTATGAAGCTGGTGATCTCGGAAGCATTGAGATCTCAGATGCTGTCATTCGTGATCTGGCCGTTCATTCCTACATGGAGTTTATAAAGACGACATTCAAGGATCAGAGGGCAAAGAGAGAAGCGAAATCCGCTGTCGAAATTGAAGTCATCGAGCGAGACCCTGCAGGAAAGGTTGTACGCATTGATGTAAACACAAAGGTGAAATACGGAGAACCAATTCCTGATTTTGCAAGGAAGATGCAGGAGAAACTCAAGAACGATGTTGAGACTTACAGTGGGCTGAAGGTGGAAGAAGTTTCTGTGACTGTTGAAGACGTTTACGACTATGTCGAAGAAATCGCCCAAGAACAGGAAGAAGGTGCTGGTGAAGAAGACAATGGTACAGAAGAAGCAGAGGATGAATCGGCTGAAAACTCTGGAGAAGAAGAGAAGGAAAAGGAATAGAAAGATAGCGACGTGATGCACAAGCTTCGCGGCAGGTCACTAATGCGGGAGATTGTTTTTATTACGATATACCAACTCGACTTCGATATCGATATAGAACAGTTACGTGCGTTTCTGCTCAGGGAATCTAGAAGGATTGGGCTGGATGATGAGAATCGAAACAGGGCACAGAAATACTTCGAAGACATCATCCAGTTCAGAGAGGATATCGACGATCTCATCAGGCTACATCTTGCGCACTGGGACTTTGAAAGGCTCTCAAGCATTGACAGGAACGTAATGCGGCTCGGCACATATGAACTCCTTCATGTTGACGATGTGCCTGTTGAGGTTACGCTTGATGAATCGATAGAAATAGCCAAGAAATTCGGAACAGAGCGTGGTGGAAGGTTCGTAAACGGAGTGCTTAACCGCATTGCAATGGAGAATGTGCCTGCAGGCAAACGCAACCTTTAGGAGGTGACTTTGTTGCTATCAGATCTGGAAATAGCACAAAAGGCAGAGCTCGTTAACATCAACAAGATTGCAGAGAAGGCAGGAATCTCCGAGGAATACCTGAGACCTTATGGTAAGCATGTTGCGAAGGTTTCACATCACATGCTCGAAGGACTTCAAGACAGACCTGACGGCAAGCTGATACTGGTTACAGCCATGTCTCCCACGAGCGCTGGCGAGGGCAAAACCACAACATCTATCGGTCTTTCCATGGCACTGAACAGATTAGGGCGAAGGAGCATCGTGACGCTCAGAGAACCATCGCTGGGACCTATAATGGGCATTAAGGGTGGTGCGGCAGGAGGAGGATACTCACAGGTCTTGCCGATGGAGGAGATCAACTTACACTTCACAGGCGATATTCACGCAGTGACCACAGCTCATAATCTCCTCTCCGCTGCGATTGATGCACATCTGAAGTTCGGAAATAAGCTAGGTATTGAGCCTACGCAAGTCTATTGGCCGCGGGCAATTGATATGAACGATCGTGCCTTGAGAGAAGTAATCGTTGCACTTGGAGGAAGAGCAAATGGCTACCCCCGTGAGGACGAGTTTGTGATAACGGCTGCTTCAGAGATAATGGCCATACTATGCCTTTCCAACGATCTCGAAGATCTTAAGCAAAGACTGGGCAGGATAACCTTTGCAAGCAACATGAATAGGGAGTTCATCTCGGTTAGAGAACTCGGGGTGCATGGCGCTATGGCGGCGTTGCTGAAAGATGCAATGGATCCTAACCTTGTGCAAACAATCGAGGGAACGCCTGCTTTTGTTCATGGAGGACCTTTTGCGAATATTGCACATGGAACCAATACCATCGTAGCGACAAAGACTGCGCTGAAGCTGTCGGACATTGTTGTTACTGAAGCTGGCTTTGGAGCGGATCTAGGGGGAGAAAAGTTCCTTGATTTCGTATGTCACGAAGGTGGATTCGTGCCTGACGGAGTGGTTATAGTTGCTTCAATCAGGGCACTGAAGGTTAACGGAGAAGCGAGAAAACAAGAACTGGACAAGGAGAACCTTGAGGCGCTCGAGAAGGGGTTTCAGAATCTCAGGGTGCATGTTGAGAATATGGAAAAATACGGTATTCCTGTTATCGTGGCACTTAATGATTTTCCGAGCGATACGGCTGGTGAAAAGGAGTTGTTTGGCCGCCTGTGCGAAAAGAATAGTATCTCCTTTGAATTCTCCAACGTTTGGGCACACGGGGGAAACGGTGGAGAGGATCTTGCGAAGCTGGTGGTTGAGCTTACGGAAAGAGAATCAGACTTCACGCCCGTAGTAAAATGGGATCTACCGATAGAAGAGAAGCTGGACCTGCTTGCAAAGGAGATATACAGGGCCGGATCAGTGGAGATGACCTCGGCTGCAAAGGCGAGCCTTAGACGCATAAAGAAGAATGGCTATGATAGTCTCCCCTTGATAGTTGCGAAAACTCAGTACTCCATTTCCGACGAAGAATCACTGACCGGAGCCCCCAGCGGCTATACCTTTACTGTAAGGGATTTCACACTTTCTGCAGGCGCTGGATTCGTTGTCGCCATTAGTGGTTCAATAATGAGAATGCCCGGTCTTCCTGCTGCTCCAAATGCAAAGGTGATTGACATTGACAAGAGCGGGAAAATTACGGGCCTATTTTAGGTGATAATATGGCGAGAATACTCGATGGCAAGGAAGTTGCTCAGAGAATCTACGAGAACCTGAAGCAGTCTCTGGCAAATGCGAGAAGCCTGCCGAAGATAGTGTTGTATTGTGATCAACCTGATGCAGCGACCAGATCATACATGAAATCAATCATCTCTCGAGGGAAGAAGCTCTGTATAGAGGTGGAAATGCTGCAGGCTTCCAATTCTGTGGAGAACGATGTGCGTTCTCTAAATGAATCTGATGATGTAGCAGGTGTCATGATTATGCATCCGTTCAAAGATACCGATGAAATGACTGCTCTAAGCCTCTTGAAGCATGAGAAGGATCTGGAGGGAAGGACTGCCTCAAGTCTAGGAGCAGTTGTTAATGGAGAGTGGCTCTTCGCGCCACCCACTGCGGAAGCTGTAATGGAAGTGATTGATTACTACGAGATTCCTGTGGCAGGAAAGGACGTTGTCATAGTCGGCAGATCAACTACGGTTGGTAAACCACTGGCAATGATGTTACTAAAGAAAGGGATCGATGCAACTGTTACGGTCTGTCATTCCAGGACAGGCGAGCTTGACAAGAAGACTTCCCGTGCAGATGTTCTAGTTTGCGCAGTCGGACGGGCAAATTTCGTCAGAAGTACTATGGTGAAGCCTGGTGCGAATGTAATCGACGTAGGGATAAACTTCGAGCAAGGAAAGATAGTAGGTGATGCGCGCTTTGACGAAGTTGAGAAGGTTGCAGGATCAATAACGCCCGTTCCTGGAGGAATCGGCAGCATAACTACTGCAATCCTGTTCAGGCATTACGGCACTTCCTTGAAGCTTATGGAGGCAAGAGGCTGATGGCTGAAAGCCCTCTTTTCAAACGACTCGGCTCACTCTCGCGAAGAGAGCTTACAGTTCTCGCTTCGGAGTTGAGGCGCATTGTGACTGACACGGTCGCCAGGAATGGGGGACACCTCTCATCAAACCTTGGAACGGTGGAATTGACGATTGCCCTGTACAGAGTCTTTGACCCCGGGCGTGATATCGTGATCTGGGATACCGGTCACCAGGCCTATACTCACAAGCTGCTTACTGGGCGGTATGATCGATTTTCTACACTTCGACAATACGGTGGGATCAGTGGATTTTTGCGCCGTTCCGAGAGTCCGTTTGATGTTTTCGGTGCCGGTCATGTGGGAACAGCAATAGCCGCTGCTCTAGGTATTGAAGGGGCACTAGACAAGAACGAAGAAAGATCCGTAGTAGCAGTTATCGGTGATGGAGCGATGACTGCAGGTAGTAGCCTGGAAGCTCTTAATCAGGTCGAGCAGGTCGGCTCAAGGATCAAGATAGTCCTGAACGACAACGGAATGAGTATAGGAAAGAATGTCGGAAGACTCTCCTCTGTGCTGAGCGATCTGAGACTAAAGAGACTCTACAGATCACTCAAAGGTGATGTAAAAGAAACGCTTGAGACAATGAAGCTTGACAATATCGAATCGCTCTTGTCGAGGTTGAAGAACGGTTTGAAGCAGACTATACTCGGTGCTAATATTTTTGAAGACCTGGGCCTCAACTATATCGGTCCTATTGATGGGCACAACATGAAAGAGCTTGAGGCTGTGTTTGGTGCAGTCAAGGATTTCGATGAGCCGTTCCTGATACATGTTGCTACGACTAAAGGATTCGGCATAGAATATGCCGAAGAAGACTCTACGACTTTTCACAGCATCGGGAGCTTCGATGCTGAGACAGGTGAGCCGAAACAATCAGATAGCGTCTCATACAGTATGGTCTTCGGAGAGACGATGAAATCTATCGCAGAAAAAGATTCCAGGGTTCATGTGATTACTGCAGCAATGCCTGATGGCACAGGTCTGCGAGGTTTTCTAGAGAAGTACCCAACAAGGACTCATGATCTTGGTATTACCGAACAGCTCTGTGCGACTTACGCGGCAGGAATGGCTACAATGGGTCACAAAGCGGTTTTTGCGGTTTATTCAACTTTTCTCCAGAGGGCCTTTGATCAGGTGATCCACGATATTTGCTTGCAGGATCTGCCCGTAATATTGTGTATAGACCGTGCTGGAATCGTTGGGAATGACGGACCAACACATAATGGTATTTTCGACATCGCATTTCTTTCAATGATCCCAAATATGCGGGTGCTGTGTCCAAGCAGTCTGCAGGACCTTGCGGACACTCTCTACACAGTCCTGTTGTGCGATCAACTCAAGGGACCCGTTGCAATAAGGTATCCAAAGTGCTCGGAGAAAGCTGATCCACAGTCCATAATCTCCATGATGAAGCGAGTTAACCTGCAACGTTGGTGCGGATTGAAACATGGAGAAGGAGTTGCGATCCTGGCAACTGGAAGCATGGTGACACCGTCTCTTAGAGTGGCAGATGAAGAGAGGATGGCTCTCTACGACTGTAGAAACATCAAACCACTTGATGAGAGTTCGCTTGCAGACATAGCAGCACACTTTGATGCAGTGGTTACAGTTGAGGAAGGTATACTGCATGGAGGGTTTGGGTCTGCTGTTAATCGCATGCTAAATGACATGGAATACCGGGGAATTGTCAGGAACATAGGGATAGAGGATCGTTTCAGTGATCATGGTTCTAGAAGCGAGGTACTCTCATCACTGGCACTTGATTATCCAGGACTGAGGAGGCAAATACGCAAGATAAGGGGTGAACTGTGTGCTCATAACCACAGAATTCGGTAAGATTGAGATCTCGCTGCAAGCCATAAGCTCAATAATTAAGAAGGTAGTTTCAGAGTCTTATGGGCCTGTAAACGTGGGATCAGGCAGTCACAGTTTTTTCAGCAAGCTCTTTGGTGGAGAAGACAGCAGAAAGGGTATACGTGTTATCGAGGAAATTGACGGAAGTCTTGAGATCGATATTGACCTGGTACTGGAATATGGTATGCGTATTCCTACCGTAGTTGAAAACATCCAGGAGAATGTCTTCCACAGGTTGAAGGAACTGACTGAGGCAAACAACGTACGGGTGAATATCCACGTTATTGGGCTGCAAGACTAAAGAGGGTCTGATATGAAGAGACTGAGCGGGAAGTTCTTTGTAGCTGCCTTCCGGAAATCAGCGGAACGGCTGCTTGTGAACAAGGACGAGATTAACGTCCTGAATGTTTTTCCTGTACCGGATGGCGATACAGGCTCCAATATGGCTGCTGCAATGATGGAAGCCTGTGAATATCTTGACCGGTTGAACAATGAAGATCTGCCCTCAGTTCTTGAAGCTATTAAGAACGGAATGCTTATGGGAGCACGAGGAAACTCAGGAGTTATTCTGTCACAGATCTTCAGAGGTTTTGCTGAAGGAGTAAACGGGAAAAAGGTCATAGGAACAAAGACTTTCTCAGAAGCGCTAAAGTCCTCTAAAGACGTTGCCTACAAGTCAGTAATGAAGCCAGTTGAAGGAACGATGCTGACAGTCATTCGTGAGATCGCCGAGAAAGCGAATGAAGAGTATAGCGGAGTAGAGGATTTCACGGATTACTTCAGACTGCTTACTGAAACTGCCTTCGAAGTCGTCGAGAGAACCCCGACGATGCTTGCGAGGCTCAGAGAGGCAGGAGTGGTTGACGCAGGCGGAAAGGGGTTGGCTTACATATTCGAGGGATTCAAACTTGCTATTGAAGGAGATACTGACAGCGATCTGCTGCTTGAAGAAAGTGCAATCACAGCAGGTTCTTCGGCTGAAAGAATAGTCGAAATTGCACGGGAAGAGCTGAAGCATACGTACTGTACTGAACTGGTTATCAAACTGCATGGCGGTGTTGAAGAGAAGATCGTTACAAAAGGATTGAAAGGATATCTCAAGGAAATGGGAGACTCTATTGTTTTGGTCAATCAGGATGATCTCATAAAGATTCACGTCCATACGGATCATCCGGGCGATGTTATAGAAAGGTTCATCTCGCACGGTTCACTTCAGAAAGTCAAGATCGATAACATGAAACTGCAACACGAGCACGTAGTTGATATTCAACAGCAGAAAGACTCACAGTTGCCCGGAAGCGGGAAAAAGAACGGAGTAGTGTCTGTTTCGCCGGGAGAAGGATTGAGTGAGATTATGAAAAGCCTTGGAGCAGACTATCTGGTCAAGGGCGGACAGACGATGAACCCGAGTCTGAAAGACTTGATTGAAGCGATACACAAAGTGAGGTCAGACACTGTTCTGGTCTTGACGAACAACCCCAATATCTTGTTGACGGCACGCGAAGCAGCAAATAATGTAATGGATCAGTTTCCACATAAAAAAGTGGTTATCCTTCCGACGAAGAACGTTCAGGAAGGAATCTCAGCACTCACTGCTTACAACGATATCCTTGAGACAGATGATCTTGTAGCAGAAATGCAGGAAGCTCTAGAGATTCTCGTGTCGATTTCTGTTACTCATATTATCCGAGATTCGAGAATCAAAGGTGTGAAAGTGAGAAAAGGCGATTACGTAGCACTGGACCGCACCGATCATGTGCTAGCTTCCGGAAGAAGGCTGGAGAAGATCGTTTATGAAGCGATCAAGAAGGCTCTCGACGGGAAAGAAGACAAAGAAGTGGGTACGATCTTCTACGGGCAGGATGTGAAAGAAGAGCACGCCGCAAAACTTCTGGAAGGGCTTTCGGAGGAGTTCGAGGATCTTGAATTTGAGCTTCACTATGGAGGACAACCCTATTACTACTACTTGATATCTATCGAGTGACGGAGGATAAATGTTTCTACAGGAACTAATAAAGAGGCTCAATGACTATTGGTCAAAGCAGGGCTGCCTGGTCGATCAGCCATACGACCTTGAAATGGGTGCCGGTACATTTCATCCTGCTACGTTTCTGCGCTCTTTGGGAAAGAGGCCGTGGAAAGTCGCATTTGTCCAACCATGCAGACGGCCTTCGGATGGCAGGTATGGGGAGAATCCCATGAGGATGCAACGCTATTTCCAGTATCAGGTGATCATCAAGCCTGCTCCCGAAGAATCTCAAGAGATCTACATTGACTCGCTCAGTGCATTGGGTATTGATCCTCTGGATCATGATATTCGATTCGTTGAAGACAACTGGGAATCACCAACTCTCGGAGCATGGGGCGTTGGCTGGGAAGTATGGTTAAATGGTTCCGAGATCACCCAGTTTACGTACTTTCAACAGCTGGGTGGATTAAACGTTGACTTAGTCTCGCTGGAAATCACCTATGGAATTGAACGACTTGCAATGTATCTCCAGGGAAAGCGAAACGTATTTGAAGTTGACTGGAACGATAGTTACAAGTATGGTGAGGTTTTCAGAGAAAATGAGAGGCAGTTTTCTGCTTACAATTTCGAAGTTGCAGACATTGGCTTTCTCTTCAAGCTTTACGATTCATACAAGAAAGAATTCTCGGAATGCTTGAAAGCAGGCCTCTTTCTTCCTGCGTATGATTACATGATGAAGTGTTCCCATTCCTTCAATTTGCTAGATGCGAGAAACGCCATTAGCGTTTCACAAAGGCAAACCTACATAAAATCAATCAGGGATATGGCCCGCCAGGTTGCTCAAGCCTGTATTAAGTCAGAGGGAGAGAGAAATGCCACAGCTTGATTCCCTTCTTGAGGTGGGAGTCGAAGAACTCCCATCAAGTGAGATAGAAACGCTAGTTAACCAACTAAGAAGAACACTCCCGAAGTTACTTGCCAAGGAGCGCCTCAAGTATGAGGCTGTCAAGGAGTTCTATTCGGCAAGAAGGTTCGGGGTTATCATATATGGGTTGTCCGAGAAACAGGAGAGCTTTGTTGAAGAGAAGCGTGGTCCGAGTGTTGCGATTGCCTTCAAAGACGGGAAACCCACAAAAGCACTAGAGGGCTTTGCAAAATCGAACAAGGCTAGTCTTGAAGATATCGAGACCCGTCAAGACGCAGGAAAAGAATATGTGTTTCTGAAAAGAAGTGTTACAGGATTGGCTGCATCCATTGTTCTTCCTGCCGTCTACAAGGAACTCGTCGAATCGATGGAGTTCAAGAAGCCAATGCGTCTCCCAACCGTTGATGCTAGGTTTGTAAGGCCGGTAAGGTGGGTTGTGGCCATGCTGAACGACGAGATTCTGAAGCTCGAATTGCTTGGAAAAAGGTCAGGTCATCTGAGCAAAGGACACCGCTTTCTTGCAGGTGACGTTGAAGTGTTTCCGGGATCATACTTTGACCGCATGCGAGAGGTTTTTGTGATTGCTGACCATGATGAAAGAAGACAGCGGGTGCAGAAAGCTCTGCAAGACCTGGAGAAATCCCTGGGAGTCGAAATACCGGTAGATGCGGAATTGACCGAAGACATTGTAAGGCTGACAGAGTTCCCAACACCTGTTCTTGGTGCATTTGATGATGAATACCTGGAATTGCCGGCTGAAGTGGTGACTATATCGTTGAAAACGCATCAACGTACTTTTCCTGTGAATATCGCCGGTGAGCTCAGCAACAGATTTGTTGCCTTTCAGGACGGAAAAGAAGATCGAAAGGGGAATATAAGGGAAGGCTATGAAGAAGTAATAAACGCAAGGCTAGAGGACGCTCACTTCTATTACTTCAGGGACCTTGCTGAACGGCTTGAAGATTTCGTGGAAAAGCTGAAAGGCATCGTGTTTCAGGCAGGGCTGGGAACGGTATATGACAAGACCTCCAGAACGAGAACGCTGGCTCATCTTATCGCCGTTCTTCTTAAGGCAGCTCAACGTGAAGTCGAAGCAATTGACAGGACTGCATTACTATGCAAGGCTGATCTGGCAACCAGGATGGTGCAGGAGTTTCCCGAGTTACAGGGAACAATGGGTCGAATTTACGCAGAAAAATCCGGTGAGACAGAGGAAGTCTCGTGGGGAATTCAGGAGCACTATGCGAACGTTGCGAAGCGCACCGGAATAACAGGCGTAGTAGTTTCTACAGCTGACAAAATTGATACCCTGGTAAGCAATTTCATCATTGGCAACGTGCCGACATCTTCGAAAGACCCTTATGCTCTCAAGAAGAAGTTTGACAGCGTCTTGAGAATTGCAGCAGACTTTGGGTGGGATCTTGACCTTAGGCAGCTTTTCCTCAAGGTTGCAGAGATGCTCAAAGCGGATCCTTCCGGATCGAGCAGGTCCTTGTACGAGTTTTGCGAAAACAGGTTTCGTTTCTTTCTTGGAAGCCGAGAGTATTCTCTTGCAGTATGTAAAGCCGTGTCTCCCTGGTGGTGGAATCCCTTCAGGGGAAGTGAAATGGCTGCGGCAATCCTTCGTTCCGATGAAGAAGGGATTCTTGCTGATCTACTCGTGGCCTTTGAACGAGTGCACAACATCACGAGGGATCATCAGGATGACACCTTCGACAGTCGCTTCTTCAAGGATGAAGCTGAGCGTAGACTCCTCAATAGCTTCGTCAAGGTTAAGGAACGGGTATTGAATGCGTTAAGCAGAAGGCTCTTTGACAAAGCAATAGAGGCTCTTCGAGAACTCAAGCAACCCGTAGATGACTATTTTGACAGCGTCTTCGTCATGGACAACCAGATAGATCTTCGAATCAACAGGTTGGGCTTTCTCAAATCGCTCGACAGTCTTTTTTCTCTTGTTGCAGACTTCACACCGCTCCTTGGCACGATGAAAGCAGATGAACCGAGCTTATAGGGCAGGAACGGCTACCCTCGTAGGAAAAACAAATGTAGGGAAATCTTCTCTTCTGAACACGGTAATCGGCGAGAAGGTTGCAATTGTTTCCGATAAGCCTCAAACTACTAGAAACCGAATCGCCGGTATCTTGACAACCGACAAATTTCAGGCAGTGATCTACGATACTCCCGGAATCCACAAGCCACTTCACCGGCTTGGCGAGTACCTGGTCAGGATTGCTGTAGCCGCATTGTCTGGTGTTGACCTTATCGTCGTTGTTCTCGATGTCTCTGGCAAGATTGGCGACCAGGATCTGCGAGTAGCAGAAATGGTAAGACGGAGCAAGACTCCTTCGATCTTACTTCTGAATAAGCTTGATCTGTGCAATGACACGAGAAGGGCTGAAGCCTTTGTAAATAGTACCAGAGGGCTCTTCGAAAACACAGAGGAGGCCTTCTTTGTGTCGGCAAAAACGGGCGAGGGTCTGGAAGATCTTGCTGAAGCAATAGAGAGATTCATGCCTGAGAGCCCGCCCCTCTTTCCAGAAGACGTTGTGTCCGACAAGCCTTTACGATTCATGATCTCTGAGATTGTGAGGGAGAAGATTCTGGAACTCACGAGGAAAGAAGTGCCACATTCGTGCGGCATATATATGCAGCAATTTGACTACAGAGATGACGGAAACATTTACATCCTTGCGGATATTGTCGTGGAAAGAGATAGTCAGAAACCCATTCTGATAGGAAGGCGCGGCGCCATGATAAAAGAGATAGGAATTGCGGCCAGGAAAGATATAGAGTATCTCACCGATCGAAAAGTTTTTCTTGAGCTTTTTGTGAAGGTCAGAAAAGACTGGCGCCAGAAAGACTCCATGATCCAGGAGTTCACGGGACTAAAAGACGAAATCAAGTGATTAGGTGATGCTGTGAACAGAATGGTTCTGACACTCTGGCTACTTCTGTTGATGATGGTCTTGCTAAACGCTGATCAAATGGTAATCGCTCCGAACATCGCTGAGGTCCAGAAGGAGTTTGGGATAACGACACGCGAAATCGGATTGATCCAGGGTACTTTCACGGTGGTGGGTGCGCTCATTAGTCTGGTTTGGGGATACATGTCTGATCGCTTCTCCCGCAGGAAGCTAATGCTTTTCAGTGTGTTGATCGGTGAGATCCCGTGTTTTCTTTCCGCATTCGTTCAGACTTATCCACAGCTCTTCATCGCTAGGGCTTTCACCGGAATCGGTGTCGGGGCGCTCTTCCCACTGGTCTTTTCTTATGCTGCAGACGTTTTCAAGGAAAAGGAACGAGCCAGAGCAAACGCCTTTCTCTCCACGGCGATCTCTCTTGGTGCGATCGTGGGAATGGTAGTGGCTGGCTTTACAGGCACCACTTTTGGATGGAGACTGCCATTTATACTTGTGTCTGTTCCAAACGTATTTGTTGTGATACTATTCTACCTTGTGTCGAAAGAACCGAAACGCGGAGCATCTGAAATAGCAGTAGGAGATCTTGTCGAACAGGGTTATACTTACCTCGGAAAGGTCAGATTATCTGACTACAAGGATATCTTCAGGATAAAGACAAATCTTGTTCTTTTCATTCAGGGAATACTCGGAACAATTCCATGGGGAGCGATACCTTACTTCCTTGTGAACTTCCTCGAGACTTCGAAAAATCTGACAAAAGAGACTGCAACCCTTGTTTTTATCTTCTTCGGTGTGGGGAATGTCCTTGGCATCTTCTTTGGTGGGCTTATCGGAGGGTATCTCTACAAGAAGAAGGCATCATATATGCCTCTTTTTGCAAGCATTACCACTGCAGCTGGAGCATTTATGGCGCTTGCTGCTCTTAACTTCCCGCCGGTTACAGGTGTTGCCTCGTTTGCCGTATTATCAGCACTGGGCGCTTTAGCGGCAGCCACGGCATCAATGACCGGTCCAAACGTGAAGACGATGGTGATGAACACTAACGAACCCGAGAACCGGGGCAGGATCTTTTCGGTGTTCAACCTTACAGATTCGCTTGGAATAGGCTTTGGTCAATTCTTTGCAGGAGTTGTAGCTGCAAGCATTGGCTCAGTCGGTGCAGCGCTCAACATCTCGGCACTTTTCTGGATTCCATGTTCGGCAATACTACTGGTGGCAGTCAGAAGCCTTCCAAAGGATAGACAACTCCTGAGGAAGAAGATGAAGAGAAGAGCGGAGTCAATGGTGGAAACGGGGTAGTTGTCAAGACCGCAAAACCCTTTTTCAGCCTTGAATGGAGAGTGATCAAGGTTTGCCAGGTATATAATGGTAATGCTGAAGTAACCCTCAGACCGCTTCGCTGCCCTGAAAAGGGCAGCAATTTTTATTTTATCTTGCTATGACGATAAGAGGTCTGTACAAACTCTTGTCAATCTGGCACACATCTGTTATTCTATTCGCAATATCATTGTTCTTCTTTGCTAACAGGTGGTCTAATGAGTCACTCGACACAAGATGCCGCAAGAACGAGAAAGTATTCTCTCTTTGAAGGTGCTGCTTACAACGGCTTCTTCATAATCACACAGGGTTTTCTGGTTACAGGGCTTGCCTTGCAGTACGGAGCGAGCGAACTATATATTGCAATCATAGGTGTTCTCCCGACTCTTGCACAGGTGATGCAGCTTCTCGCGCCAGCGATTCTTCAGTACATAAAGAGTAGACGAAAAGCCATGCTGATTACCAGTTTGATTGCTCGAATAGGCTTTTTGCTCATTCCGCTGACGCTGGCCCTTGGCATAACACATGAATCTCTCTTATTGGTGGTGCTTGCAATTACTGCTCTCTTCAACAGTCTTACCGGGAATTTCTGGCTCTCGTTGATGAGAGATGCCGTACCTCCGGAGAAGACAGGAAGATTCTTCGGGACGAGGAGCTTGTTCGCATCATTGGTAGCGATACTCATGACTGTTATTTATGCACAGATTCTCGACAGATTACCTGGAAGAGTGGGCTTCCTAGTTGTAACGTTTGTGGGGGCTGGTTTTGCTGTGCTCTCAGTTTACTTGCTGAAGCAACACCGTGATCTGCCTGCAAGAGTCTATGGTACCGGTCGCTTCTTCAAGGAAGTAATGGCCAACCTTAGGTTCAGGAATTTTCTTGTCTTCTCTTTTGTGTGGAATCTGGGAATAACAATGGCCACACCATTTGTTGCCTATTACCAGCTTGTGAACCTGGCGCTGGACTATTCCTATCTTAGCATTCTCTCGATTGTTGCCGGGGTAGCTTCTATGCTTCTGTTTCCCTTATGGGGAAGAATCGCTGACGAGATCGGTCATCAAAGCGTCCTTGAGTTCGGCGTATTGAGTGCGGCAGGGGTCATGCTTCTGTGGTTTGCGGTGAGTCCCACCAACTATACTGTTCTCCTGCCCTTCGATGCCGTGTTAACAGGAGTAGTGTGGAGTGCAATCAACCTCTGCATGTTCACAACAATCATGAACCTGATATCCGAGGTAAGGGCAGAACCGTATTTTGCAGTTCTCTCGTTCTTCAGTGGAATAGCTGCGCTACTCGGTTCGGTGAGCGGTGGTCTGATTGCTGGAGTGCTCAAGGACGTCCAGATTGTGGTTTCCGGCCATACTATCTTCGGAGTTCAGTTTCTCTTTCTTGGAGCTGCTGTGTTAAGAAGCGTTGCGTGGGTCTTATTAAGGAGAGTAAAGACTCAGAAGAAGAAGACCGTGACCGAGCATTTCATGAATGTTGCATCAGTTTTCGGGAGACGCCTGGCAAGCAGACCCTATGAGTATGCAGCAGGTCTTATACAACACGAACGTTCAAGAAGACTAGAGAAGAGAAAGGAGCTTTCTGAAAAGAATGATGGATCCGAAACGGATAAGCGATGATTTTGCAGTATTGTGATAGAAGAGCCCGAAATAGAACGGTCTGCGTGTCAGACAACTGTTAGGAGAGGTGATTCACCGCTGTCAGAATGTGCCGGAGTAGGAGAAGACGGGCACAGAAGTCTCTTCTTCAGAATATTGGAGATAGTCAAGAATGTGCCGTACGGAAAAGTGTCAACGTATGGACAGATTGCTTCTATTGTGGGCATATCAGACGCAAGGAAAGTGGGGTTTGCATTAAGCTCACTGAAGGAAGGTCAGCAAGTCCCGTGGCACAGAATCGTGAATGCTGCCGGGAAGATCAGTCTGAAGGACCCATCATCAGCCGAGTATCAGAAAAAGCTCCTTGAGGCTGAAGGCGTAGTATTTCGTGAAGATGACTCTGTCGACCTTTCACGATATCTCTGGCAAGATCCCGAATGAACACTGACTGCAATCCGGCAAAATTGAGAAATCTGAGGCATCTACCCAGAGACCAGGTTTCGCTTATCTCTACTTCATCTGCATGCTATTTGATATTTGCAGCTGCAAATCGATTACTTGAAATGAGGGAATAACGTATGCCAATATGTCAACAATAGAACACTGAGGTGTTTCGTGCATAGTGGGGGACAGGGGTTTCTTAGATTTTCTATTGGCAAAAGGACAGGGATTTCTGTCCTTTCTTGTTTTCATGAATCTGCGCTAAAAGACCACCCAGAAGACCAGAAGAGGTCTCGACCGAACCTCTCTACAGTAATGCATTGCCGCTGTGGTTCCGGCCAGGTTGGCAAGAAGATCACCGTATTCGAACACACCCGTCTGAAGGAAAAGATCAGACAGCTCTTTTGCAAGTCCAATGCCAAGTGTCACAAGGAATGAGAGGGGTTCGTTTCCCGTAATACCGTAAGATAGGCCGTAGAGGGTGAAGCTTACGGAGAAGTGCAAGTACTTGTCATAGCCTGCGAAGACATCTGACGGCATCAAAAGTAATGCGGCCAGCATCAAAAAAATGGTCATACTTGCCGGGAACTTGTGGTGGTGGAACATCGCCAGAATCCCTCCAAACACTCCCTAGAATAGCTGTCAGAAACACTGGAAATGAAGTGTTGTCGATAACACATTCGATCTTTGTGGTAAGACACTTAAATAGGGCTTCGTCAAACAATAGTGAGGAAACTGCGGTGCCAATCGGATCACGGTGTGTCCTTGCCAGTCTGAACAAGCAACAGACTCCGCAGTGGATTCTATCATCCGTAATGCGAAAATGTTACATAGACTGATCCAATTGGATGGAATCCGACACCTACACAGCTCCTTTCAGCACAAGTATATAATGGTGCTGGGAGAAAGGCCAGTGTCGAAATGTATACTAGTTGGTTTTGTAGCCGGTCATTGCGTCAGGAGCAGGATGACTACTCGTCGATTTTGAAAGTGAATGCATTGTAGGAGTATGACTTGAAAAAGATGTCAAGACATCGATAATACTTCTACAAGAGATTCCCTGGCAATTAAGACTATCTTGATACGGAGAGAAGCAGCTTTATGAGACTGAAGAAACTGGAAAAGACTGATTCTGCAGCACTCGTTGAACTTATGAATATTTGCTTCGGAAAATCTGTGGATGTCGAGAACCCGGGCCGTCACTTTGCTGATGATAAATACTGGAAGAATGCCTGGGGGTTCGAGGTTGACGGAAGACTTGTAGCAGCGCATGTCTGTCATGATATTGAAGTAAAGATAAGAGATAGGGTCTTCCCGGCATCTTTCGTACTCCATACCGTTACGCTTCCTTCGTTCAGGAGACAAGGATTAACTCGAAGATTCTTTCTTGACGACCTGGCAAGAGAACGCTCCAGGGGAAGAAGACTTATTTTCCTGGAACCTTTCAGCGATTCGTTGTTCAAGAAATTCGGTTTCGAGTTCGCTTTCAACTCATTTTGTATGGAGTTTCCCTCAGAAGCTCTGCGAGAATTTCCCGTTAACAGAGACTTTCAACTGATTGATGGAAAAGTTCGAGACAATGCTCTTCTTGAATCGTTTTGCTCAAGATACTTTGATGAGAGGATGAAATTCTCGCGCTACAACGACGCGAGAGCTCCTGGGGTGTTTTCATGGAGGCGACACTTCGGTAGGGACAAGACGGTATCACTGGCGATAGATGGAAACTCCAGACCCGTTGGAATGATGGTGTCCGAACAGAAGTCCAGAACACTCGTGGTCGAATTGATGCTTTTCGAGCTCCTTGAAGCCCTTGAATGCTTGGGAGAGTATCTCAGACGATTTATGAGCCAGGTGGATTTCGTGAGAATATCAAATGTGCCGGAGGATTTCCCGTTCTTCTTGCTTATGGAGACTCGTTGTTCACAGAAAAATTGTTGCAAGATAGCAAAAACCAGTCCAATTATGGGAAGAATCGTCGATCTGGAGGGACTGCTTAAAGGCCTTGTTCACGGGGAAAGAAACACCAGCATTGTTCTTGGTATTGAAGACTCACTGGTACCTGAAAATGATGCTTCTTTCGCGATAACACGTTCAGGTGTCGAGAAAACCCGGCAGACTCCTGAGATAAAGATGAAGCAGTGCGATCTGCTTACCTTGCTGACAGGGAGCAGGAGCGTGTTCGAACTATACAGGGAGAAGAAGATCAGTCTTCAACACACAGTGGAAGCTTCCTGGCAGTGCACAGAAATTCCTGATTTGTTGAAGCTGCTTGCACGGCTATTCCCAAGGAGACTGACTGGCTGGAATTACCTCTAGGTTTCTTCTGACATTTTCTCGGAGGAGTGGTGAACAATGAAGGCAACGGATGTTGTCGAGAGTGAAATAATCACGTTGGTTAAGCAGAGTGAGGAGAGATGTCCAATATGCCGTGTTGTAGACAAAGCGGTAAGCGGCTGGTTGGATGGAGCACTTTCCGATTTGCTTCATAATGAGGAGGCCAGAGCCAAGCTAAACAACGGTGGCTTGTGTAGGAAACATTCTGAGGTATTTGTGGAAGTGGTCAAGAGCAACTCCAGTATCGGTCCGTTGAGTGCTTCGATAATGCTTTCGGAAATTCTCAGGAACCAATTGATCGCAATCAAAGCAAAGGAAAAACGGAGTAGACTTGAAAGACTTCGAGCACCTGGAAAGAAAACGGAAGGATGCTACCTGTGTCGTATTGCATTGGAGACAGAATACAGATTTGTCAATGGTTTTCGAGTTTTCTTCTCAAGACCAGAAGTAAAGCATTCGTATGAGAGATCTGAGACAATCATATGCTTTGATCACACCACGCAACTACTGGAAAGGCCGACAGATGTCTCAGAGTGGTTCGTTTCTGTTCAGAGGAGTAAGATTAGCGCCCTGCTGGACGAAATGGATCTCCTCATAAACAAGCATGATTACAGGAGCAAAGAGAGTATAGGCAAAGAAAGCTCCTCATGGGTGAGGGCAATACAGACGATAGGCGAGCTGTCAAGACACTGATCAGACACTGAACAAACTGAGTCATGTTCCCGCGTGCATTGCCTGATCTGAAAACATCAAGTTTCCCATGCAGAGAAGCCGAATCAGAACTTCATCCCGGTAAGAGAGATTCCCTTGATGAAATAACGTTGTGCAAATATGAAGAAGACAAGAATCGGTGCGATGACAATACAGGATCCTGCCATCTGTATGGCGATATTTTCGCCATATTGCCCCGCCAGAACCGATATTGCAACGGGAAGAGTGTACATTCGCTCATCCTGTGCGATAATTAACGGCCATAGAAATGAATTCCACGATCCGGTGAACGTGAAGATCGCTATTGTAGAAAGTGCCGGACCGGAAAGCGGCAAGATGATCTTGAAGTATAGGAAGCCTTCTCTTGCTCCGTCCATCTTTGCGGCTTCAAGAAGATCATCTGGAATCGTTATAATGAACTGACGCATGAAGAAGACGTTGAAAGCGCTTACCATCGCGGGAATAATTAGCCCCGAATAAGTGTTGATGAGACCAAGATGTCTCAGCATTAGAAACACGGGTATGATGGTCATCTGACCTGGTACCATGATCGTTGCAAGAATGAGCATGAATAGTGCGTCTCTTCCTCTAAACCTGAATTTGGCAAAAGCATAGCCTGCCATTGAAGAGAACAGGACAGACAGGAAAGTGATCGAACCGGATACAATGACTGTATTCAGGAAAGGTCTGGCAAAATCAAGGTTCCTGAAGAGGTCGACGTAGTTCTTTATCGTGGGTTCTGAGGGTATCCAGGTAGGAGGAAAGACGAAGATCTCTTTTGGGAGCTTGAAAGAAGTTGAAACCATCCATACAAACGGGATGATCATTGCCAGGGCACCAACGATAAGTGCTCCGTGCACTGCAACTTCCTTGAATATTGACCGTCTCTCGATCATCTCGTCATCCTCCTAGTAGGAATGTCTGGTCAAGCGCATCCGGACCAGGGTTATGGTTATGATTATCAAGAAGAGCGCCACTGCTATAGCAGAAGCATATCCAAGCTCGAAGAATCTGAATCCTTGCCTATAAAGATACAAAACAACGGAAAGCGTTGAGTTCAAAGGACCTCCACCAGTCAACATGTATGGTTCCTCAAACAGCTGAAGATATCCGATTATCATCATGGTGGTAACGAATAGCATGGTAGGTCTGAGCATTGGGAGAGTGATGTGGATGAATTTCTGCCAACTTGACGCTCCATCAAGTTCTGCAGCTTCGTAAAGAAAATCAGGAATATTCTGAAGGCCCGCCATAAAGAGAATCATGTTGTATCCTATTGCCTTCCAGACTACAAGCATTATTATTGACGGCATAGCAAAGGTAGGATCTCCCAACCAATTAGGACCGCTAATACCAAATAGACCAAGAAACCAATTTAGCAGCCCATAATGCATGTTCAGAATCCAGCCCCAAACAACTGCTATGGCTACCGTGTTTGTAACAAAGGGCAGAAAATAGATAACTCGAAACAGACCCTTGAAAAGTGTTCGCTCGCGGTTTATGAGCATCGCTATCCCGAGAGATATCATTACTGTAAGCGGCATTGCAACCACAAGACAATACACAGTGTTCAACAACGACCGCCAGAAAAGAGGATCAGACAGCAGATCTCGAAAATTGTCGATGCCGACGTAGTTCGCTCTGCTCCAGTCGGTCAAGGAGAACACATTAAAATCTGTGACACTGAGAAGGAAAGACGCGAATATTGGAATTATCAGAAATATGAACATTGCCGCCAGTGCCGGTCCTATGAATACAAGGATCCACACAAAACGCGTCTTCATCGGATTCCTCCTTGCGCAAGTTCAACGAAACCCCTCCCGAAGAGGGAGGGGCATCTTCCTGTTATTTCTGCCTTCTTAGAACTCTCTCTATGTCGTTGTGCAGATCTTGTGCAGCTTTCTCCGGGCTCTTGGTTCCAAAAATGGCTTCCTCAACGCGCCTGGATATTGCTTGCTCTATCTGTCCCCACTGTGGAATATTCGGGGTTGCTCTTGATTCCGTCAGTTGTTCACCAAAGACACTTATCACAGGATCATCTGCGAGTTCGGGAAAGTCCCAGGCATCGACAACAGCTGGCAAAGAAGAGACGATTCTGTACCATTCAAGCTGGATGTCTGGCGTCGACATGAATTCAACGAACTTCCAGGCCATCTCTTTGTTTCTTGAAGCCCTGAATATGACCCAGTTTGAACCTCCGACAAACGATGTATGACTCTCACTGGCCGGCATAAGCGCAATCCCCCATTTTCCTTCGATCTGAGGCAACTGATTTTGGATCATGCGCACCATCCAGGGACCGGAGAAAAAGATCGGAACAGCTCCAGTGCCAAAGTCATGAATAAGTTCTCCACCAGCCTTAAGTGCAATGTCATCCCAGAAAAGCTGCGAGTAGTATTCGATCGCTTCAATGAATTCTGGAGCGGTAACGGTGATATTTCCTTCTTCGTCAAGGATACTTGCGTCATTTTGCCATGCAAATGGCATGAACTCGTTGGCAAATGTTCCGGTAAAGAGCAAGGAAATCCCCGCTTGTTGAGGTCCCCGTGCTGTAAGCTTTGTGCCTGCGTCATAGAGTTCATCCCATGTCTGTGGAGCGCTGTCGTAACCAACTTCTTCAAGAAGGTCAGAGCGGTAATACATGACTCTAACATCAACATACCAGGGTATTCCAAGTATCCCCGCCTCTGTCACTGCTGTCTGCCATGAACCTTCAAAGAATTTCTCGGGATCAACGATCTCTGATCTCTCAACGTACCCGCTTACTTCTTCAAAGGCACCCATTGCACCAAAAGGAGCCATCCACGTAGTCCCCATCTGCGCAATATCAGGAAGCTGTCCAGCGGCTATCCCTGTGAGAAGTTTGTCATAAGCACCCGCCCAGGGAATTGCCTGAACTTCGATCTTGACACCAGGGTTTTCTTCCATGAATTTCTCCGCAATAATATGCAGACTTTTGGCTTCCTCTCCCATCGCCCAGATTCTAATCGTCGTGGCACCAACAGCAGCAGAAAGAAGCAAGATCGTACAAATAAGAACAACAATGGCAAGCCTCTTCATTTTTCACACCTCCTATTTTTCCAGTACCAACGTGCCCCATACTTCAGGACGTGCCCAAACATCAGCTACGGGTGTCCAGGAAAGTATGTTTTCCCTGACGTAGGCACCAATCTGTGCATCTCTAACATTGGAGTTGTGTATTGTATGGCTGAGCCCAATCTCCAGTCCTTCTTCGGGGCTTATGCCAAGGTACTTGAACGGTATCTTGACTTCTACGTCATAACCGTAGTCAGTTCTAACGGAAGCTATTTCAACTTCTGGAGCTACTATCGTTATGGGACCAGGATTCGCATCTTCGTGCCTTACGGCTTGAGGATTCCCTTCTGTATCAAAAGGGATCATTGCGAGCTTGAATACCCCTTTTTCAGAACCTGCTCTTCCAGGATCAATGTAGAATTCAATAGAGTCAGTTCGATAATATGCCCCGCGGTCTTCGGGCTCAATGTTGATCACTACATACTCGTCATGAACCCTCGCAGCAAGATAGAGATTCTCTTTGTCCCACATGGCATAGAAATAGCTGTGAAGAATCTGCCTGGTCTTGTCCACGCGTATTATCCCACCCGCTGGGACATTCATGTCTTCATCGACAAGTGTTGCAGGAACATCTTCCCATTCTGTTAGATCAGCATCAATGACGACAGGTTCTTCTGCTCTTGGAGCTATGGCAGTCTTCAACTCAGGATCAGTCAGGAGTCTCTCGAATTCTTCGGCGTACTCCGGACGGACTGCATAATCAGAGACCCGATCCTCAAAGCCGATCTTCTCCATGGCAGCCTGTACATAATCACTACTCATGAACAGGTCCCAAATTAGCTCGGATCTGTAGTTCTCGATCATGAGGACAACGCTTCCCTGGTCTATACCGATGTGTTCCTTCGAAAACCAAACTACATCTGCGTTAAATGCACTAACAAAGCCGTAATCTGTCCACAGAAGGGGCCCGTATCTGTCGAGCATTGCCCTTATTGCCCGCATTGAGAGATCTGGGGTGAAAACAATAGATGCTATAGATGCATAAGGAGCGATCGTGCCGTCGTGATTTCGATCAGCTGCACCATATGCTTTGTAACCAGTTGGTCCGTCCGAAGCACTAAGACCCCAGATGTCTTCCTCGTAAGTCTCATACTCAAAACGTTTCATAAATGTGTACAGCCAGTTATAGCGAGTAGCAACAGTAGCATTGTTGAAGTAGTTTGCATAACTATCTTCTCTGTCTCGGAAATCTACAAAGACATTGGGATACTGATATACGAACAAAACCTCCTGGGGTAATGAGATAAAAGTGTCTTTGACAGGTCTATATATGCTGTCCCAGGTGAATGGACTGATCCCGTAAGTAGGCGATCCTATGGCCAGGATGTAAGCAAGGATGCCCTCGTTGAAGGAGTCCCACCTCGGCCTCAAGAAAGCTGGTCCTTCAGGTTTCCAGCCCATCGAAAGAGTATCACCTCCGGCGAGCATCCACCTCCAGTCAACTGCCTCGAAAAGCTCTCTTCCCAGGTCTTCGATCTCTGTGTCCTTGAAGTACTCCATGGCAAGGATAACACCCGCCATGAGCAGCGCGGTATCAATAGAAGAGAGCTCGCACTCCCAGACTCTCTGCCCGGTCTTCATGTCAACGAAATGATAGAAAAAGCCACGATGACCTTCGACATGTCCTTCAGCAAATGACCGGAGTGTAATCAACGTTCTGGCGAACCCTTCATCATAGCTTATCCAACCACGTTCTATACCGACCGGAATCGTGCCCAGGCCAAAGCCAACTGCTGCAATACTTGAAGGCGCGCCTTCCCTACTCCTGTCACGAATCAACCCATTCTCAGGATTTGCTTCTTCCCAGAAGTAAGTGAAAGTTCTGTACTGAATATAGTCGAGGAGCTCTTCATCATCCATCTCGAGCATGCGTTCAACTTGTTCAATGGTTGCAGGATCTGCGCGAGCCAACTTTTCCTCAACAGAGAGCACTTCTGTAGTTTCGACAAACATTCCGTCAAGATAGAAGGGCTCAAAGAGAGGCACTTTCTTGTTATCTTCATCGAAACCAGCAAATGCAAGATAGACTGTGTATTTCCTGTCTTCCCTGATCTCTTTCATACTGCCCACGAGTTCGTAGGTTATCGTGCTCCATTGGCCTGGCTGGACCTCGTCTTCGGAGAATACCCCTCCAACCCATTCCCAGTCCGTTGTAAGATCCGCCATGCCCATAAAGAACATCGTGGGTACAAGCTCACTTTCTTGAGGAACATAGATGTTCAGTGTGATGATATTGCTTCTGGACCAATACAGAATACTCTCCTGAGGAATCTCCATTGCTACTTTCGTTTCTTCTGCCTCTCCTGAAGGAATGACTTTCATTGAAGTGTCACCGATCAAGGAGTACTCGGCCGATAGTTCAAAAACTGCTCCAGTATGATCGTCATCGAAAGAGCTGATCTCATCCTGTGAGTCCATACTCCAGATGTAGGTGATCACTTCCTCTTCGGGCGGCTCATAGACGATTTCCTCTTCTGGTTCTAGAGGCTCCTCGAGCTCGACAACTGGCTCAATCTCCGTATAAAGGCCGTCGATGTAGAAGGGGGTGGTCAGTGGTATCTGCTGGCCTTCGTCGTCTTCGTGAGCAAAGGCAAGATAGATCACGTAATGGCCGCCAGCTTCAAGAATTCGCATTGCGTCAGACAGATAGTACTTCACAGTATTCCAGCCGTGGCTCACGGTATCGATTGGAAAGAGTCCATCGACCCAATCCCAACCGTCTGTCAAGTCTGCCATGCCCATGAAAAGCATGGTAGGAATCAAGTCAGCATCAGATGGAACAAAGATATCCATTGCCACGTATTCGGCCTCTGACCAGATTTCGATCTTCTCACCTCTAAGATCGAGCGCGACCTTTGTTTCAAGAGCTTCACCGGAAGGGATAACCTTCAATGAAGCAGTTCCATGCGCTACAAAGTTTGTGTTCTGCTCGAAGACCGCACCTGTGTTGTCATCGTCAAAGGTCATGATCTCCTCTTCACATTCCATATCCCAGATATAGTCTCTTGAAGGGAATTGGTCAGAGCTGGTCGCAATAATGCCTCCAATGGCGAAGGGTTCTTCGAGAGGATGTTTGACACCTTGTTCTTCGTTAAAGAAAGAGTAGTAAAGCATGTACGCTCCATCTTCATCCAACTCGTGCATCTTGGGCAATAGATGGTACTCAATCTGATTCCATCCTTCCGAAGTGCTCATCATGGTAAAGGTGCCATCAATCCATTCCCAACCGTTCTTCACGTCTGCCATACCAAGGAAGAAGCTGTTGGGCCTAATCTCGGTTTCCGGCATTACGTAGAGCGACAGCAGAACAAGGTCGTTGCCGATCCAGCGCTCCAGTGTCTCGCCAGAGAGTTTGAATGCAACTTTTGTTTCCTCTGCTTCGCCGGTTGGGGTTACCTCTACTGAATGACGACCATGACTCACGTAGTCATCTGTCAGTGAAAAGACTGCACCAGTATGGTCATCATCCAGTCCTTCGATGCTTTCCATAGGATGTATCACTTCTCCAGCAACGAAGGACACACCAATCAAAAGGAACAAGACAAGCGCCAGTTTCAAGCTTTTCATCCTAACACCTCCTATTTTTCCTGCTAGCCATATATGAGCTCGATGACGTGTTGGCCGTCGAGATAAGGGATAGTATTGCCGCTGCAATTTTCTCCATCGAGCTTCACAGCGAAAGGAGAACTCAAAGCTTTCCCAGAAGGGTTCGAGATCTTCAGAGTATACCGCCCGCCTCTGAGCACAAAGCTGAAAGAAGCAAGTTTCCAGGCCCTTTCAGTGCAGGGCTGAATGCTCATGAAGTCTTCTCTGGGCTTGATACCAATCAGGCACTCTATTAACGATTTGTAAAGCCAACTTGCAGAACCTGTGTACCAGGTCCAACCTGCGCGTCCAGGTGCTGACGAAAGCGGTCCGTCACTATTGCCTGGAAGCACATAGGGCTCAGCGCGATAAAGATCCGGGTCGGCAATGGATCTTCTGACAGGTGAGAGCGTGTCAAATACTTTGTCTACAAGAGCAGCATCGTTAAGCTTTGCACCGGCGGTGATAGTCCATACTGCAGCATGTGTATAGACGCCCCCATTTTCCCTGGAGCCCGGTGAATACCGGCTGAGATATCCGATTCTTGAATCGGGTTCTGTGAGAGGTGGTTTGAACAGTAATGGTCCGTAGTCGGAAATCAGCTCCCTCTTGACTGCTGCCATGGCTTTTGCTATACGGTCAGGATCAGAGATCCCCGATATCGCTGCCCAATTTTGTGGGTTGAGGAATATTCTATTGTCACCGACTCCCCCCAATGTCTTGCCTTGATCGTCTGTTGCGCGGTCGAACCAGTAACCATTCCAGGCAAAAGCGTTGAAGGCGTCCTTCACTCCCAACGCTCTCTTTTGCAGACTACGCCTTTCTTCAGCTGTTAGATCAAAGGTTTGAAGGACCCTGTTTACTACATGGTATAAGAATTCGCTCATCCAGAAGCTTTCGCCTTGCCTTCCTCTACCAAGAGCATTGAGTCCGTCGTTCCAGTCTCCATCGAGAATGAGAGGAATCCCTCGTGGTGAGAGTGTACTCAGTACACTCGTGATGCTCAAGAGACAGTGTTCCTTGATTGTCGCTTCGCCTTCATCCGCGTACGAGACGACAGTATCAAGTATCCCCTTGTCACCAGTAAACGTCAGGTATTCAGAGACTGCAAAAGGAAGCCATAACAGATCATCAGACCATCTTTCGGCAGGTGTTATGCCACTCAAAGGAAGCCACCAGTGGTGAACTGTTCCGTCGCTCTTCTGATGGCTGGCATGGAGGAGTATCTGTTCCCTTGTGATATCTGGTTTTAGCCACAGAGCCACCAGACTATCCTGAAGTTGGTCACGATAACCGTAAGCACCCCCAAGCTGATAATAGCCGGTTCTTGCATAAAGCCTTCCTGCAATTGCTTGATAAGGCAGCCATTTGTTCAGGAGAGCTTCCATATCCGCGTCTTCATCAGGGAGTGATGCGTTGAATCTGGAGAGTAGTTCCTTCCATTCATCCTTGGTGTGTTTAAGAAGTGCATTGACATCGGATGAAGCCAGTTTACTAATCTGCTCTCCTACTTCTGTTGAACTGCTTGCAACTCCAGTGAAGAAGGAGAGTGTCTTGGATTGTCCAGGATTGATACTAAGGTCTAGTTTCAGAGCATTGATAGCATCGATGTGTCTACCCGATGTTTGGCTGCACTTACCTTTCGCAATGGCAGTTGGCATCTTCAAATCAGCATACATGCCAAGGAAGCTGCACTTGTCGGAATCATAGCCGGAAGGTTTCTCAGATGCCGCGTGGAAAACAGCCCATGGGTAAGAATCGTTCCAGTGATTACTCCCGGCAGTCCAGAGGTGTTTTCTGGTAATCAATGCATTCAGTTTTTCACAATACTCGGTGTCAAAGAAGAGCTTGTGAAACTCCCTGTGAGTATCAGTTGAGGTTCCCATATTAAGCTCAAGAAACGTGTAGAGGGAAAGCTTGAGCAGTTTTTTGCTCGTGTTTTCGACGGTGAGAATAGTGACTTCACAGTTGTATTGAAAAGGGACAAAGATCGATAGCTCGCATCGGTAATCATCAAAAACACTTCTGAAACTCGCAGCCCCCGGAGAGAATTTCGCCGAGTAGACCCCGTTTCGCATAAGCGGCTTGAACGTCACAGTCCTGACATCACCGGTATCTCTGTTCCTTATGTATAGGTACTTGCCACAATCATCTTTAACAAGGTCCTGAATCCATCTGGAGATCATGCTCTGTTCAGCATCGATGTAGTAGGAATAGCCGCTTCCAGCTTGTGAAATGACTGTCCCGTATCTTCCGTTAGTAAGGATCTGCGTCCAGGGCATCGGTGTTTTGGGATCGGTTATAATGAAGTCTCC
>PWXG01000108.1 GCA_003561215.1 Thermotogales bacterium
GAGAGAATCCTGGATAGTGAAGCGGGTGTCAGTTATCCCAGTTTGATTGACGGAAAAAGAGCATGCCCTCCTGAAGACTGCGGCGGCGTGTACGGATATGCCGAGCTTCTGGAAGCTCTAAGCGACCCAAGCAGCGAAGAATACAAAGAAATGGTCGAATGGCTTGGAGAGGTTTATGATCCTGAACGCTTCGATCCTGCCAAAGTGCAGTTCAGTGATCCTGATAGGAGATTGAGAAGCATACTTCGCGGTAGCTAGAAGGTCTCAGAATAGAGAACTAAAGGTGCTGTCAGATAACAATTTCAATAGAGACAACTGTACTTTGCTTTGATCCTAATGCAGTAAAAATCCCACCTGACTGTTATGTCTTTAATCTAGAGAAGAACTCTGCGACACGAAAAGACAGAAGACTCATGCAACCTTCAAGCTTCTTCGAGGAACTCTGAAGGTGAAAGAACTATGACGCGGTACGAAGACAGGGTTTGTTTGAGAGAAAGAATATCTGTATCACCGCTCAGAAGCAAAGCCTTATGCTCGATTGCAAGATCAAAATAGTCATTGTCCTTCTCATCTTTGCACAAATGATGATTCTTTGTAGGATTGACGAACTTGATAATGCTGCTTCGTGCCAGCATTTTGAGAAGTCTGGAGACCCTGTTGGGATCAAGAGCCTTCTTGTTTCCAATTTCCACTCTGGACGAAAACTCGATCAATTCTGCGGCAAACCTGGGAGGTTCAAGAACAGAAAACTTCCTCATCGCTCTTTCTAGCGCTCTAGATGCTGTTCCTCGAGGCTTGATGATCGTCGAGATCACGATGTTTGTATCAAGAACGATTTGCTTTCTTGTCTGCTGCATCTCTTGCCTCTTCAAAGGTCTTTTCGATTTCCTTGTCGCCCAGTCCCGCACTCTTTATTTCATCAGAAGCTTCTTCCAGCCACAACATGAACTCGTCAACAGGATCGATTGGTTGTAGAATGCATATTGGCTTGTTTCGTTTAGCGAGCACTATCTTCTCTTTCTGTTCGATAATCTTACTAAGATTTTCTCGGAATTCTCGCAGGTTCATGACTCTCAAGATAATCACCTTCCTCAGCAATAGTATGACATTTGTTGATCATATGATAAATATGTTATGGAATGAAGCAGAGGTAAGGTTAGAAAGGAAGTTGAAGGTTTGGAAGCGAAGGGTTATGAGGCAGGTAAAGGTTTGAGAGACAGGTAGAGTGGAGAACAAGAGACGACGTTCGAGAACTCCGGCTTGCGACTTCGCAATCCATTCCAAATAAGCTTACGGATCTTTTTTGGGCAGAAGATTCTTCTGCCCTATAAAGAAATGCCGTTCTTCGACCCACCCCGGCGCACTGCGCCGCTGGATGGGAATCCAAGACACCTTAGAACGCGGAAGAAGATTATGCCTTTCTACAACTCCTGTCTATGATGGGAGCGCGATATAATGACAATTAGATGTTCGATGATCGCCGGCTGGTAGTGTAGCATAATCGCGGCTTATTGCTTTGATACAGCACATTAAGTATGATCTGAGGTGACGACATGCCTAAGAAGAGCAAGAAACCCGCCCGACCTGAAACTGAAAAGAATAGGATTCTTGACAAGATTGGCGCATATGATGCTCTTGTTATACTGAAAGCTTTGGCTCGCGAAGATGAGGCCACTGCAAACCGAATTAAGCAGATCGCATTAGAATACCTACGAGATGTGGATATCGAAGGTATTGCAGGTCAAGTATTCTCTAGCTTGGAGACGATCGATGTTGAAGACGTTTGGGAACAGTCAGGCAGTACAAGATTTGGATATGTCGAACCTATAGACAGAGCATGGGAGATGTTTGAGGAGACATTAGAACCGTTCATTGAAGAGCTAAAGAAGTATCTGGAGCTTTCAATGCATACCGAAGCGAAGAATTACTGTATGGGGATCCTGAAAGGAATCTATCAGTTCGATATGAGATCAGAATCTGCGTATAAGGAATGGGTTGAAGACGCCCCATATGAAAACTTCAGAAGGGTTTTAAATGATTGGAAAAAGAATTGCGAGAATCCAGAAGACGTACAAGATATGGAAGAGTTCGTTAAGCAAAGCTTTCCAGGTTGGTGATCAGGAAGAAAGCAGTTCAGATACCAGTTTCAACGGTAGCGAAATGAGTTGCGAAGCGGATTGATGAGAACACGTCGAGAAGCTGAGCAGCCTGTTACGTTGCGACGGGTAAAAGAATCCGCCCAATTCAGAAGAAGGGCACAACGATGTTGTTCCCCTACCCCAAAATCAACAGCAGTACCAGCTGCGAAGCGGTATGACCAATAACCGGGCATGAAGCGGGGCAACTGTCGGGTTGCGATGCATTGAAGAACCTATCTAATACCGCGAGAGGGCAGAACAATGTTCTTCCCCTACACCACTGGGGCCTCTGAGTTGCTTTGGAAAAATCCTCCCGCACGCCGGGCGGACGAGACAAGTGCGTTCTTTGAATGGCACTTTCGAGTCTGCCCCTTTTTTCTGACAAAGTAGTATGGCGATTCGTGATTATTGCAGAGCGGGTAGTCTCTGAAATGTCTACCTGTTTCCGACAAACTGCCGATAGATTTCCGATAACTCTCTTGCCCCAGGATCTCCGACAAGACTTCAACAATATCCAGATCCTCATGTTCGCGAGTCTAC
>PWXG01000103.1 GCA_003561215.1 Thermotogales bacterium
AGGGGAAAGCTCCAGAACCCGGTCACCGGATCTGGGGGAATGCTTTTAGGTCGAGTGCTGAAGATCGGAAAAGCCCTCTCAAAGAGAGACCTCAGACTCGGAGACAAGATAGCGACGCTTGTTTCGCTTTCACTCACTCCCCTGGAAATAGAGACGGTCCTCAAAGTCAAGCTCGAATCCGATCAGGTCGACATCCAGGGAAGAGCAATCCTTTTCGAATCGGGCATTTACTGCAAGATGCCCACGGACATTCCTGAAAAAGTAGCTCTTGCGGTGCTGGATGTTGCAGGGGCTCCGGCACAGGTAGACAGACTTGTGAAGTCCGGAATGACAGTAGCAATAATCGGTGGGGGAGGAAAATCCGGTATACTTTGCTGTCACCAGGCGAGAAAGAAGGTAGGCATCCCAGGAAGAGTTATAGCTATAGAGCATGCTAACGGCAACGCAGACAGGCTCAAAGAACTCGAACTTGCTGATGAAGTTCTGGTTGCGGATGCTACCGATCCGGTTCAGGTCTATTTCCTCGTGAAGGATATTACCTCCGGAAAGATGTGTGATGTCGTGATCAACAACGTGAATGTCCCTGACACGGAGATGGCATCAGTACTTATCACAAAAGATCACGGGACTGTCTATTTTTTTTCTATGGCTACATCTTTCACAAAAGCTGCCCTTGGAGCTGAGGGAGTAGGGAAGGACATAAACATGATCATCGGAAATGGTTACGCCGAAGGGCATGCAGAACTAGCATTGAGTATAATGAGGAACGACGGCAAGATTCGGGAGCTGTTCGAGCAAATCTACACGTAACGGAGGCGGTCAGAGTGAAGAGGTACGAAAAGATCACCGTATGGAAAGACATAGCTGATCACGAATGGGAAGACTGGCGGTGGCAGGTCAGGAACAGGATCACGACCGTCGAACAACTCTCGAAGGTAATGAAGATAACCGAAGGCGAGCAGACAGGAATCCGCGAATGCCTGAAACACCTGCGAATGGCCATAACTCCTTACTATGCTTCACTCATCGAGGCGAACAATCCCAGGTGTCCAATCAGAAGACAGGCAGTTCCCACTGAGAAGGAACTGAGGGTTGATCCATGGGACATGGTAGATCCCTTGAGCGAAGACGAGGATTCTCCTGAAAAGGGGATAACCCACAGGTATCCCGACAGAGTGCTATTCTTAGTAACTGATCAGTGTTCGATGTACTGCAGGCACTGCACACGAAGAAGATTTGCTGGGCAACTAGACAAACCCCTGCGTCGCGACGAAATAGACAGTGCTATTCGCTATATTCAGGAAACCCCAGAAGTCAGGGATGTTCTTCTGTCCGGTGGAGATCCTCTGCTTTTGGGAGACGAGATTCTGGACTACATCCTGAAGAAACTTAGGGAGATTCGCCATGTCGAGATAATCCGTATAGGAACGAGAACGCCCGTTGTTCTACCCCAGAGGATCACACCCGAGTTGACCCGTTTACTGAAGAAGCATAACCCGGTGTGGCTCAATACTCACTTCAACCATCCAAGAGAGATTACACCTGAGTCGGCCCAGGCATGCGAGATGCTTGCAGATGCCGGTATCCCTCTCGGGAATCAGTCTGTCTTGCTCAGGGGAGTCAACGACAGCCCCTATATAATAACAGAACTTGTGCACAGACTAGTAGAGATAAGGGTTCGACCTTACTATATCTATCAGTGCGATCTTTCCCATGGCATAGGACACTTCAGAACCTCCATAAGAAAAGGCATAGCAATAATGGAAGCTCTGATCGGGAACACATCGGGCTTCTGTATTCCCGTCTTTGTGGTGGATGCGCCCGGTGGCGGAGGGAAGATAAGAGTGATGCCTCAGTACAACATTTCCGAATCTGACAGGGTTTACGTTCTTCGCAACTATGAAGGTGTAATAACCACCTACCACGAGCCTGAAGATACTTCAACGGACGTTGAAGATCTTCAATACAGGGAGAAGCACAGGCTTACCGGGGTCGCAGGACTACTGCACGGCGAGCGCATTAGCATAGAACCTTCACGCCTTGACCGTAAGGAAAGGGTGAGAAGGTTCAAGGAAAGAAAGGAAGAGAGCAGATGAAGTACACCGAGATCACCGTAAGTCAAGTTTATGAGAGTGAAAGGGTAATCAATGATGAGATGGTGGTGGATTTTGCGCGTATCACTCGAGACGACAATCCGATACACCTTGATGACGAAGCTGCCAGAAAAAGCATTTTCGGAAGAAGAATAGCCCACGGCATGCTGGTGATGGGAATAGTCTCATCGGTCTTGGGAAGAGAGTTTCCTGGTCCGGGGACGGTCTACATGAGACAGGACGCGAAATTCCTGAAGCCAGTCTATATCGATGAACGCATAAAAGTGAAAATTACTGTCCTCGAGAAGATAGAGGAAAAGAACAGACTGAGGTTGTCAACAGAAGTGCTCAAGGAAGACGGCTTGCCCGCCGTTACCGGAGAAGCTCTTGTTCTTTTCAGAAGCGATTAATCCCCAAGCTTCCCAAAGACTCTTTGAACTCGCCAGGGGTTTCAAGACACTGGCGATAATGGGTACGGGAAAAGCTACCGGCAAAACGGAGGTCCTTCGAGCACTTGTCAGTGCGGCATGCAGAGAGAGACATCTCCTGGGAATTACTTCCCTTGGGACAGAAGGAGAAG
>PWXG01000252.1 GCA_003561215.1 Thermotogales bacterium
ATTAGCATGTTAGGGAGAATTATTCTCAGGGACAGGTTGGCGCTTGCCGGAACAGTTTTCATGGCATTCATAGTCCTGGTGGCAGTATTCGCACCAGTAGTAGCCACACACGATCCCAACACGATGAACTACAAAGTAGAGGGAACCGCGCTATGGTTTGATGGTACAAGATGGACAATCCAGGAAGGCATTGTTGAAAGCACGCTCAATAGCGTGTCTATGGTAACAGACGATGAGCTTATCGCTGTCGGTTACTTCGGCACCATCATGAGATTTTCCCAGGGTGAATGGCAGAAGATGGATTCTCCGACTGACAGAAGGCTCAACGGGGTAAGCTACATCGGCAGTTTTGCAATTGCTGTCGGAGATGAAGGAACAGCTGTGATTTTTGATGGAACAGACTGGACGCTGAGTGAAACGGGTGTCGGTGCCAGGCTCAATTCAGTCTCCGTCGTATCAGAAACTATGGCTATCGCAGTAGGAGACGCAGGTGTGGCTATCGCCTGGGACGGCGATTCCTGGAACAGGCTTGAATCAGGTGTTTCCGAAAACCTGAACGACGTTTCTCTTCTCAACGAAAGCTTTGGATTTGTCGTTGGTGATAGAAACGTAATACTGGCATTCGATGGAGTGAGTCTGAGAAGAGAGATGGTTATGGGTTTCAGAGCACTCTATGGAATCGATATCTACGATGAGGAATTCGCAATTGTCGTGGGAGAAAGAGCTACGATACTGAGATACAACGGAAGAACATGGCAAGCAATGTTTGGCCCAGAGACACGTAATATGAGTTCGATAACTATTACGGGAGAAGACACTGCATTTGTTATCGGTGGTCATGGTGTTGCAATGAAGCTCGAAGGAAGCGTATGGACGAGCGTTAGCACTGGATATCGCAGGCACCTCAGGAGCATCAGTGCTGCCAACTCCACACTCGTTGCAGTTGGAACCGACCCATATGTGAATTCGCTTGAACCCCCCACTTCGGCTCACTTCTTTGGAACAACTCATAATGGCCGAGACATTTTCAGCCAGGTTGTATACGGTTCCAGAGCGGCTCTCATGGTGGGGCTCATAGCTGCGCTGATGGTTACGCTTATTGGGACTAACGTTGGACTTTTTTCTGGTTATTACAAGGGCAGAACAGATAACATACTTATGCGTATTGTGGACATCATGTATGCGCTCCCGCTTGAACCCTTTGCGATGATTCTTGTTCTCCTGTCAAGACCGGGATTGGGAATTATCATCCTTTCTGTCGGTCTGCTAACGTGGAGGACAACCGCAAGAATCATCCGCTCACAGGTCCTGACGATTTCTGCCAGACCTTTCGTTAAAGCGGCAAGAGTAGCCGCAGCAAGTAACTTGAGAATAATGTTCGTTCATATAGCTCCTAACGTTTTGCCTCTTGCCTTCCTGCAACTGGCTGTAGCCATGGCTTATGCTATTACAGCAGAAGCAACACTGAGTTTCCTTGGTCTGGGTCCGCCCAGGATCTATTCCTGGGGAACGATTCTGCACCATGCCAGGTTGTCCGGGGCGTGGAGAACGGCATGGTGGTGGATCATACCTCCTGGAGTGCTCATAATGCTGACTGTTGTCTCTGTGTTTTTTATCTCCCGGGCACTTGAGGTATTGACCAATCCCAGGCTAGAGGGGAGGAAATAAGATGTTGCTTAGAGTCGAGAATCTGAAGACTTTCTACAAAGATGCCGGAATGGACGTAAAGGCAGTTAACGATGTCTCTTTTGATTTGGAATCAGGCAAGACCCTTGGCCTGGTTGGAGAAAGCGGTTGCGGGAAGACAACACTTGCCAAATCGATAATGAAACTGATGGTTCCTAATTCAAGAATAGTGAGCGGAAGCATTTTCCTTGAGAACACTGATCTCGTCAAGTTGTCGGAAACAGAGATGAACAAGATCAGGTGGCGAAGGATTTCTCTCGTAACCCAGAGTGCCATGAACGCACTGGATCCCGTCTACAGGGTCGGAGACCAGATGGTGGAGACTTTCAAGACTCATACTACGATAACGACACGAGAAGCAATGAAGAAGTCTGCAGAACTGTTCAGTCTTGTCGGTCTTGAGCACAAGAGGCTTCAGGACTATCCTCATCAGCTCAGCGGAGGGATGAGACAGAGAGTTGTAATCGCAATGGCACTTGCGCTCGATCCTTCACTGATAGTCGCCGATGAACCGACCACTGCACTGGACGTCGTTGTTCAGGACGGCATACTCAAGCAACTCGAATTGGTGCAAAAAGAACTGGGAATATCCATGATACTGGTCACTCACGATGTCTCGGTGGTAGGGGAAATGGCAGACAAGATCGCAGTGATGTATGCAGGTAAGATTGCAGAAATCGGTCCGGCAGACAAGATTTTCAGAGTTCCTTCTCATCCTTATTCTATGGGGCTCCTCAATGCCTTCCCAACACTTGAAAGTGCCAAGGGAGAGCTGATTTCTATCCCAGGTACTACTCCTAACCTTGCTGATGATTTCCAGGGGTGTCTTTTTGAGCCCAGATGTCCGTTCTCCACAGAGAAATGTGCTACTGTGTTGCCGAAACTAGAAAAAGTTTCTTCAGAGCAGTTTTCGGCGTGTCATTATGCTGATAAGGCTGCAGAGTACAGAGAACGCTCAGCA
>PWXG01000207.1 GCA_003561215.1 Thermotogales bacterium
ATACTGTCTTTCTTGCTATCACAAGCTATTAGGAAAGCTTGGGAACTATTGCTGGCAAATCTTCGCAGTCGATAACATCCTTTATGGAGCTTTTCAACTTGATGGACTGATGATATTCGATATAGCTACTCCTGGCCAACCAGTTCATGTAGGGCAGTTCAAGACTAACGGCATCTGCTATGTTGTCTTTGTTCAGGTTAGGTAGGTGGAGAATATTGGGCGTATGTGTAAAGCGAACCAAGCTCTGACAAAGGAAAAGAGTCTCGATGACGAGAGAGCCCATGGTTGCTAGGACTTACCTTTAGAAAGTGTGGCTTTAAAACAACGTGAATACTCGATTCATTTCGAGTGTAGGGGGATAGTATAGCCCGGAATACCAAGAGATGCCGCAGTTACTTGGTCAGTTCAGTATCGAAGAAGGATTAGCATTCACAGTGAAGGTTATCAAACGGTGAGTTTCATTGTTCATTAGGTGTTTATTGCAGAATATAATTCGTTAGGACCGCAGTTAAGCATACGGCGTCTGCCCTTGCGACAGAACCTTGTACAAAAACCCTTGATAGACAGAGCATCTCATGTACGTATACAACTGACCCACGGTGAAAGAGAGCAGATTATACCACTTTGGCATTGAATTTCTTCTTATCCTTCTTGCACAGATCAACTGCGAGATTTCGTCCATCAAGAGCGGCTGTAGGAATGCCGCCTCCTGGAGTAGTCCACTGACCAATCATGTGACAGTTTTGTAGTCCAGGGACGCTCTTGGGAAGTCTCGTGATGAGTGTTATTGGAGTGGGAGCAAATCCTTCAAAACTTCCGCGCCAATTGTTAGTGTAGCGCTTTACGGTATAGGGAGTTGAGACATCTATCACCTCTGTTGCTTCCTTCAAACCGGGGAAGCGACTATCCACGGCTTCAAGAACACGCTCACCAATCTCTGTCTTTAGCTGGTTATAAGCTTTTCGATCATTGTCCGCGAATTCTTGCCAGTATGAGTCGTTCCAGGTATGAAGAATTACTGTAACCGTTGTCTTGCCATCCGGAGCTAGTGTAGGATCGAAGTTGTACACAGTAGTGCTCAGATGATTGTGACTTGATTCGTCTGGCAACACAAAAGGCTTATCAGTTCTAACAAAAGTGCTATGGGGCAGATGAGAGAGGTCTTTATCGACTCCGATGGCGACAAAGACTGACGAAGGAAACAGTGGGAAGCTCTCGTAGACTTGCTTGAGTCTTGGAGTAAGATAGCGGCCATCAAGCATGTCAAAAAGCGTGCTGTGACCGTCAGCTGCAGAAACGATGTAGTCACCAAAGACTTCATCCCCATTCTCCAACCTGATTCCAACGGCGCGATTGTCTTTGACAAGGATTTCGTCGACTTTGGAGCGATAGCGAATCCTTCCGCCCTGATTAAGGTAACCACGTTCTATGTTCTTCGCGAACTGCAACGAACCTCCGACTGGATAACCAGCTGCTTTTGTATGTTGCATGGCAAGTCCCATGGTAAGTGATCCCAAAGACCAGGAAGGCGGAATGACAGCGCGAAAAGCCTCTTTAGCGTATTTGCTTTTCCAACGATCTGCATACTCGCCGAGGGGAGTTCGCAAGTGTTTGAGGTAACGGCGGAAGACGCCAAGGTTTGATAAGAAGAAACCAGTCTTCTTGAAGAAACTCTGCTTTTCGGTAGCAACAGGCACACGGAATCGAGCGATGTACTCCATATCAGCAACTAGTTCATCGATCAACTTCCCATCATCAGGTGCAACCCTCTTCAATTCTGCGCCGAACCTGCCTGCATCAGCGTAGAAGCAAACCTCTTCTCCTCCTGGAACCTCCATCCTGGTGAACTCGTCGAAATTGCGAATTCTCATGCTGCTGCCATCGTGATTCTCGAAAGCGCCAAGTTCATCCCACAGAAGGTCGAACCCTGTATCTGGTTTGGTTCCCATCAGCCAGTGAATACAGTAATCGAATGTGTAGTCGCCTCGCTTCCAGGCTGTGCATACACCGCCTGGTTGTGAATGCATTTCAAAGATCTCCGTATCATAACTGTTGCGTTGCAGATACGATCCAGCAGATAGTCCAGCGACTCCAGCACCGATCACCAGAACCTTCTTGCGCATCAAAACACCTCCGCGAAACAGGATAATTGGGAGAGCACCATAAACCAGAATACAGCAATACGCAGGAAATTACACAGAGGCGAGATCCTTGGACGGAATTCCTGTGACTTGATATTGAACGTTATAAAGAAGAAGGGCATATTAGTATTATGCCCAACTACGTTTCGTATGAAACCTATTCTCCGAAAGAATGTCGAGCTGTTTCACTACCGTGGATGCACAACATCGTAGGTGCTTTGAGACTCACGGACGAGCCCGAAAGTGAGTCTGTGCAAGCTTTATCCTGTTCTTACTGTGCGCTATAAGCCATCTGCTATTTGCTACTCTCCGAACGCCAAAAGAAGGGCAGACGTACTATTCTGTCCCTGCCCCAGAAAGGCTAAAACGCGCATTATTTCGATGACGCCTATTGACATGACTCCGAAGAGATGCTACCCTGCAGATGATTAACTCTGAAGGGGGACTGCGGGTGGTCTACCAGGAGATGGCATTGCTGGAGTTTCAGGATCAGTTCAGTTCCGAG
>PWXG01000216.1 GCA_003561215.1 Thermotogales bacterium
GTATGGTGTTGGAAAAACTCACAGTTTTGCCCTTGCCATCGGTGAGCCTGCCATCATCCATCACCTGGAGAAGCACGTTGTGAACTTCACTGTGTGCCTTTTCCACCTCGTCCAGCAGGATGACTGAATAAGGTCTTCTGCGGATAGCCTCGGTGAGCTGACCGCCTTCCTCGTAGCCCACATATCCAGGTGGAGCACCGATGAGCCTGGAGGCTGTGTGTTTTTCCATGTATTCGGACATGTCGAGTCTGACAAGTGCTTCCTCGCTTCCAAAAAGTATCTCCGCGAGAGTCTTCGCAAGCTCGGTCTTCCCGACACCACTGGGTCCCATGAACAGAAATGCTCCCCACGGCTTCCGAGGAAGTTTCATCCCGGCCCGTGCTCTCCTTATGGTCTGTGCAACTGTCTTGACTGCGTCGTCCTGGTCTACTATTCGCTTGTGTATGAGCTCTTCCATGTTCATAAGCTTCGATCTTTCAGACTCAAGCATCCTTCCTGCAGGGATTCCAGTCCATTGCTCCACTATATCGGCTATGATATCTTTCGTTACCGCACATTCCTCATGGCCAGAGCTCTTGATCCACTCTTCCTTTCTCTTTCTGTAGTCAAGGTTCCGCTTCTCGTACGCAGTCTTCACTCTGGCAGCCTGTTCATAATCACCCTCTTCTGCCAATTCGGAGATCTTCTGCTCTGTCTCCTTCAGTTCTTTCTCCAGTGACCGAAGCTTATCAGGCATATATCCAGCCCTTAGCCTGACGTACGAAGCGGCCTCGTCTACAAGGTCAATCGCCTTGTCCGGCAAATATCTGTCTGCAATGTACTTGACACTCAGGTTGACTGCTGTTTCCAGTGCCTCATCTGTGATCTCTATCTGATGGTGTTTCTCGTAAGACTCTCTCAGGCCCTTGAGAATCTCCAGTGCCTCTCCCGCCGTGGGTTCACTCACCAGAACTGCCTGGAAGCGTCGTTCGAGCGCCCTGTCTCGTTCGATGTGTTTTCTGTATTCGTCAAGCGTTGTCGCCCCAACACACTGCAGCTCCCCTCTGGAAAGAGCCGGTTTCATCAGGTTGGCGGCATCCATGGAACCTTCTGCAGAACCAGCTCCGACTACTGTGTGTATCTCGTCGACAAAGAGTATGATCTCACCAGCCATTTTCTTTACCGAGTCTATAATTCCTTTCATGCGCTCTTCGAACTCTCCGCGGAACTTCGTACCTGCCACTACTCTTCCCATGTCCAACGCCAGCACTTTTTTTCCCCTGAGGTATTCTGGAATATCACCGGTCACAATTCTCTGTGCCAGACCCTCTACAATGGCAGTCTTCCCGACACCAGGTTCTCCAACGAGCGCAGGATTATTCTTGGTCTTTCTTCCGATGATCTGGATTACCCTTCTGATTTCTTCTTCTCTGCCGATTACGGGCATCAGTTTTCCCCTTTCGGCGAGGTCTGTCAAGTCTATGGTGAACCGCTTGAGCATATCGGTGTTCTCGCTTTCTCTTGCTTCGCCAGAACTACGTCTGTTCAGAATGTTACTGTATAGCTTCTCCACATCTATAACAAATTTCATCAAAAGCTTGCTGGCAGCAGCGGATGTCTCATTCACTATTGCAAGAAGCAAGTGTTCCGTTCCGATCTTCGAGTCCTGCATCCTGCCGGCCTGAGCTTTGGCATTTTCGAGAACGTGTCTCGCGTCCGGCGTCATGTAAATCTGTCCACCTGTGGTCCCTGAGCTGCTGTATCTCGATATGATGCTTTCCGTATCTTTCTTCAGAGAATCCAGATCGACGCCCAGTCCAGACAGCACTTCAACGGCCAAGTTATCGCGGTCCTCGAGAAGTGCCAGAAGGATATGTTCACTTCCCATCTGGTACTGCTTGTATCGGCTCAGTATGTCCTGTATATCCATCAGGATCTTTCTTGCTTTTTCTGTGAATGCTTCATAGTCGAACATGAGAACACCTCCAAAAAGAGGGGGCGCCCCAGGCGCCCCCTCTGCAGTGCCTGGTCTTCACTCTACTTTGACCTTGATCGAGCTCTTCTTAACTTCTTCTTTCTTAGGCATCTCGACGGTCAGGATACCATTGTCGAACTTCGCCTTGATTTCCTCTGCCTTGATGTATTCGGGGATTCTGAAGGCTCTGTGGAACTGACCATATCTGCGCTCGACTACATGATAGTTCCTGCCCTTGTCTTCTCTCTCGGACTTCTTCTCACCCTTGATGCTGAGAACGTGGTCCTCGATGCTGATGTCGATGTTTTTCTTGTCGATTCCAGGGATTTCGATTTCGGCAAAGAGCTTGTCGTCCTTTTCGTAGATGTCAACATCCGGTGCCACCGCAGCCATCTCTGAATCTCTGCCGAATCCGATTTCCTTGAAGGCGTCGTTGAAGAGCCTGTCCATCTCCCTCTGGATTTCCTCAAACGGTCTCAAGGTTTCGGGAAAAGCGCCTCGTCTTCTTGCCAACATTTTCAACACCTCCTGTTTGTTATGGGTTTTGTCCATCATTCTAGTTATTGCCTCTCATTCGCTGTCCTTTGGAGGGATGTACTCGGAATCTCCTTCATCAGAGTCCGTTCCCTTGTCTTTCTGCGCAGTCTGGTAGACTTCTTGACCCACGCGCATGCTTTCCTTTTCCAGCTGGTCAAAGAGCATTTTTATCCTCTGAGTGTTGTCTTCGTTTATGGCATCCCTGAGATCCTTCACCAGGTTCTCGAGCTTGCCCCTATCTTCCTGCGAAATCTTGTCTTCGCTTTCCTTCAGCAATTTGTCAATTCTGTATGCAAGATCGTCTGCACGGTTCTTCAGTTCGATCTCCTGCTTCTTTTTCTTGTCTTGCTCTTCGTATTTCTTCGCGTCCTGCATCATCCTGTCTATATCGTCTTTGCTGAGCTGCTGTCGGCCGCTTACTACCATGGACTGACCTTTGCCGGTTCCAAGATCCTTTGCCGAAACATGGACGATGCCGTCCCTGTCGATATCGAAAGTGACCTCTATCTGGGGAACACCTCTTGGCGCTGGTGCGATTCCCGTCAGTTTGAAGCTACCCAGCGAGAAATTCTCCCTCGCAATTGTCCTTTCACCCTGGAAGACGGCTATCTCCACTTCAGTTTGTCCGTCTTCGGCAGTAGTGAAGACTTTTGACTTCTTGGTCGGGACGGTCGAGTTTCTTTCGATTATCGGTTCCATGAGTCCGCCCTTGACCTCTACACCTAGCGTGAGGGGTGTGACATCAACCAGGACAAGATCTTTTTCGACATCTCCAGAGAGTATAGCAGCCTGGATTGCCGCTCCTACCGCTACAACCTCATCAGGGTTTACAGTCTTGTTGGGATCCTTGCCGAAAATCCCCTTAATGAAGTTCTGAACATAAGGTATTCTAGTAGATCCACCAACGAGAATGATGTCGTCAACGTCGCTCGGGGAAATTTTCGCATCGTTCAAAACGCGTTCAACCTGTTCCCTGGTACCGTCTATAAGATCTTTGATCAGAGATTCGAGGGTTGATCGAGTGAGCTTCATCTCCAGGTGCATGGGGCCTTCCGCCGTTGCCGTTATGAAGGGGAGGTTCAGTTCTGTCTCATACTTGGACGAGAGTTCCGTCTTTGCTCTCTCGGCGGCATCTTTCAGTCTCTGGTAAGCTTGCTTGTCCTTTCTCAGGTCAACGTTGTGCTTCTTCCTGAAATCCTCCGCGATGTGGTCGATCAATCTGCGGTCAAAGTCATCGCCACCAAGGTGGTTGTTTCCAGCAGTGGCCAGGACTTCGATTACACCCTCTCCCACATCTAGCAGAGAAACATCAAATGTGCCTCCACCCAGGTCATAGACAACGATCTTCTTCTCCTCGGCACCCTTGTCAACACCATAAGCAACGGATGCCGCTGTGGGTTCGTTTATGATTCTCATTACCTCAAAGCCTGCAATCATTCCAGCCTCTTTGGTTGCCTGCCTCTGGGCATCTGTGAAGTATGCGGGGCAGGTTATCACAGCCTTCTTTATCTTCCCTCCAAGGTATGCTTCGGCATCGGCCTTCATCTTTTTCAGAACGAATGCACTGATCTCCTGCGGGGTATATTCCTTGTCGTCAATCTTCTTCTTGTAATCCGAACCCATGTCTCGCTTAATCGATGCGATCGTTCGCTCTGAGTTCAGTATTGACTGTCTTTTCGCGGGTTCGCCAACGATTATTTCGCCGGTCTTCGAAAAACCAACAACTGATGGCGTCACCCTGGAACCTTCGGCGTTCGGCACAACCTCGCTGCTTCCGTCCGGTTTCACCCACGCAATGACAGAGTTTGTTGTTCCCAGATCAATTCCAACTGTGTATTCTTTCGCAGCCATGGTTTCCCTCCTCAAAACTTGCACGTGATCTTCATCCCTATTATATGAACACTCCCCTGAAGGTGTCAAGAGGCCAATAATAATAATAGATGCGCTTATACTTCTTTATAGAAGAACATTATAGATATCATAATACTAAGGTAATTTTATCTTATAGCGATCTTAGTCCTTGAATGACAATATTCTACAGGATATTTCCGGAGATACGGAATCGGAGATTGTTCGCTGGTGAGAAACGCACGGTCTAAGCATTTACGTGCTGTCGAAGAGTGTTTAGCGTATTTCGGGAAGAAGGATGAATTCGCCGCCTTGACGATCTGCTATTATTACCGTCCCGGCATGCTTCCCTATGAGAATGTGGCTTCCCGGCATCCTGGCCAGAGCTGATCTTAGCCTGTGCGGCTCCACTTTCGTGAAGAACTCACAGGAGGATTTTCTGACGAAAGTCTCTTCGTAGCGCATGTTCGCGCTCTTGAGATAGAGTCTGACCCCTTTCTTGTCGGAGATCAAAAGAATGTTCAGTCCCTTGCTTATAAGGCGACAAGCTTTACGAAGTGCATCGGAAATCGCCTTCTTCTCGACTTGCTCAGTCTCTTTTAGCCAACCCCGGACACGTGAAATCTCAGGGCTGCTCCTCCTTTCGTTGAGCTTGCACAGAGAAACGAGCAGTCTTCCGGTCTTCAGACCCAGATCTGCTATACCTGTTCCGAAAGAAAGCTCTTCAGTTTTCGCTAGAGAGAGGGTCTTGACCAGGTGCCTGGTGGTTACGTAAGGAACTGAAAAAGCGAAAGCGTGTTTCGGGGTCACGTCCGCAAAAGCAACTGCCGTCATGTTGGAAGCCTGTGAGACGAAAGTGACAGCAGTTTCGCTCCCTGTTATCTCAACAAAATCCCCTTCATTGCTTATCGAAGAAACATAGTCCAGCTTCTTACTGAATGCCCTTACGGGCATGCCAAAAAGGAACTCGAACTTCCGCTCCATCTCCGGATGCCCGGGAAGCTTTGCCTTTTCTACAACCAGTTTCTGGTCGTTGACTTCCAGCAGCAATGTCTCGCTGGAAAAGGAAAATTCCAGATCAGCTTCTCCGGGCTGATTCTTCAGTGCCTTGGCATAGTCAAGGGGTAACACGTAAGTACCGTCAAAAGATCCGGTCTCGCTTCCCGCAGGGAGCTCAATCTTTGCACATCCGTCTGTAGCAAAGAAGCGCGGTTCATTCTTGAAGAATATCTTTATGAACCTGTAGCCAGGTTCAACACTGCCGGCAAGTTTTTCACATATTTCGACGAGCTTGTCGTATTCTGAAGACTTCAACGAAAAAGCCATTCAAATGACCTCAGAAGAGCGTAATCTGGTCGTTCTCCGGCAATCCCTTCAGTGCTCCATATCCACGGAGAACCTCCACGTTCGTCTTGCTGATCGACGTGCGCTTCACAAGATCTTCCACAGACGTGAAAGGCTTCTTCTGGAACTCCGACTTTATGGCTACCGCCACCTTGTTGCCGAAGTTCTTCAGGCTGCAGAAGGGGATCCTAAGATTGTTCCCCTCTTTCGAGAACTTGAGTGCGTCTGACTTCTCCAGGTCAATCGGCAGGAAGGAGAACCCGCGGAGCATCATTTCGTGAATTACCTCTAGAATGGTCTCCCTCGAACGTTCGCGGAAGTTCTTGTCCTGTTCAGCTTTCAGCCTTACAAGCTCACGTTTCACCTCGCCAATTCCTTCCAGTGCCAAATCTGCATCGAAATCCCCTCCTTTGAGGGTGAAGTAAGCTGCATAGAATTCGAGAGGGTGATGGACCTTGAAATAGGCGACTCTAAAGGCCATGCTCACATATGCGGCAGCATGAGCCTTTGGAAAAAGATACTTTATCTGCTGGCAGGAGTTAAGAAGCCATTCAGGGGTATCGTGTTCTTTGAGCAACCTGATGTCTTCATCCGAAATTCCCTTCCCTTTTCTCACGCTCTCCATTATTCTGAACGCATCACTATCTTCCACTCCCCTCAGTATGAGCAGGTTCATTATGTCGTCCCTGCAAGAGATGACTTCTGACAGGGTCGCTTTCTTCGAGGAGATTAGATCCCTGGCGTTATTTAGCCATACGTTCGTTCCATGCGACAACCCTGAAATCCTTACCAGATCACTGAATCTGGAGGGTTTGGTCTCTGAGAGCAGTCCTCGGACAAAAGGGGTTCCAAATTCCGGTATACCCAACGTACCCACCTCTGTTCCGAGGTCGGTGGGCTTCAGACCCAGTGCCCTGAGCGACGAGAAAACGGATAGCGTTGCTTCATCGTTCATGGGTATCGTTGTAGGGTCTATTCCGGTCATATCTTTCAGCAGCTTTATGAACGTCGGATCGTCGTGTCCGAGCGCATCGATCTTGACGAGATCATCGTGTATTACTTCGTATGCGAAATGTGTGGTCATTGTGTTGGCATTCAGGTCATTCGCAGGAAACTGGACCGGTGTGAATTCGTGTACGTCTCTGTCCTTTGGAACGACCATAAGACCACCGGGGTGCTGACCAGTGGTGCGCCTAACACCCGAAACGTTTCTGACGAGCCGGTCTATTTCAGCGCGCCTGAGGCTGACGTGTTTCTTCTCCATGTACGCCCTTACAAAACCATAAGCGGTTCTTTCGGCGACTGTGCTGATCGTTCCAGCTCTGAAAACGTGATTCTTCCCGAAAAGCTCTTCTAGAAACCGATGCGCGCGCTCCTGGTATTCACCGGAGAAGTTAAGGTCGATATCAGGGATCTTATCTCCTCTAAATCCCATGAATGTCTCAAAAGGGATGTTCTGTCCGTTCTTCATCAATGGCGTACCACACTCGGGACAGTCTTTGTCAGGCAAGTCGTAACCTGAACCAAGACGGTCCTCCTCGAAAAACTCTGAATAGCGACACTTCTCGCAGCAGTAGTGCGGGGGGAGCGGATTGACCTCCGTGATTCCCATCAAAAAAGCAGCCAGCGAACTACCGACAGATCCCCTCGAACCCACCTCATAGCCGTCCTTCTTGGACTGCTCTACCATACGTTGCGCGATAATGTAGAGAACGGAGTACTTGTTGCTAATGATCGCGTTCAGTTCTTTGCCCAGTTTCTTCTCCACTATCTCGGGCAGTGTGTCTCCATATACCCGTGTTGCGTTTTTCTGAGTAAGCTTCTTCAGTTCCTCATCCGCACCGTCTATGTGGGGAGGGGAAAGCTTCCTCTTGAGAGGTTCTATCTTCTCGATCCTTGCAGCAATAGCCTGAGGATTGCTTATTACGACTTCTCTGGCTATCTCCTTGTCTTCAAATATCTCCAAGGCAGCATAAAGCATCTCTTCAGTCGTCCTGAGGTAAATTCCCGGCTGCTGATCGAAATTCTCGTAATCCTGTAAAGCGTTGATCACCGCTCTATAGATGGCGTCTCGAGGCTCAATGAAATGGACATCTCCGGTCATCACAACAGGTATGCTCAGCTTCCTGCCGACTTTATAGAAGTCTCGGTACATCTTCTTTAAAGTCTCTCTGGATACTCTTTCTTCAGTCTCGGATTCGTCAATCACGTCGAGAGGCATAACTTCAATGTAGTCGAAGAACTTCGCAATCTCCTCAAGTTCAGACATGGATGATCCGGAAAGATACGCCCTGGAGAGTTCCCCGGAGATGCAGGCCGAGCCAACCAGCAGTCCTTCGCGCAGTTCGGCAAGAACACTCCTGGGAATCCGGGGTTTCTTGTAGAAGAACTCCGTGTGAGAGAATGTCACTAATCTGTAGAGGTTTCTCAGTCCCTCGTTTGTGGCCACAAGTATCGATACATGATTAACTGCTTGCTGGATCCTGCGTTCTCTCTCTTCCTTAAGCCTTTCCATGTCGCGCAGTGTCTTGATACCTCGCTTTTTCATCATCGCGACGAACCTCTTGAAAATCCTGGCCGTTATCTTCGCATCCTCGAGTCCCCTGTGATGCTTGAAAGAGCCCAGGTTGAGATAACTGGCGACAGAATCGAGCTTATGACTCTTCGTCTTGAGCATGGCCCTGGAGAGGGCCAGAGTGTCTATGTATGGATGACTCCAGTCTTCACCCATAACGGATCTCACCGCAGCACGAACAAATCGGTAGTCAAATGTCGCATTGTGCGCAACAAGAACGCATCCTTCACAGAAACGCAAGAAAATCGGGAGTACTTCCTTTATAGCCGGCGCACTGGTTAGTTCCGCTTCAGTAATACCAGTCATGTCTTTTATGTTGTTTTCAGGCAGGGTATCCGGCTTTACGAGCGCGTGAAATTCGTCGACTGTCTCGTTGCCCTTCAGCTTCACAGCGCCGATCTCAATTATCTCGTCAGACGCAGCATGCAGTCCGGTCGTCTCGAGATCAAACACGACATATTCGAGTTCTTCTATCAGACGATCCCTGTCTTCCAGGTTGAAGAATATCGGTTCGATGTCGTTTATGAGATACCCCTCAACTCCAAAGATGGGTTTTATGCCACTCTCGGCTGCTTCTTCATAGAACTCGGGGATCGCCTGAACAACCCCATGGTCTGTCAGCGCAACTGTCTTGTGGCCCCATCTCCTGAGGGTCTCGAAGAGTTTTGGGATCTCGACTACCGAATCAAGAGAACTCATCTTGGTGTGAAGGTGAAGTTCCACTCGTTTCTCCTCTGAAAGGTCTTCGCGGCAAGGGATTTCGCAGCTACTGATGTCGCGGATCACGATAACCTCTTCGTTATAACGGTTGTCGAGCTCGACTTTTCCCCTGACTGTCAGCGTATCTCCTTCAGAGATACTCGCATTGAGCAATTCTGCCTTCTCTCCGGTGATCCTGCAGCTAATCGAATCGGTGTATTCGGTGATGTTGAAAGTGAGCAGAGCGTAACGGTTCTTCCTGTAGAAGATGTTGAAGACCTCACCGGCAACAACTACATCCCTGGTCGCGCCCTCGATCGCTGCAATCTCCACGGAAGGCTGAGCAATCTTTCGGCCGACTATTATCCCGGAACTGCTGACTGGCTTCTTCTCTGAACTATGTTCGGGTTCTTCTCTATCAGTTTCTTCGACAGGTCCTTCTGCTGCAGCTTCCGGAAAAACCTCTCTCTTCTCGGACACCTCAATGCGGAACCTGAGAGGTTTTCCGCACACTGCTGCAATCGTTCTTCTCAGATCCTCTCTTTTTGACAACAGTCTCGATTCGGTAAAGGTGTTATCTACCGTAATAAGAAGACCGTCTTCCGTCAGGGTCAGTTGGGCGTGCTCCAGGTAATTGGACATCCTTCGATCACTTCTAATAGCATTTACCAGAACTGAGTCGGATTTTCCCTGGTCCAGAACTGTGCTTTCTTCAGCCGAAGAGTCATCCTGATCGGATACATGAGCCAACCTAACCCTCCCACCTAGCAGCGCTGAAGCGATCCTGCAGAAGTCTTCCTGGTCCTTTCCTGCTTCTCCCACTGAAACACCATTTGATGAACGTATGAAAAGGGTTATCTCCCCTGTCTCCAGATCGACTTCCGCTCTCTCTACATAACACCCTGAAAGCTCTTCTTCGGCACAGTAGCCTGTTATTCTCTCAAAGAGCTCCCCAAAATCAGACTTGAATCGTCCCAGCTTCAACCTCATGACTTCTCCCTCCACCGGGACGCCCTGAAGAGGAAATGACACCACGCAACAGCAAGGGCATCTGCAGCATCGTCGGGCTTTGGTACGCTATCAAGACTGAGAAAAAGCTTCATCGTCTTCTGGATCTGCCCTTTCTCTGCCTTTCCATAGCCCGTTACGGCCTGTTTCACCTGCTTGGGCGTATACTCAAAGATGGGCAATCCATTCCTTTGCAGTGCCAGCAGGATTACTCCTCTAGCTTCTCCAACCTGGATGGCAGTGGTAACATTCCGAAAGAAGAAGAGCTGCTCTACGGCTGTCTCATCCGGCCTGA
>PWXG01000116.1 GCA_003561215.1 Thermotogales bacterium
AAACGCCATAAGTAGACTTCCTCCTTGAGGCCTGGGTACTTTTTCAGTTTCCTGGCTGAAGCACCATATTTTTTTACTTCTCCAAGCTGAAAGGTAAACGGGGTCAGGATTACATCGGCTATGCGGAAGTTTATATGGTTGGCCGGCTGATGTTCATAGTCCATGATGGTAATATAACGAATACCCAGGGATTTGGCTGCCAGACAATGGGCATACGAATTGTGGGAGACGGCCAGATCGATTCTCTTGTCCCTTGCGTAATGACGCAGGGCCAAAGCCCGTCCGGAAATATTTCTGATTTTCTTCCACACACCCTGTCCGCCATGCCGGCCTATGCATTCGGAATCCAGGCCATATATGGAACATAGCCTGGCAGTCTGGGCAAAATCACGATGTGTCAGAAATAGCTCATGCCCTTTTTGTTTCATTTCATGGATCAAAGGGGCAAAAAAAAGGACATGGGGGGAATTGGATAGATCAATCCAGATACGCATATTATTTCCTGAGTGCAATTATTTTACTGACTACAGAAGCATAGCCTACTGAGCGACGTTTCCTGACAACACCTTAATAATCCGCTCTGCCGCTCTGCCGTCCCACAAGGGCGGCACATTGTACCCGGCCGGATCATCATCCAGGCAGGACCTGAACGCGGCAACAATATCCTGCTCCTTATTCCCGGCCAGCCGGTTGGAACCCATTTCAACGGTGATGGGCCGCTCGGTGTTTTCGCGGATGGTCACGCAGGGTATCTTCAGCGCAGTGGTCTCTTCCTGTAAGCCGCCTGAATCTGTGAGCACAACCCTGGCGTCCTTCCATAGGTAAAGGGCCTCTCTAAAGCCCAGGGGCGGCAGTTGGAGCACTCCATCAGGCAATCTCAAGCCGAACAGTTCAAGCTGTTTTCTGGTGCGGGGATGTACTGGAAAAAGAACAGGCATGTCCCGGGAGATGGTTGACAGGGCGCGCAGGACTCCCTCCAGGGTACTTTGCTCATCCACGTTGGATGGCCTGTGCAGGGTTAAAAAGGCATAATCCTGATTATCGGGCTTGATTTTGCCTGTTGCAAAGGCCGAAACATCAGTTCTTTCCAGCAAGCCGGCCTGGTAAAGCAGGTTGTCGATCATGACATGGCCCACCAGGTGGACCTGCTCTTTTCTCTTGCCTTCTCTCATCAGATTGTCCAGACCACTTTTTTCGGTCACAAAAAAAAGATCAGAAATGGCATCCGTGACCATGCGATTGATTTCTTCGGGCATGGTCAGGTCAAAGGATCGCAGTCCGGCCTCCACATGGGCCACCTTGGTCCAAAGCTTTTTGGCTGTAATAGAACAGGCCAGGGTGGAGTTGACGTCTCCCACCACAATGACCCAGTCAGGCCTGTCCTGTTTACAGACCTGCTCATAGGCCAGCATGATCTTCCCGGTCTGCTGAGCATGAGATCCGGACCCGGCCTCCAGAAAAAAATCCGGTTTGGGCAGCTCCAGGTCATGGAAAAAAGACTGGGACATTTCAAAATCATAATGCTGGCCGGTATGGACAATACTGCAATCAATGCCGGGATGCTTTTGAATCTCCCGGTACAATGGGGCGATCTTCATGAAGTTGGGCCGCGCCCCGGCCACTAGATGGATGAGCATAGGGCTCCTTTAGCTGAGATCAAGTTTACCTGGATTCTGCTTCGCGTATGAGATGTATTTCGCCAGGGCGTAAAACATCCAGGCCTGCGACCAGCGCATATAAGGAATCTTATTGGTATACCAGCGGGTTTTCTGGTAGTAAAAATAACCGTTCGAGTTCTGCATGTTTTTAATAGCCCACTCCAGAATCTTTCCGGCCATATCCAGGCTGCGCCGGTCATAATCGGACAGAGCCAGACAGGTAACAACACCCTGAGCTGAGTTGTGAATGTCGATGGGATACAGTTTATCGTGATAATATTTGGGACAGCCGTCATCCAGCCAGAAAACATCCAGGTATCTGCTGTAGGCGGCCATCACCCTATGCTCGTATTCTCTTTCCTGGGTTGAATCCATCCACTGTTTCAGGGCCACCAGGTTGAACCCGGTATGAAAATTGTCCACAAATTTATGGTGTGAACGCTCCCCGTAAGGCCACAAATTCTCAGAACTCAAAGCCGCCATGGTGTATGCGGCTGACTTTCTGGACAGATCAAAATAACGGGGCTCCCTGGTATGTGCATGTACCCGCCCCAAAAGTGCCGCTCCCATAAGATTGGCGTTGTGAACCCTGGCCGCCTCTCCGGGTATGTAGCCAAAGCAGGCAATCTGATTATTATCCTCCAGCAACAGATTATTGATGATGAATCGACAACTAAAGTCTGCAAGCTCTAGCCACTTCTCATCCTCGGTTTTATCATAATAATCCAGCATGGCCTGAGCCACAAAGGCAGTAACAACCATGTTTGGCTTGCCTTTGGGCACATAAAAGGCTCTGGCCTGCCAGGGAAAATCATAGCCCCATCCAACACCGTCAGATCCTCTGTATTTAATAAGATCCAAACGCTCAAGAAGTTCTTTGGCTTCTTGGAGACGTCCTAACTGAACATAACCGGATGCGAACAAGGCCAATCCCTTGGGGTTACGCCCAGGGGATACAAGAGCCACTTTCCGCAAGTT
>PWXG01000200.1 GCA_003561215.1 Thermotogales bacterium
AAGAGTTAGTAGACGATGACTTGCTGTTCCGAGGAGAGACTAGCAAACCAAATAGGGGGTGGTGTTGTGCGAAAGGTTGTATCTGTGCTTCTCGTTCTTCTTGTGGTGATGGTTTTTCTCTCAGGCTGTATATTCCTTCTCCCCAAAGACCTTCAGAGAGCCATAAACATTGTTAAAGATGAGATCCTGCACAAAGAAGTTCCGCCTAATTCAGACTTCATTTGTTCCTGGTATTCGGAAGTCCTTGAACCTGGTACATCTGTAGATCTTGACAACCCTGGTGATCTTGTTGATCAGTCTGTATTTGCACCCACCGGTGTTGTCATCGAAGACAAATCATTTTTGTTTCTTCTTGATCTGGACCCGGGAGCGTATTTCGCGCACACCGTCAAAGCGATCCTGGTTGCCGAAAGTGGCCAATATCAAGTTCTTGAAGGTGAGTGGTTGCCAAGGATCAACGGAGTTGTCCCAGAAGAACTCAAAGACCCGATTCCGTCGAGGATGAGAATTGTTGATCAGAGCATCAGGCTCAAATTGCCAAAGGGTATAGTTTCAGAGCTGGAGCTGGCGCCCATCACACCAATCTGGCAGTGGGGCGAAGCGTTCATTGTTGTTCAGGGATTGATGCCGAACGAGGGCCTCTTTCAAGATGCTCAGAATACCTATATGCAGTTTCTCAATTTTGCTTTTGCTTACCAGGCTGCAATGCCGGAAGGACGGGTGGATGTCCAGGGGTTGGTCCAGTCTGACGCAAGTAACGTTCTATCTAGCATTAACTCATATGCCAGTAAGAGAAAGGTGGTCACTGTCTTCATAATCGCACATGGTAATGTCGATAGAGTGAAGCTTGGTGGAATTTGGCATTATGCTTGGCAGTTTGCCACAGTCATGTCAGACAATCCCAGTACGTATTTCAACTTCCTGCTGGGCTCATGCAAAGGTGGAAGCTTCATCAACGATCTGAATACGCTTGGGAACGTCAGGACAGTGCTCACCGCCTGCAAGAGTACTGAAAGTGCTTATCCCGACTGGGATGTATACGGCTCGACAAATGACCACAATCCCGAGGATGCAGGAAGTGAGTGGACTAGTTCTATTGTTGCCAGAGCGGTTAGTATAGTCAATAACGCTGCTCAGTTCAGTTTAGTCAAAAGCGAAGCATACAATTTCGAGGTTCCAACGATTAGTGTTCTCTTTCAGAAAGCTCACCTGGCAGCCCTTGGAACATGGGGAGGCTACACACATAACCTCGATCTGACCAACAGAGTGAACAAGGCAACGCCTCAGAAGTACTGCTCCTGGGAATAACCAGCAAATTCCATATGAAAGGGGTTCGCCTAGATCGAACCTCTTTGTTTATCAACGAGTTTTCTGTGATGTGTTCAGCTTTCCTTGACAACCTTCTTTGCCCAGTACCTTATGATGTGAATGATCAGGTCAATGATTATCACAACTGCGACAATGCTGAGAAAGGCACGGAATCCTATCGATATTGCTGCGTTTAGCTCTTCAGACACATCAAACACTGCATCAGCAACAAGCCGCGTTGCAACAAACCACATGAAAATGAGCCCAGTGAATCCGGACACTATGTCGATTATCTCACTCTTTTCCAGGAGCTTGATCAGTTCTGCTGCAACGTTTATCGCGAACAACCCTGTGATAATGAGCAATCCGTAATACATGGCAGGCTCACTAACGACTACGTTTACACTTGCAGATTCTGTTTCCCATTCTGTAATCCTCTCAACCCATGTAGACAATACTCCCGACTGCAATATCAATACGCCTGCTGCAACTATAGCTACCTGTACTGCAATGCCGATAAGCCTCGTCAATAAGGAATGTTCTTTCTCCTTTTTCAGTATTCCTTCGGGCCAACCAAGCTTCACCTTTGCTCCGCTCTGTGTAATGAAATACAGGGTCAGCGCAACAAGTCCAAAATCAAAGACAAATGCTCTTGGAATCATTGATACCAGCTGAAAGATACTCTCTACTGTTACCTCACCCAGTGGTAAGACCCACAGTCCACGACCGACGATCATGGAAAGCAGATACAGGCCTATGTGTATCGCAAATACTATTCCTGTATACATGAAAAGGTGGTTCCTGAAGTGAGGAGCGATTATGTGCTTGTTCTCGGAATATCTTGCTGCTACGTTTTGTGGGTCACCGAACTCCTCTAGAACCCTCTTGATCCCCTCTTCATTTTCTCCATCGTTCTCCTGCTCGAGCTTTTCCATAATATGTGCCCTGATTTCAGCCAATATGTCGTCCTTTGATTCATCCGTCACAAGGTAATGCTTCACTTCTGACAGGTACTTCTCAACTTCTTTCCTCATCAACTGAACCTCCCCTGAGTGATTCTATTAAAGTCAATTGCTTTCGCCATATTTCCATAAGTTGCTCTCTGACTTCTCTACCTTTCTCGGATACCGTATAGTACTTTCTTGGCTTGTCCTGCTCAATCTTCCATTCGCTCCTGATCAATTCCTTCTTCTCAAGTCTTCGGAGCAATGGATACAAAGTGTTCTCTTCAATTGCAAAACCTCTTTCTTCAAGTCTCTTGGAAACGATGTATCCATACATCGGAGAGTCAAGCATTACTAGCATAAGCAACTGTAAGAATCC
>PWXG01000244.1 GCA_003561215.1 Thermotogales bacterium
AGACATCTGTTGATGTTTGCCCAAAGGCGTTTTCAGCGATCACAGTACTTGAATTACCCCTGAAAGGAAGGATTTTGACTTATGAGGCTCACGATTTCTTCTCGCATCATCGCCGCGTCGACCTGAGTCATTCCGTCATTAAGGAAATCAAGTTGTTCAAGAACTCCGGAAGATATTCCTTCGACTTCTGTCCTGTAACACCTGATGGAAGGCTGTTTGTTAACGATGGCAGTAAGAACGAAGACTGGTTGGGATATGGTGCTGAAGTTTTCGCCCCGGGAGCTGGAGTGGTCGTTGGCCTGGAGAACTCTGTTGACGACAATGTAATGGGTAAGAGAGAGTTTGACTTTAACCAGGTCTTTGATAACCCATCTTCACTCTTTGGCAACCATGTAATCATTGACCATGAGAACGGTGAGTACAGTCTTCTTGCCCATCTGATGAAAGGGTCGCTAAAGGTCAAGGAAGGCCAGAGGGTTGAGCGAAATACCAAAATCGCAGAGCTGGGTCTTTCCGGTTCGACATCATGGTGTCATCTTCACTACGAACTCAGGGAATCTGCAGAGTTTGACTGCCACGGTCTACCCTCGTCTTTTTCAGGCGTTTCACCTGCAACTGATACGCTTCGCAGAGATAAGCGCTTAAATCCCCAATCAGGTATGGTAATCATCACAAGAACCTGATTCGCAATTGTCAATAGCTTGTGCCAATCCCTGGCAGGTGATTCTCAAGTTCCATGCTGCGCGCCAATCATACTACTCATGATCTCTGACTGCTTCAGGTTTCTTTGAGAGAAGGGTCTCCGCCTCCCTATCACCAGGTTGCCTTCTGTTAATGAAGTCCCTCAGAGCTCTTCCTACTCTCTCAAGAAGATCGTCACGCTCATGCCCTTTCCCTAGAAAACGCCAGAGAATCCAGATACCAAGAACAGCTCCAATGTTGTTGAGGATGATGTCTGTCATTGTATCAAAGTTGCCTTCCTGAGCAAGTCGGTAACCGGGCCTGCCGGCAAAGATCTGGTCAGCTGCAAACTCCCCGATCTCCCATAGAACTCCGAGCAGGTTTACGATCGACAACGTGTATATGTTCACTTTCCAGAACAAAGAGGGTCTTCTGTGACGCGACCAGGCGAGTTCAACACCCAGGATGAAGGGAAATACCAGGAATGCCAGCCAGATTCCACCATTTAGATGAAGAATGCTATCGTACAACGAAAAGCGCTCATAGAAACCACCCCAAGTGCCCAATACCACATGAAGCATGATGGAGTAGATTGTCATGAAACGTGCTTCTTCCAGTATTGCAGCTCCTGTTATGGCTTCTGATAGCCACGTGGCGTACACACCCACAGCACAGATCAGGTAACTCAAGAAGTAGGGAAATTCAAATCTCCAAATGGAACCAATCAGAGGAATGAAGACTACGAACGAAAACACTAAATTCAGAGTCCGGAAAATCTTGTAACGTCTTATGCTTCTCAGAAACAGTGTTTCATGGATTACCGGATCCCTGTGCAAGTAGGTACTGATGGTTCCGTGTCTTCCAAACACTTTCCTGATATTATTTCGTAATGGAAGCATGGCTCTTCTCCGGTATAGTAAGTACGCATTCTTGCCAGATTCTAGCATCTTGCAGGTATCATACACAAGAAGCGATCATAAGTACAGAAACCAGAAGCCATTCTGACAAAAGCCGCATAGCAGAGACTTCCTGTATCGTCTATAATGCTTTTTGATATACGTCGTTTGGATCGTTTTGAGATCCTAATAGCCCAACAAGTGTACTGGAGGAAGAAAAATGAAGACAGTTTTGGTATTGGTTCTTGGAGCAGTCTTGATGATACTGGTAGTGATGAATACCGTTCTTCTCATGGATCTTAGACACCGCCTTGAATCACTGGAACGTGGGAATTCCATATCTTCTGCAAGGATGGGTGCTGTGGAAGCAAGAGTGGGGACTCTTCAGCGGAGTCTGTCAGAATTGAAAGAGCTGATGACAGAGCCTTCAAGATTGCTCAGATCAAGAGACTACAGACTTGAAAGCTTAGATCTTGAAAGAGCGGTCGTGAGAATCAATCTTACATTTGCACAAGTGGAAACACCTTACATGGAGCTTGTGTTGAAGGACAAGAGCACAGGCGTTATCAGACTACTCGAACTACAACGAGAGCAAGGAGTATACACAGCGCTCGCTAACCTTTTTCCTACAAACGACTATGCTTACCAGGTCCTCATGAATGTTAATGGTACCGAGAAATACAGTGAAGAATACGTCATTCCTGCTGATGTCTTCCAGGTTCAGCGTTATCATATCTCAACGCAGAGTTTTGCAACAACCGACGGAGAATTGAATTACTCTTTCAGGTTCATGATACACGCAATGATCAAACATGACGAACGCAGCATTACTGGCGCACGAGTAAAGGTATTTAAAGAAGGAGAAGAGATCAGCACTCTCGAATACCCATATGATGGGCCAATGAATTTCCGTGAAGGAACTGTAAACTACCGAATCCCTCAGGAAGACCGGGACCTTTATAAATTCTACCTTGAAGTTGACTACGGTCTTGGAGAAACAAAAACCGAAGAGGTAATAGTAGATTGATCTAAGTGCAGGCCTCAG
>PWXG01000192.1 GCA_003561215.1 Thermotogales bacterium
GGTGGCGGGAGCTGGAAACGGAGGAGATGGCCCGCTTGAGGGGGACACTCACCCGAAAGGGGAGTAAACGGTCTGGCCTCACAAGGTCTGCACTCCCACCGCGCCAGTTCTCGACCCTACTCGTTCTGCCCTGCTATGCAAGAGAAGGTCACGACATGTTGTAGGTATGTGGTCATGATGAGCAGCGCGGAAGACTGTTATGACCGATTATCCTGCTTGTGGTCCTTACCGATAGTCTTAAGTCAGAGTTTTCTGCGCGTCTTCAACTAATGCTTCCAGCTATTTCTCTTCAATCCATCCCTTATGCTTATCAAAAGAGAGCAGGAACAGATTATTCCTCGAGGATGAGGCAAGAAGCCCATCATCAAAGCCACTCTTTGATACAAGAACATATCGCACAGGATCTATTCCAGCTGACGCACACTTCTTCTTGAGTCTGGCAAGATCTGAAAGTTTCATCTTCCTATTTCTCCACTTCACTTCTCCTGCCGTGATCTCGTCATCCTTGATGCCCAGAAGATCGATTTCAATGTCTCTTTTCCAGTATCGGCCAACCGAGTCCAGGGAGAATACTTGAGCGATTTTTTTACGCGCCAGTGACTCGAATTCGAAGGACACATACTGGGAAAAGCTGACCGAGAACTTCTTTCTGATAATCTCCGGCTCCTGGTGTTCTATTGCATCAAGGTAAGGGAAGATAAAGGTGAACCAGAATCTGAATAATGGGTCAGATATCTCATATTTTACTCTTCTTGTGCGTGCAGGATTTCTCTCCAGCACATTGGTCACTCTTCCAACGATTTCCAACGAGCGCAAGGTGTTTAGATAGGGTTGGAGAGTGCGAGAATCTCTTGCGCCAATCCTGCTTGAAATGTCAGAAGGAGTTCTGTTGCCTTCAGCGATTGCCTGAAGAATAGAATGATACATTCTTGGTTCTCTGAGTTCTTGCATCAGAATGAAGGCAGGTTCTTCCTTGAGTGGAGACCCGATAGATAGAAAGAGATTCACTACATTTCTCCAGGTACTCTTCTTCTGGTTCCAAAGAAGGAGGTAAAGAGGGATTCCCCCAGTAATTGAATAGGCTTCAAGGAGACTATGTTGGTCAAGTTCTGAAAGGAAATCGTTGCTCTCTTCAAAACTGACAGCTTTGAGTCTCATGTATCCTGTCTTTCTGCCAAAGAGGGGATTTCTGTAAGACAGGGTTCCCTCCATGAAGCTTATGCTTGAACCGCAAAGGAAGAGCTTCAGTTTGCTGTCGAGGTTCTGATCTATCAAATGCTGAAGAATGGATGGAAGTGACGGAACAACCTCGACCATGTATTGAAACTCATCCATTACAAGGAAAACATTTTGAGTCTTGCCAAGCCCAAATACCTTCTCTAGAGCCGCCTCCCACGTAGCGAATACCAGTCCCTCGATATTCAGAAGCCGAGATACACTCGCTGAGAAGCTTCTCAGAAGCTCCTCTGCTGTTACTTGTCTTCCGGTGAAGTAGATTCCCTTTTTGTTCCTGGTAATCTCATTTAGCAGAGCTGTCTTCCCAACTCGTCTTCTTCCGTAAAGGATAAAGACCTCTTGCTTGTCTGAATTTACAAGTTGATCCAGGAGAGCTTTCTCCTTTGCTCTGTCAAAAAAAGCCACTACACACCTCCAGAATGTCAAGTGTATCATAATAGGATTAGTCTAATTTGAATTATACTACGGATGCATAGGTGAAGTACAACGATGAACCTACAAGAATGCGGTCAAACCAAGGGCATAATGGTATTATGCCCCTACGCCACAAGGCGTAAACCGCTCCCACAGTATCGTAGGGGCAGAACATCGTTCTGCCCTCAGAAATCGGGACGAATACCTTTTTTCTTGCTCAATCACAAATGCCGCTCTCGCCTGATCTTCTTTCCATTTGCCATAAGCTATATGCTATACGCTGTTTTTCGGGACAAATACCATTTTTGAAAGATCAGGATACGTTGTGCGTAATGCGGCGTACGATTTAGTGCAGAAATGGAATTGCCGAGTTCAGGGCATGAAGCCTAAGGCTAAGGCGGACTTGAAGCAAATCGAAGAAAGAACTGTCGAGAACCGGTTGCCTAAGACCATGGCAGCTGTGTAATGCCACGATCAGCGTTACTACAATCACACGCTCCCTATCCAACAATATCCATCAATCCATCAATGACTACCTGGAGCTCGACGTTACTCATAATGCCCAGAGGTTCCCCGAGTCGCTCCACTGCGAGTGTCCTTATCTGAGCGATCTTAACCCATGATATTCTTGGCATATCTACGCTCTCTATCCTCATTGTCAAAGGATATCCTGCCCTGGGTTTCTGGCTGGTAATAGCGAGAGCGATAACCGTTCCACTTTGTGCATTGAATGTTGAATCGCTGATAACCAAAACAGGGCGAAACCCTGACTGCTCACTACCTCTGGATGGGCTAAGATCTGCCCAGACAACCTGACCTCTTAGTACTTCTGCCATGCTTCATTCACTGCGTCGATGCTTGCTTCTGCTTCAGCCTTTTCAGCTTCAATATCAAGTTTCCGCAATTGCTCGAAAAGCCGTTTCTTTCTCCAGTTTTCGATCAACTGAGAAATCGCTTCTTCTA
>PWXG01000148.1 GCA_003561215.1 Thermotogales bacterium
AATGATTTGAGAGTGGCGTCAGTGCTATCAGCGACCGTGAAGTCTATGGTGTACTGCCTTGTTGTTTTGCCATCAGGTGCAGTTACGTTTACATAGGCCGTTCCATCGATAGATGACGCTTGGGTTATCACGACTGTGGCGTCGGGCTGTGATGGTTCTGCTGATACGTTTGGCGGTGTTGTCGTGCCGTGAGGCAGCATGACAGTGTATTCGAGAATGTCTTTGTCAAAAGGTGGATTCAAGGTTCCCTTGCTCACTGTCAGAGACTTCAATGAAGCATCAGTGTTGGGGGCTACAGTGAAATCAACAGTATATGTTCTGGTCGTTTCGCCATCCTGAGCGACTACAATGACTTCCATCGTTCCAGGGGTGTCTATCGTAGCAGAAGGATTAAAGGAGATGGTGGCTTCAGGATGAGATGTCTTAGCACTAACAGTAACAGAAGCCGTTCCATAAGGCAGTTCAACGTTGTAGTTTGTAGTGTTCTTGTTGAAACCTGGAACCATCGTGCCATTGTACTTGAGTTCCTGTAGTGTGGCATCAGTACTGTCTGCAACTGTAAAACTAACGGTGTACTGCCTTGTGGTTTCTCCATCAGGTGCTCTAACAGTAATGGTTGTAGCCCCGGGGAGAGAAGGGGAATGATCTACAACCACAGTTGCATCGGGCTGTGAAGGCTCTGCTAAAACGGTCGGGCGAATGGTTGTGTTTGCAGGCAGCACTACAGAATAATGCAGAGTGTCTTTATCAAAAGGAGGGTCGAGCGTACCCTGGCTCACCGTAAGAGACTTCAGAGATGCGTCCATATCCGCTGCAAGATAGAAGTCCAGACGGTATTGAAGTAACTCAGCACTAAATGCTGCAACGGATATTACAAAGGCACCAGGAATTTCATCAGGTTCAGAGATCTTGATGGTGGCACGAGGATCAACAGGCGTGACTTCAATGCTTGGTATTCCTGTAGTTTCGTCAAACAAGGCCACAGCATAGCGGTAGATGTCTGGTGAGAAACCCTCAACTGGTGTCCCATTGGACTTAATTGATGAGAGCTTTGCAGAAGTAACAATTACTGTAACAGTGACCGAACCTTCTTCGTAACCAGCTTTGGTACCTTTTACTGTAATTGTCGTTTCACCAATGGAATTACCTGTGACCTCTCCGCTGGAGTCAACAGAAGCAATTTCTGAATCCGTTGAGAAGAAAGAAAAGATCGCCCCTGAAGGACTAGAGGATGGTTGAATTGTCGTGGATGAACCCAGCTTTACGATTATGACTGTATCAACATTGACGTACACAGGAATGCCGTCTGGCTTCTTGAAACAGGACGTAACAGGAAGGGTCATCAGCAGACACATAAGAAAGAGTAGAAAGCACTTCATCTTATCCCCCCAATGAGAAAAAGCAGAATGCTGTTAAGGTATTATACAACATTGGTGAAACCTGAACGTTAACATGTCAAAGATGAACCAGAGTTCAGGAATCTGCATCACGGAACGAGAATTCAGCTGTACCTATGATCTTCAGCAAGCATACGATCAGGTATGGCAACTGTGACATTGGTGATGCTTTGACTGCTCGAAATCGTGTTGAGAGCTAACACGAAATTTGAACCAAAGTCGACATATATGATATCCTGTGATTGGACACTTACCGCAAGGGATGAAACAGGCATCGTCTTGAAAAAGAGGGGGGAGTTGTGTGAGAAGAGTTCTTACTACCGCGTTTATTCTCATGATTTTAGGCGTAGTCCTGGCGTCGTTTTCAATCGAAGGTGGACCAGTCTTGCACCTTACTTCGTACGAAGCTCACTATGAAGCAGAACCATGGATTGCTCCGGGGCTAGGACTTACGGGACTTTACGAAGTCGTAAACAAAGTCAATGTGGGGATCACTGGAGAGATATCACTTGTTGCGCTGAACAACAAGGCTGGTCTGGGTCTGTTGGAAGTTCGTTATGAGGCTTTTAGGATGGGAGCAGCAGGTCTTCATGTCGGGATATGTCTTGGTCTGCTAGCAGACACTGTTCCCGGTGGTAAAGGTTTGATTGGAGACTGGGTACCCCACCTGCATATCGCATTCGGTCCGAAACTGGTTGGGTTCGGAGCTATTACCGACTCACTAGACTTCAGCGTATCCGTTTCAGCCCTATTTGTAGGCTTGTTTCTGAGTGAGTATCCTGCTGATCTTCCCCTGATTGATTACCTGAGCATAGGTGCATCGGTGGCTTACAGGTTCTAGCCAACACAGATGGTGGGGATTGTTACCAGCAAACGATCATGATGTATTAGTCCATCAGGGCAGAGAATATTTCTGCCCATATTCTTCTTGTAATGAGGAATTGAAGACTCCCAGTATACTTCAGACCGATTATTGTCGCGATTGTGCAAGACTCCTCCGCGTGTTGCGAATCGCAATGCGATATTGCTTCTACTCCGCAGAAGTAGTGCGCTTTCTATCTATGAACTCCTATTTAGATCGTTGTTATGACCCTTCAGTATGAACTGGTATTCAAAGTCACGGGAAGCAAAGCTTCGCAAGTTCCGCTTCGCGGGCCAGTTCTGACTTCGTCAGGCCAGTTCATAAGGTCAGCTTGCAACAGTCGGCAGGCGGC
>PWXG01000097.1 GCA_003561215.1 Thermotogales bacterium
TCGAGGATGGGACACCAATTCTTTACTATGAGAGGGTCGGCACGAACACCAGGAACGAAAGCATAGAGTTTGTTCAGTGCTGGTATGAAGGCAGGCACTACAAGTTCAACATCCACCTGACAACAAAATACTGAAAGGAGATCGCGCCATGAAGAAGAACGGCATATTGAATAATGATATCTGTGGCCTGATTGGCTCCATGGGACATACTGACCTCCTGGTAATATCTGATTCAGGACTTCCCATAGCTGACGACCGATTGAGGATCGATGTTAGCATAGTTGGAGGTAAGCCAGGGGTATTTGACGTACTCGAGCCAGTGCTTGAAGAACTCGAAATAGAAAAAGCGATCTTCTCTGAGGAGATCAGAACTGTCAGCCCGAAGACGCTTGAAGAGACCCTGAAAAGACTACCAGAAGGAATTGAAGTGGAGTTTGTCCCTCACACAAGATTCAAGGAACTTACCAACACAAAATCAAAGGGTGTAATAAGGACAGGAGAACAGATCCCGTACTCAAGCGTAATGCTTGTTTCGGGGGTCACTTACTGAAGCATGCTCCTCCAGTTTGCAGATGATTCCGTCGCAAAGGACGAGTTTCTCTCTGTTGCGGAGAGCGTTTCACCATTCATTGATATCCTGGAGATAGGCACCCCTGCGATCCTTGCTCACGGACTCTCCCTCGTCAAAGAGACGAGGCGCATTCTCCCGCGCCATCTGCTTCTTGCTGATACCAAAATTGTTGATGGGGGCTACATTGAGGCAGGGCTTGCATTCGAACAAGGGGCGGATATTGCAACAGTTATGGGCTTTGCATCTGACAAAACAATCATGAAGGCAAAGGAAGCCGCAGAAAAGTTTGGCAAATATCTCATGTTGGACACAATGGGTATTGCAGATATAAAAAGTTTCGCTGAAAAAACTGCCGGGGTCTTCCCTGAGTATGTCTGTCTGCATATTTCTGCAGATATCGCCAGCGTGGGTCAGGACAGGTTCTTCAAAGACTTCGGAAAAAGCATTTTGATCATAAGAAAGTTCTTACCCGAAACACAGATAGCCCTTGCAGGAGGGATATCACCAGAGAACATCCATATTCTGCGATCTCTAGGGGCAGACGTTGCAGTAGTCGGAAGGTTCATATGGCAAGCAGATGATCCAGCAATTGCAGCCTCATCCATTAAGAAGGCTATGGTGACAGAGTAGATGGATTTTGACAGAACGCTAAGCCGCATTCTTGGGGAGATCGAGATGACACTCTCTGAAATCACAGACGCTCGGTTTGAAGTTGTTTTGGAAGAAATTCTAAGAGCAGACAGAGTCTTTCTCTTTGGTATGGGAAGGACTGCATTGATAATGAAAGCTTTCGCAATGAGGTTGATGCATCTCGGACTCAAAACACACGTTGTAGGTGATGTGACAACTCCTTCAATTGGAGACCGAGATCTTTTACTGGTTGGAACTGAGTCAGGAGAGACCCCATCAGTAGTTCTGGTCTGCAAAAAGGCCAGGGAATCTGGATCCAGGATCGTATCGTTCACAAAGAACAGAGTATCTTCTGTTGTCTCGTTGAGTGATGAGGTGCTCTTCATAGTGATGGACTCAGAAGCGCAGAAAGACAGGACAGGCTCAATCCAGCCCATGGGTAATGTTTTTCAGCAGTCTCTTCTAATACTCACCGACATACTCGTCAAGGTCCTGAAGGACAGGCTGGGCATTAGTTCCAAAGAGATGTTCAAAAACCACGCGAATCTTGAATAAAGGAGGATCTCAAGATGAAATTCAAGAGGGTAAGAAGAATCGAAGAAGAGCTTTCTGTTCTGGGTTACGGTTGCTGGGGGATATCTGGACCGAGTTTCTGGGACGGAACTACAGACGAAGACTCTATTAAAACGATACATAGGGCCATCGAGTCGGGAATCAACTTCTTCGATGTTGCACCTGTCTATGGGTTTGGTCATGCCGAGACGGTGCTTGGAAAGGCAGTCAAGGGTATGAGAGACAGGGTGTTCATCGCATCGAAGTGTGGACTCGTATGGGACGAACAGAACCGAATAACCAGGTGTCTTGAAGCTGAAAGCATTCGAGGGGAAATTGAAGACAGCCTCAGGAGGCTTGATACAGACTTCATCGATCTATACCAGTCGCATTGGCCGGATCCTAACGTAGATATTGAAGAGACAATGGGGGTTCTACTGGACTTTAAAAAGGAAGGAAAGATCAAGTATATCGGGCTATCGAACTTCGCGGTACCTGAGGCTGAACAAGCGCTACAGATCGGTAGCGTAAGCAGTATGCAGGGACTCTACAACATGTTGGAGAGAAACCCGACCAGTTACCACAAAATCCCACTTGAATACAGGACAGAAAGAGAAGTCCTTCCGTTCGTAATTGAAAACGGAATGGCATTTTTGCCTTATAGTCCGCTTTTCCAGGGTCTTCTAACCGGTAAATTCAGACCTGAAGACAATTTCAGCCCGAGCGACGTCAGGTCTTCAAATCCGAAGTTGAGTAGCACCGAGTCCAGGAAGTATTATTCCACTGTTACCAAGCTCAATAGCTTTGCCCAGAGAATCGGGAAACCTCTGAGTCAGATTGCAA
>PWXG01000243.1 GCA_003561215.1 Thermotogales bacterium
GGTTCAAACCCTGTCGTTTCCACCAAATTGCTCCAGGGCGGCGAGGTAGCTCAGTAGGTAGAGCAGCGGACTGAAAATCCGTGTGTCGTCGGTTCGATTCCGTCCCTCGCCACCAGTCTTAACGACTATTTTGGACTGTTCAACGCGGTAGCGCCACCATTCTTGATGGCCATTCGTTTGCGAGTTCTGCTAAGAAGGTGTTACAGGCTGCAGAGCTTCAGAGATGACCAGTCCTATTAAAGAGTTCCGTTCATCTTGCGGGGCTTTCGCATTAAAACTCTTTATAGACACCTACGTGTGTTCTACCCTTCTACGCAGGTAGAAATCTACCGGCTTAACGGAGAATAAGTGCCTTTCCCGTGATCAAAAAAGAGTATCCGGATGATATCTGTTCTCAGCCAAACTCTCTATTCACAGTTGATGTATTGTATCTGTTGTGGATGCAACATCTGGTAGAATCATCACATATCACCGTTCAGTCAATACATGAGTTGTTATACTTCACACTCCTGTTGCTTCTTTGAGCTACATCAATGTCTTGTTCACTCAAACAGAAGAGCAAAACCTTGAGGAACAGACATTCTCACTCTTGTTTCTTCTCATGCCTGCTCCGAAAAAAAGAGGAGGGGGAACGGGTGAAAAGGCTTGGTCTGTACGTTCTGCTTTTTGTGGTTGTCTTTCTACTTTCAGGATGGTGGGCGCCTCGCAGGACGCCAATTGATGAGCCACCGGAAGGGTTTGTGCTTGTCGAAGGTGGCATGTTCGTGATGGGAGATGAGTTCGGTGACTTACCGGACTGGAACCGTCCCGCTTGCCAGGTAATGCTTACCTACGATTTCTGGATGGGTAAGTATCCTGTGACCTTTGATGAGTTCGATGCGTTCTGTAATGACACTGGAAGAAGCGAGCCGCGCGATCAAGGTTGGGGAAGAGGAACTAGACCAGTGATCTGGGTAACTTGGTGGGATGCAATAGCATACTGTAACTGGCTGAGTGAGAAAGAAGTGCTTCCTGTTGCTTACAGACTACTGGGTGAACCTGACGAAGGGCAGATGCTTGATGCCAGTGGAAATGTAACCACAGACATAACGAAAGCGGTAGGTTATCGTCTCCCAACAGAAGCAGAATGGGAATACGCTGCAAGAGGAGGAAAGCATCAGTCGCCCTATAAAGTCTCGGGAAGCGATAGCATTGACGAGGTTGCGTGGTACAGACTAAACGCGGGCATGATGACTCAGGAAGTTGGTTCAAAGCTACCGAACGAGCTAGGAATATATGATATGAGCGGAAACGTCTGGGAATGGTGCAGCGACAGGTGGTATGACTACACAGACACACCCAAGACAAATCCGTACGAAGCCACAGATCATTACTCCCGTATGCTCCGTGGTGGAAGCTGGCTCGACTTCACGGCGCAAGTGCGAATTGCTCGCCGCGCAAGCTACCCTCCTTCGTATGCGGATCGCACGTTCGGTTTTCGAGTCGCAAGGACGGCACCGTGAAGAGCAGGAGACGTCGTACGCCGTTCGTCTTACGGCTTACGAAAAACCTTCAATAAACACAATACAGAAATATGAAAACGCAAAGCATATAGTCTTCGCAGGCTTGGCAATATCAGAAGCAGGAAGAACTTGCAGGACACACCGTAAGAGCTACGTTGCGATCGTATTCACCCCTACAGAAAGTGAGAATCTTGAAGAGCGAGTTGAAGACCGATTAAAGGAAGGCGGTGAAGAAGGATCAAGCGGAGGAAAGTGAAACGAGGTCGTGAAAAGTGTACCGAAAAGTTGCACCAATGTTTCTTGTGGAGAATGTAGATAAGTCTGCAGAATGGTATAAAGGCACATTCAGTGCAAGACTTCAAGCCAGTTTACCCAAAGAACCTCCCTTTGAATGGGTATCACTAATGCTTGACGACGTAGAGATCATGTTTTCGAAGAAGAAATCAGCCCACAAGTGGTATTCTGAAAGTATTACAATTGCCGAGAGACCTGCCAACTTCATTGCATACATCTATGTTGAAGATGCTAACAAGCTTTATGGCAGAATCAAAGACAAAGTCAAGACGATCATGCAACCTGTTGATCAGTGGTATGGGATACGAGAATTCATGATCTAAAACCCATTTGGGATCATTTTAATATTTGCACAAATTCTGAGATGATGTGTCGTCAATAGCTATCCAGCGTCCGAATCCGACCTGGTGAAGATGCTTCGCCATCGCTGCCTGACTAGTCAGGGAACGTACGATAATTAGAGGGTACCATCTGACAGCGATAACTCTTATCCGACGTTGCCAGTTGGAGTCTTCACACGTTTTCTGCCCTTTGGGTCATACCTACTCTTCAACCCTGCCTCTCAACGCGCTCTTTGGTTTTGGAGATTTCTGCATGTTGAGAGTTGTTCTTGCCCTTCAGACACGTTCCTCAACCCGCTCTATCCTGCCTACCATGATCTATAAGCTGCTCCGGGGGGGTTTCGCACGTCAGGGTTTTCGTGAAGTCGTGTCCTGGCTTTTGCTAAATGTTATCCACCGCATCTTAACCCTATACACACTCTTGCTCTTTATGCACCCCCCTGCAGTGTAC
>PWXG01000045.1 GCA_003561215.1 Thermotogales bacterium
ACGATGAATTCATTGAAAATGCAGTAAGGCGTATCTCTGATCTTCTGACAGACAGTTACTTCATTTCGAAGCGCGCTGTATCGCTTCTCCTTCTTCAGGAAGACGAGGATATCACGCGACTTGTCGAAAGCAATGACAGGAGCAATTTCATTGATATACAGAAGATAGTCGAAGAGGCCAAGACTATGTATGACAGGCCCCTGAGCTATGTGATCGGTCTGACGATGCACGAAGACGCTCTAAGTATCACCCAGGAATCTGTCAGGAGTGGGGGGTCTAAGAGAAGACGCCTCTCCTCATTTCTCAGTGAGCTAACGATGCATCCTGTTTCCGGAGCGGTCATCCTTCTTCTGGTCCTTTACTTTGGCCTCTACAAGTTTGTGGGAGAATTCGGTGCGGGTACTATCGTTGATTTTCTCGAGGAAAACATCTTTGAAGGGTACATTAACCCGTTTCTCACGGGATTCGTCGAATCCGTTATTCCATGGAGATGGTTTCAGGAGCTGTTTGTTCATGACTACGGAATTCTGACACTAGGTTTGCGCTATGCAATAGCTATAATCTTGCCTATCGTCGGAACCTTCTTCCTGGTCTTTTCGATTGTCGAAGATAGCGGATACTTGCCGCGTCTTGCGATGCTCGTCGACAGAATCTTCAAAAAGATCGGACTGAACGGCCGTGCTGTCATACCCATGACTCTGGGGTTTGGCTGCGGAACTATGGCAACCATTGTAACCCGGACTCTGGAGAGCAGGAGAGAAAAAGTCATTGCAACATTACTTCTTGCACTCGCCATCCCGTGTTCCGCACAATTGGGTGTGATTCTGGCATTGCTCTCGGTGTCTCCAATAGCATTGACTATATGGATGCTGTTTGTGGCCCTGTGTTTCTTGTTCGTGGGGTTTCTTGCGGCAAGGCTCTACCCTGGAAAGAAGCCCAGTTTCTACATGGAAGTCCCTCCCCTCAGGGTTCCCAAAGTTTCCAACGTTCTGTCCAAAACGCTAGCAAGGATGAAGTGGTATTTGATCGAAGTAATCCCTATCTTCCTTGCCGCTAGCGCACTTATCTGGATAGGAAATCTGACTGGGGTCTTTGATCTCCTCGTCCGAGCAGTGGGCCCTGTTGTATCGCTTGCAGGGCTCCCCACAGAATCGGCGCAGGCTTTTATATTCGGATTCTTCCGCCGGGATTACGGTGCTGCCGGATTGTATGACCTTCGTCGTGCCGGGATTATGGACATAAGGCAGATTCTTGTAGCTTCCACAATACTTACGCTCTTTGTCCCCTGTGTAGCCCAGTTTGTTATCATGATCAAGGAAAGAGGTCTGAAGACCGCACTTTGGATGGCAGGCTTTGTATTCTTGTTCGCATTTGCTGCAGGAATTCTGCTCAATGGAATCATACAGCTGACAGGAGTGCTATGATGGTCAGATGTGCATTTTGCGGAACTGAATTTGATCCGCAGGAGGCCAAACTTTCCTGCAGTTCTTGTCCACTGGTAAAGATGTGCACTCATCATCGATGCCCCAACTGCGGATACGAGAATGTTGCCAATGCTTCGATATTCAGCCTTCTCAAAAAGAGAAAGGAGGGCATACATGTCAAGCAAAAGTAGCCCCGAAGAAGTAGTTCCTCTAACTTCGCTGAAACGTGGATCGATCGCTGAGGTTTCTCGATTTGATATGACAGACAGAAGCACTCTTCGAAAGCTTCTTTCTCTGGGTATCGTTCCGGGCACGAAGCTCAGAGTAATCTATACCTTTCCCTCATACGTCATTCAGCTTGACTCGTCACAGATGGTGTTTGATAAGGAGCTGGCCTCTTCGATAAAAGTAAAGCTTGTCACTGACTAAGCCTTCTCCTGGCAATTCTTCTATCTATCTGCAGTTACATTATGACCAACAGCTATGGCAGAATTCCTGAACCATTTGTCTAATCCCTGTCGTCGCAGGACAACATGCCACGTTGTCGCAGAAACCCCCCCTGCCGCTAACACCCGCTAATCTCAAATAACGACGATTAGAGGCGTTTATGTCCTCTCTTCTCTTCCATGCTTTACATCTCTTGCTCAGCATGCTATAATTACAAGTCAACACTGATAAAAGGAGGATAATAGCATGTGTCAGCCCAAATACGAACTAAACAAAGACGACCTGGTTATCCGAACAGACGAAGAGCTGAACCTGCTAGAAGTCACTTTCAAAGAGCGAACAGTCAGTCTCGGAGTTACAGTCTGAACACCGCTTTGAGTTGAAGATCCTCGGATCACTTATCTTTCTGAACCGGCACGCTTCAAAGCTGCCGGTTCCTTTGTTTTAGCAAAATGTTTTTCCCTTACATCCCCTACTTGTAGCTGCCTATTACGTAACCCAAACGCATTTCATACTTAACATGCTCAGTCTAATCACACCCCTTCTATTCAACAAAAATTGCGTTTCCTGCGTGATATACATGTTTATTAAGAGTTAGTAGACGATGACTTGCTGTTCCGAGGAGAGACTAGCAAACCAAATAGGGGGTGGTGTTGTGCGAAAGGTTGTATCTGTGCTTCTCGTTCTTCTTGTGGTGATGGTTTTTCTCT
>PWXG01000213.1 GCA_003561215.1 Thermotogales bacterium
AAGGAAGTAATCCCGTGGTCTTGGGAATATGTTACGGAGGTTCTGAAAATTGACCCTGAAGAACTTTGGGTTTCAGTATATCTGGAAGATAAGGAAGCATTCAGGATATGGCTTGATGACGTGAAGCTCCCTGAAAACCGTGTGGTGAAACTGGACAAGAAGACAAACTGGTGGGGCCCGGCAGGACCTTCAGGACCCTGTGGCCCCTGCTCCGAAATCTTTGTCGATACCGGGAGCAAGCAGGACTGCCCAGTTCCCGAAAGCTGTTCTCCTGCATGCGATTGCGGAAGATTTGTCGAGATCTGGAATCTCGTATTTATAGAGTACAACCAGGACGAAGCTGGGGACCTATCATTGCTGAAAAAGAAGAGTATAGACACAGGCGCCGGCCTCGATAGAATCGCGGCGGTCCTTCAGGACGTTCCAACAAACTTTGATACCGACCTCTTCAAACCGATCATCCATCGTATAGAAGGGTCGCTTGGTGTGAAATACGGCGCTTCTGCCGGCACAGATGTTTCCATCAGGATAATCAGTGATCACGTCAGGGCACTCGTCTTCATGATAGCCGACAACATAATGCCTGCAAACGAGGGAAGAGGCTACATGCTCAGAAAGGTCCTCAGGCGAGCGGTCAGGCACGGTTCAATTCTTGGAAAGAAGCACCCTTTTCTTTTCGAGCTTTCAGAAGCAGTCATCAATTCAATGAAGGACATTTATCCCGAGATTGAGCGAAAGTCAAGGCTCATTAAAGGCGTCATCTTCAAGGAAGAAGAGCGTTTCCTCGAAACGCTTGAAAGCGGCACGAAAAGACTCTGGCAAATCGTTGAAGACCGCGGCCGACTTTCTGGAGAAGACCTTTTCCTGCTACACGATACCTACGGTTTCCCCATCGAGATCGTGAAGGAAATCCTTGCAAGGACTGATATAGAAATTGATACGGTCGGATTCGAACACCACATGGAACAACAGAGGCTCCGAGCAAGAGCGGATTCCGGAAGCAAGGTATACGGAACAACAAAAGCAATATACGAACAGGCTTACTCAGAGACAGGTGACACGGAGTTTGTCGGATACGATTCTCTGACTTCAAGAAGCAGTGTCGTCTTTATCATCGTAGACGGAACGACCGTCACTTCACTCTCATCCGAGGAAACGGGTGAGTTAATCGTCACCGAAACACCTTTCTACGCCTAGAAGGGCGGACAGGTCACAGACACCGGAAAAATCGTGAGCTCAGGTTTTGAGGCTGACGTAGTGAGCGTGTTCAATCCCCACAAGGGACTGACTACCCACAAGGTTGAGGTCAGGAACGGTAGCGTTAAGCTTCATGAAGAGGTTGAGCTGCTTGTCGATGGAATCAGGAGAAAGTGCATAGAAAGAAACCATACAGCGACGCACCTCCTTCACTCGGCGCTCAGAAAGGTTCTAGGAGACCACATCCGTCAATCTGGTTCTCTCGTAGAACCTACCAGGCTTCGTTTCGACTTTTCGCACTTCCAGACGCTTACCGATGAAGAACTGGAACTCGTTGAAACACTGGTCAACCAGAAGATTCTCGAGGCCATCCCGGTCAAGTTTGAACGCAAGCACATGAACGAAGTCAGGGACGAGGATATCGTTGCTCTATTTGAAGAGAAATATGGAGACTACGTTAGAATTGTTTCTGTATCTGATTTTTCAAGAGAACTCTGCGGTGGCACACACGTTAGGAACACTGGGGAAATCGGTTTGTTCAAGATTGTCTCGGAATCATCTGTTGCATCCGGCATAAGGCGGGTAGAAGCAGTGACAGGAACTGTTGCGCTGGACTTCCTTCGCAAGCATTACGCCCTCCTTGAAGATGTAAGAACGCTCCTGGAAGTCCCTGAGGATCGCATACTGCAACGAATTGCCGACTTGTTCAAGGAGTTGAAAGATGCAGCTACAGAAACAAAGAGCCTTCAGCAGAAACTGATGCTCTCAGGAAGTGTAGATCACAAGGAGAAGAAGGTAGAGATAAAGGGCGTGCCTGTTCTCACAAAGATCGTGGAGAACACCTCGAGTGATGTTCTGAGGAATACTGCAGATACGCTCGCCCAGAGAATCGGGAGCGGTATCGTCGTGATATTCAACTTACTGGGAGACGAGAAAGTCAATTTCGTGGTGAAGGTGACGCGCGATGTGACAGACAGGTTCAATGCAGGAAAAATCGCAGGTGCCATTGCTACGGAGCTTGGGGGAGGCGGGGGAGGAAGATCCGACTTCGCACAGGCTGGCGGCCGAAGACCTGACAGAATAGATCATATTATCTCGGATATCGAGAGTTTCGTAAGCTAGAGGTGTAATGAGTTATCAAAGAGCTTTTTGAGTCCTCCAGAAAACCTCATGAAGTATCGACCGATGCCCTGGCATTTATCGGGGATGCAGTCTTCACCCTCTACTTCAGAATGAGATTTCTTGGGGAAGGCAGCCGGAGAACGGGAGTACAGCACGATATGATAACCCCTTATCTTAGTTCTCACGGTCAATGTCTCGCATGTCAAACCCTTGTTGATCACCTGACTGAAGAGGAACACAAGGTATTTCGTCGTGGCTACAACTCTCAGGGCGCAAAGAAGTATGGAAACGACATGGAGTACCGCTGGGCCACGGCTCTAGAAGCCGTAGTGGGTTATTTGTTTCTGAGCAGGAAATATGAGAGGGTTCAAGAGCTTCTTGAGGCTGTGATTTCTGTTGTATCTGCACGGTAGGAATGTACTCAGGGAAATACTTGCACTCTGTAGATCATCGATCAAGGTCAGAAGAGTGCTGTTCACCGATCAGGCAAACGTTGATCCGGAACTCCCTGCTCTCATGAGTGAAACGAAGCACAAGGGATTCAGGGTAGAAATGGCTTCACAGAAAGTTCTGGTGAACCTTTCACGCGAGAAGAAGAATCAAGGCGTGCTGGTCGAGCTCAGGGAATTCCCGTATTCCGAACTGGAAGCCATCAAGAATCTGCCCAGAAAAAAACACTCGATAATCGTCATGCTTGACCGTATACAGGATCCGCATAATCTCGGTGCGATAGCCAGGACATCTGTAGCTGCAGGTGCAGATGCTCTTGTTATAACGTCAAGAGCGTCGGCTCAGGTAACTCCTGCTGTTGTAAAAGTCTCCGCTGGCTTGATCTTCCGCATACCGGTAATACGTGTCGTGAATCTCGTAAGAACAATGGAAACACTTAAGGAGTGTGGGTACTGGATTTATGGAAGTGCCACAGGAGGAGAGCACTATCTGAAGATCCCTTATGCGGAGCGAAGTGTCCTGGTCATGGGAAATGAGAGCGAGGGACTGCGGAGGCTGGTCAGGGAACGTTGTGATGCCCTTGTGGCGATCCCTATGGCGAAAAGGGTCGATTCGATAAACGTTTCCGCTGCGGCTGCAGTGCTTCTGTTTTCTCTTAGAGAAAAACTGATAGGAGATGACAGTCAGTGAGAATTCACGAGCTTCCCCCAGACATAGTCAACAAGATCGCTGCAGGTGAGGTTGTCACAGGATGCTATTCCGTGGTCAAAGAACTGGTGGAAAACGCTCTTGACGCCAGTGCGACAAAAATCGAAATTGAGATCCGTCAGGGTGGAAAGGAATATATCCGCGTCAAAGACAATGGTTCAGGAATGACCGGCGAGGAGATACTGGTTGCCGTCAAGCCTCATACTACAAGCAAGATAACTCGCCTTGACGATCTTGACAAGCTTCGGAGTTTCGGTTTTCGCGGCGAAGCACTTTCGACAATAGCTAGTGTCTCAAGAATCAGGGTGTCTTCCAAAACTACAGATAGTGAACTGGGTCAACAGGCGGAGCTTTCAGGTGGGGTAGTAACATCTCAGACGACTGTGGCGGACGCTGTCGGAACATCCATCGAGGTCTTCGATCTGCTCTTCAACACGCCAGCCAGAAGGAAGTTCCTCAAGTCTTCCCTGATAGAAGCGAGAATGGTCACTGAAACCGTTCAGAGGTTCATGCTCGGCCATCCATCAGTATCCTTTGTATACAGGAGAGACGGCGAGACCGCCTACACTGTTATGAAGACTGAAGATATGCTTGAAAGGGTGCTGAATGTTTATCCCGATCTTGACAGGGAAGACCTGCTTACCGTGGATTACAGTGAGGATAGTCTGAAGATAACCGGATTCATCAGCATGCCGGAGAAGTCTCGGGGTAATAGGCTCAGGGAGAACCTCTTCATAAATGGAAGGCATGTGAGAATGCCGCTTCTCAATTTTGCAGTCGAAAGAGGTTACGGAGAATCCCTTATCAAAGGGCGTTTCCCCTCTGCAATTCTCTTCATAGATATCGACACTTCAGAGATAGATGTCAATGTCCATCCTCAGAAACTCGAAGTGAGATTCAGCGAGACTCAGCCAGTAATCAGCGCGATACAACGTGCTGTTCGCGAAACGCTCAGAGGCAGGAAGAGTTTCAGGGTGACCGTAAAGCAACCAGAATCATATGAGGAGGCAAGAGAGATCCCTGAAGGAGCCGGGCCGCAGGTGAATGAGCGGAGCTCGTCCCGCACAGTAGGAGTATCAGGGTACTCTTTATCCAAGCAGACCGGCAGATCAAGAACGGAGGCGTTTGAAGACTTCTCTAAAGAAAGGTTTCGTCAACTGGGAAGAAGGCAAGAACGTGCCAATCGCGTTTCTGATCTCGAGCCGGTAGGTGTCCTTAGCGAACGCTACATTCTTGCCAGAGCTGAAGATTCTCTGGTGATAATCGATCAACATGCCGCCCATGAACGTATCTTATTCGATCAACTCAAAGTCTCGAAGAGATTCCCGTCCCAGTACCTCACTTCGGAGATCGAGCTCAGACTTGACGATATGGAAATCGAAACGTTCAGAGAAAAAGGGTCTCATTTCAATGACTTTGGCTTTCAAGCCGAGCTAGCCGATCCGCTTCTGATAGTCAAGGCAATTCCTCAAATGGTTAGTAGCTCGAGTGTTCCTGAGCTTGTTCGTGAGATTCTTGACGAGCTTCGCCTCGAAGGCCTTGAAGAGCCAGGTAAGGTCTTCGACAACATACTGGCGGCTATCGCGTGCAAGAGATCAATCAGGACTGGAGATAGGCTTTCGATAGAAGAAATCGGGGAACTGGTAGCGCTGCTTGAACGTATCGAAAGACCGGTGTGTCCGCATGGCAGGCCTCTGATAATGAGTATCTCCTTCAAGGACCTCGACAGGTTCTTCGACAGATAGCACAGAACGAGTCTCGCACTGGCAAAAAAGCTTACTGAAGAACCGAAGGAAGATTTCAGGTGAACAAACCCCGGATTCGATTATGTCATACCTTTGAGTTACAAAACTTTCAAATTGCAGAAAAAGAGGTGATCTTATGAAACGGTTCGTAGTTCTAGTTGTCATAACGATTATTGCATTCACCGGTCTTGCCATAGTAAATCCTGATTACGAAAGTCCCATTGTCAACGTTGTCGATGTGGCAGGCCCGGCAGTGGTGAGAGTCGATGTCCAGATAACTGATTCCATGGGTGCTCTTGATCCGTTACTGGAAGAGTTCTTCCGCAGGTTCTTTGGAGATATCCCGCCAAGAGAGGGAATCGGTTCTGGCTTTATCTTCGATGAAGAAGGCTACATAATGACCAACGACCATGTCGTTCAGGCTGCTGCGAAAATCCAGGTTACCCTACTGGATGGGAGTACATACCCGGCCAAGTACGTCGGCGGTGACCGTGAGCTCGATATAGCAGTCATAAAGATCGACCCAGAGGACAAAGAGCTACCGACAGTAGGAATCGGCAGTTCGAGCATGCTAAGGATCGGCGAATGGGCAATAGCAATAGGTAATCCCCTAGGGTTCCAGCAGACTGTTACTGTAGGCGTTATCAGCGCTGTGGAGAGACAGATCCCCAAGCCAGACCGCTCAGGTTACTACTCCAACCTGATCCAGACAGATGCGGCAATTAACCCCGGTAACAGTGGCGGTCCTTTGCTCAACATACATGGCCAGGTTGTTGGTATAAACACCGCTCTCGTTGCCCCTCAGGTAGGAACTGCCCTTGGATTCGCCATTCCTATCGACGTTGCAATGAGGTTTGTGGACGTGCTCATTGCTGAGGGAGTTGCCGAAAAGGCGTTCCTGGGAGTGTATCACACCACCGTCAATGAGAACCTTGTCAGGTCTCTCAATCTGAAGACAAACACCGGAGCACTCATTACCGATCTGGTGCCCGGTGGCCCTGCAGATAGGGCGGGTATACAGCCTCTGGACGTGGTGAAAAGAGTAGATAATCAGGATATAACGAGTGCCCAGGGGCTTGGCGCAGCAATACGTAATTACCCCCCTGGAGCCGAGGTCACAATAACGCTAGACCGCATGGGTGAGGTCATTCAGCTTCCGGTCGTTCTCGGACACGAGAGTGAGCTCCGCACAGATGAACCCGAGGAAGACTTTTTCGATGATAGCAAGCTTGGGCTGAAGGTCCTGGAACTTACTCAAGAAGACCTTGAAAGACTTGGTATTACGAGAGAGATTTCCGGAGTGCTGATCAGAGAAGTTGTAAGCGGAAAACCGGCTGCCAAAGTAGGTGTTAGGACTGACGATATCATCACAAGAATTAGTATCATGGGTGAGATCTTCACGATTAAGTCACTCGAAGACTACGTACAGGCTGTGGAGCAAATTAGCAAAGGCGATCACGTGAGTCTATTCGTGGCAAGGGAGTCTGTCACATTCCTGGCTACCTTCGAATACCAGGAACAATGAAACACCTATAGAAAAAAAAGCGCCGTCTCAGATTTCACTGAGACGGCCCCCCTTGTTTTCCTGGTTACGGGCTAATACGCGAGTATTATAGCACAGCAACCCCCTTGCAACAAAACGTCTGGACTCAAAAAACCGTTTTCAGGAAAATACTACCAGAGGTTTCTTGTTTATTGGATTCTCCGTGATCCGGGTAGATGCGTCATACACTGTCTCCATCAGTTCTTCTGTGACAATCTCTTCCGCCCTGCCCAAAGCGACTACCTTTCCTTCTTTCATGAAGAGGAGCCTGTCTGACATTCCGACAGCCTGGTTCACATCGTGGAAAGCTGCGATTACAGTAAGATGCTTGTCCCTGGCAAGCTCTAGAGCTATCTTCGTAACCTTTTGGGAGTGTCCGGGATCCAGATGTGCAGAGAACTCGTCCATCAAGAGTATCTCGCCTTCTTGAGCCAGTGCCTTTGCGATCACCGAACGTTGTCTTTCTCCTCCGCTCAGAGTAGAGTAAAGCCTTTCCGAAAACTGATGAACATCGGCCATCTTCATAGAGCGATTTACCGCTTCGATGTCATCACGGGTCAGACCTCTCATCAGGCCAATAAAAGGGTTTCTTCCAAAAGAGACAATGGTTTTCACCTTCAGATCGAAGGAAGGAGTGAAAAACTGCGGAAGATATGCGATCAGTCTCGCAATTTGTCTGTTAGACATACTCACAATCTCTTTCCCAAAGACGTTCACACTTCCCCTATAGTCCTTGAAAATGCCTGCGACGATCTTCAGCATTGTGCTCTTGCCGCTCCCGTTTTGTCCAAGAACACCAATCACCTCGCCGCGTTCAACCGAAAGGTCGATGCCATTGAGGACATCTCCGTTTCCGTAGCTGAACCTCAGATTCCCTATATCTACGGCTTTACCCACTTCCGACTACTTCCTTTCTCCTCAGAAGGTATATGAATACAGGTGCTCCTATGAGCGCAGTGATTGCTCCTATCGGGAGTTCTGTAGGCTGAAAGAGTGTCCGCGCAACGGTGTCGCAGACCATCAAGAACGCCCCTCCCACCAGGCTGTTTGCCAGTAGCCCTGCCCTGGAATCGACTCCGAATATCATCCTCACGATATGCGGAATCATAAGCCCGACGAAACCAATCAAACCCGCTATCGAGACAGCTATGGAAGCGGTCAGAGCTACCAGGAAGAAGACCGATGCCTTGATCCTTTCAGGATTCAGACCAACAGTGATCGCGTGTTCTTCACCTGCAGCCATTATGATCATTTTCCGACGCAAAATGGTGAATGCAATGAACTGGACCACTGCAAACGGCATGAATTTAAGTACATCGTCCCAAGATGTCGCCGATAGGGACCCAAGCGACCAGAAATGCAGTGTGATTATATTGCGCCAGGCAAATACTACCAGGAAAGTCACTGCAGCATTGAATAAGAACGAGATTATCACACCGCTCAGGATCAGCGATGTGACTGAGGCCGTTCCCCCTCTTCGGGAGATGTAGTAGGTAAGGAAGGCAGCCAGTACCGCAAAAACAAGAGCCAGTAGCTCCAGACTGATCGACACTCGAGCCACTTCTCTCAAGAAGAGAGAAAAGACCGCTCCGAAGGAGGCTCCTGCAGATATCCCGATAATATAGGGGACGGCGAGCGGATTCTTCAGTGTAAGCTGGAGCCCCTCACCCGAGACCGCAAGTGCCGCTCCGATGAAGAAAGCAATAAGCACCCTCGGCAACCTCAGATTCATGTAAAGGTTAGCCCTAACAGTATCGGGCCTATCCCTAAGAATCATAAGTACTTCCGGGAGAGAGAAGCTTACTGTACCAAGAGTCGAAAGAAGCAGCAACATAAAGATGCTGCCCAGCAGCACCATTAAGAATGCTGCAACACGCTTCATTTCACATCCTCTTTGAAGAACAGCTTATTCAGCTTCACAACTATGTCGAGAAAAGACGGACTGGCATGCGCAACGAGATTCCCGTCGATAGCGATGATCCTGTCATTCTTGACTGCAGAAATAGAGGAGAACGGTCTGTAGTTTCTGATAATCTTCACCGCTTCTTCCTGACCTCCCTCGTAATAGTAGGGAACTAGGATTATGTCAGGGTTAGTCATGACGACAAATTCAGGGCCGACAGGAAGCCACCCGTCATTTCCTGTGTAGGGAGCAGCAACGTTCAATCCGCCTGCATAAGCTATAGCCTGGTTCAGGAAAGACCCTGTACCACATGTCCAGATATCCTTGATATCTCCGCTGATCATCGTATAAAGGACAGTGGGTTTCTTGTCCATGGGAATGGAAAAAGTCTCTTTGGCAATGTCAAGAACAGCGCTCTTGAATTGATCAGCTGCTGCCCTCCCCTTCTCTGGAACTCCCAAGACTGCACCTATCATTGCTATACTGCGATGAATCTCCTCGAAAGAAGTTGGATTGACAGCAAAGGCTTTCAGCCCTGCTCTTCCCAGTTTGGCCACTTCAGGCTCCTGGAATCCACCGGTGAGAAAAACGATATCAGGTTCCAGAGACATGATCTTCTCCAGGTTCAACGGAACAACGTTTCCAATCTTCTCTATATTGCTCTTATGAGCGAGGTGATCCCAATCTGTCACACCGACTATCCTTTCAGTCTCTCCAAGGTATTCTATGAAGCCAGTAACTGCCGGGGCGGCTATGACTATTCTTGCTGGATTTTCCTCGACAGTCACGAATCTTCCAAGGTCGTCGACAAACGTTGCTCCGAAAACCATAGCAGTTATGAGAAAAACAACCGATAGTGGTAAGAACTTCTTCATTGAATGACCTCCTAAATGCAATCTCACCATCGCCCTACCACGAGGCGATGGTGTTCTCTCTTCCGAACAGGTCTCCTGACTCACGGATCATCCTACTCTCCACGCCTTCCCAGCATTACCAGTGGCACCTTGTGGATTTCGTCCCCGTTTACAGTGGCGGGACCGTGCCGGTTTTGCACCGGCTTCCCTAATTCAGTAGAGATTCACTGCCTTTTATTCACTTCATTGCTATTCTACCAAGGTTTGTGCAAACTAGCAATTCCGCCTTAGCCACCAGTGCAACTATGACCCGTCTGCTCCCAAAGACAGGAAAGAGCGTAAAGTCAAGACACGACGCGCGGCAGAATCAAGAGCATGTGGACAAGTCAAGAACACCCACCCCTCCAAGGAGGGGAATCAAGACTTGGGGCAGGTAGAGGGTTTCAGATGCAGGTAGAGTTAGAGCAAAAGCAGGATACGACTTCCGGCTTACGTCGTACGATGTTGCACACCTCACT
>PWXG01000021.1 GCA_003561215.1 Thermotogales bacterium
AGTTTCAGGGCAGATAGTGAAACCTTTGTGCAGATCTCGCGCGCAAGTGAAAGTGAACTGGGAGACGACGATATATTCCATCCTTTCTATGGGGACGATCAGATGATGGTCTCTCCACTGGTTACGATGGGTAAGTCGAGATTCCATGTCTCGGGACTCGTTCACGACGAATCGGGTTTTCCGATAGGAACACCGGATGATGTCGGAAGAATTCTCAGGCGCCTTGATCACAAGATCAAGCTCCATGCTGACGAGATAGTCATGTACGACGAGTACATGACCGAAGACGCCGATTTGCTGGTAATCGCGTATGGCTCGACTGCACGAACAGCAATGCGAGCTGTGAAAATGGCCAGAGAAGACAAGATAAACATCGGACTGTTCAAACCAATCACAATATGGCCTTTCCCCGCGACCAGGCTCAGACAACTGCTCAAGCGTGTCAGTGCTGTCATTGTCGCTGAGATGAACCTTGGCCAGATAGTCTACGAGGTTTCGAGACTCAACAAGAGGGGAATAAAGCTTGAGCTTCTGAGCAAAGTCACGGGAGAACTCATTACTCCCCAGGAAATGCTTGACTGTATTACCAAGGTGAAATCTGAGATTATCGAGTTGTAGTCAAGTTCGCGTGTGCCGTCCCGGAAGTGACTGCATACAAAGATACGCAGGATTGTGGTTTCATCGTGGTAGAATACTGTGAACACACTTTCCGTCGTAGGAGGTAGTCATATGGAGATCCTGAAGGTAAGCTCCAAGTCGAATCCAAACAAAGTCGCCGGTGCAATTGCTGGTGTGCTCTCCAAGTCTGATCAGGTGGAGCTGCAAGCTATCGGTGCAGGCGCAGTTAATCAGGCAGTCAAATCCGTAGCCATTGCATCGAGATTCTTGGGAGAGCAAGGCACCAAGATCTCCATGATCCCCGGATTTGTCGAGATACAGATCGGGGAGGAAATGAGAACCGGAATAACTCTCCGCGTCACAGCAGAAGAACGAAAAGAAGTCGAAGAGGTCCGATCGGAAGAAACGGAGTTGATTGAAGAGGAACCAAGAACCGAAACTTGAGGCGCCGTTCCTTTTCGGTCCGTTCTGTTTGGCAAGGGCTGAAAGGCTTAACTGTTACCTCTTTTCTTGTCACAAAGGGGGGAGCACATGAAGGCTAGCGATGGGGGTTCGCAGAAACCCAGGAGTTTACCTGAACCTCAGCATGCTACGCGTCTCTTCCTGATTATCCTCGCTCTTTCGTTGATCTCCGGTATCTGGCTTGTAGAAACACTGGGGCTTTCACTGAACTTGTGGATCAACCAGCTGATCTTTGTCCTTATTCCAGTGGTAATCGCGGCACGAGGGTTCAACTGGGATATTACTCATGTTTTCAGGCTTCGAAAACCCGGCTTTCTTATACTCCTTTTCTCCTGTGTATCTGGGCTGGGAATAGGCTTTATTGCGTCTTCGATAATTCCGGCCGCAGAAAGACTCCTCAGTTCAACACTCGGTCCTGCTCCCTCTGCCCTTCTTCTGATGGATCGTGTAAACTACTTCGAGATTCCGCTAGATCCTGCAGTGATTTTCGGTCTCGTGTTGCTCGCCCCTTTTTGCGAGGGGTTGTTCTTCAGAGGATTCATGCAGAAATCATTCGAGGTTTACGGTTTGAAGAATGCATGGGTGTACTCCGGAGTGTTATTCGGTCTGCTATACATAATAAATGGAATCAGCAATGTGGGGCCCTTCATATTGCTCGGGCTATTTGCAGGTTACGTAACACTGGTTTCGGGTTCGGTCTGGCATAGCATGGCTGCCCATTCCGTATGTAATGCCACCATAATCATAGTGAGTCCTATGATGGGGATGAGGGCTTCAAGGGTTCTGAGCGGCTCATGGAATTTGATGTTACTGGTTACGGGAACCTGTTTGATAATCTTGTCGATTCTGCTAGTTCGCAATAGGGCAAAAGGGCTTTCTGAACTGGCAGAAGAAGAAAAGACCGGTGCCACAGGGGGTAGACACTACTCGTTTTTTCACCAACCGCTACGGACTTCCCTTGCGCTCTGGTGTGCACTCTTGATAATTGTCGGTATGGGTTTTGCTGAAGGCGTTCTGAGAGTCGGAGCCTTCTCGCTTCCTGGAAGAACGCTCTCTGATTCTGCCAGGACAAGGGTGAGCGTTGTCCATAACCGGATATCAATCGCGAGTTTCGATTTGACTGATCTTAGAGAGGGACGTTCTGCAATTCTGAAATACTCCTACTCGGTATACAGCTCCGAAGCTGACATATCGATTGCGATAGTAGACCCCAATGATCGAGTGGTCGATTCCACGGCATGGAAAGGCTCCCCGGTTAGCCAGAGTATCACGCAAAACGAGGTTACACTGAACAGACCAGGCTTATGGAGTGCTGTTGTTCTGGGTTCTGCCAGGGACCTGGATATCCTTTTGGAGTGGTCAATTGTCTACAAGTAACTCCTGCCATTGTTTCCCTGTACTGCTGAAGATTAATGCTTCCGTATGATTCGTTCTCCGCTACCATGCTATAATCCATAGCAAAGCTCGGGAGGTAGCCTCATGAAAGAACTGAACAAG
>PWXG01000022.1 GCA_003561215.1 Thermotogales bacterium
AAGAAGGCTTCGCACTAGCTTAGCTTGTAGAAGACGATAGAAGCGGCTCCCTTTATTCCGGCATCTTCGAATAACTCGCTTAGAACGATTTCGCAGGTGTCCCTGAAGGATGTCATGGTGTAGCGTCCTACACGATCCCTTATTCCATCAAGCAGAGGTTTGCCTGCACGGCTCACGCCACCACCAAGGACGACGTAGCGAGGGTTAAAGATATGTATATAATTACCGATAGCCACAGACAGTGCCGTGTAAACTCTTTCGAGCACAATTCCTGCTGCAACATCACCTTCAGAGGCTGTCTGGAATATCTCCTTTGTCGACGGGGTTGTGCCCTGCCTGAACATGGAGGATTCAGGAAATCTCTTTTTAACCTCGGAAGCAAGCCTTGATATTGAAGGTGCAGAGGCTATCGCCTCTATACAGCCATGAGAACCACATCCGCAAAGCGGACCGCCCGGTTCGACAATAACATGTCCCAGCTCTCCGCCGAAACCGTCTGCACCGATTATCAGTTGTCCATGAGAGATGATGCCCCCTCCAATGCCAGTTCCAAGTGTTATACCAATCATATTCTGGCTGCCCGCATGTTTACCAAATGCCCATTCCCCAAGAATGAAAGCGTTAGCGTCGTTTTCCAGGAAGGTCTCAAGACGTGTCTTTTCCTCTATCTTCTGCTTGAGTTCCATGTTGTCCCAATTCGGGAAATTTGGAGAAAACAGAACGACGCCTTTCTCCCGGTCAATCGAACCCGGAGAGCCAATCCCGACACCAAGAACGCTTTCCTGATCAACGCTTGCCTGAGAGATCATTGCTGCGATCGTATCAGCGATTCTGGTCACCAGAAGCTCGCTTCGATCGCTGACACGTGACTGGATTATCCGCTTACCAACAATGCCCCCAGCCTCGTCTACGAGTCCGATTTTCGTCTCGGTACCGCCAAGATCGACACCAAAGACAAGTTCTGACAAGACAATCACCTATTCTTTCGGATCAATATCTGGTCTTCTCCAGGTCAATCAGATCAAGGAACTCTTCATTCGAAGCCGTCGATCGGAGCTTATCCATGATGAGCTTCAGACCTTCTTCCTCACTCATAGAAGAAAGCATTCTGCGGAGTACCCAGACTTTTCTGAGAGTCTTCTGGTCAAGCAGCAACTCTTCTTTTCTTGTGCCCGAAAGAGGGAGGTTGATCGCAGGAAATACCCTCTTGTTGGCAAGCTGTCTCGAAAGCACGAGTTCCATGTTTCCGGTTCCTTTGAATTCCTCAAATATAACCTCGTCCATTTTGCTTCCTGTTTCTATTAGAGCAGTAGAGACAATTGTGAGACTACCGCCTTCTTCGATATTCCGTGCTGCTCCGAAAAAATGCTTCGGTTTGTAAAGCGCAGAAGGATCGACTCCACCGCTGAGCAGCTTTCCACTGGGCGGAACATAAAGGTTGTATGCACGGGCAAGTCTTGTTATGCTGTCCATAAGTATTACTACATCATAGCCGAATTCGGCCAGTCTTTTTGCCATATCAAGAGTCTGTTCTGCAATCTTGATTTGTTTCTCGGGATGCATGTCAAATGGCGCCGCCAGGACGTGGGCCTTGGTAGAGCGTCTCAGGTCTGTAACTTCCTCGGGCCGTTCATCAACTAGCAGCAAGATCCGGATCGTCTCAGGGTGGTTCTCAGCGATGCCATTTTCAATCTCTTTCAGGAGAGTAGTCTTTCCTGCCTTTGGCGGCGCGACAATCAGCGCACGCTGGCCTTTACCGATGGGGGAGAAGAGATCGATGATTCGTGTGCTCATAACGTTGGGCTCCGACTCGACCTTCATGATCTCGTTGGGATAGGTCGGGGTGAGATTGTGGAAGCTAATCCTTTCTGCAGCAAAGCTTAATGGCTTGTGGTTTATCGCCTCTATGCGCAGAAGGGCAAAATACTTCTCGCCTTCCTTTGGGGGTCTTACTTGACCTGCCACCAAATCTCCTGTGCTGAGGTTGAACCGCCTGATCTGCGACTGACTCACGTATATGTCATGAGAACTGGGCAACAGGTTGTTGTCGAGACCTCTCAAGAAACCGTAGCCACCCTCGGTGATCTCCATGATCCCCTGGTTGAAGAAATACCCATACGACTCTGTCTGTGCCTTCAGTACGGCAAAGATCAAATCTCTCTTCGTCATCTGAGAGTAACCAGCAATATCGTACTTCCGCGCGAGCTTGTAAATCTCCCTTATGGGCATCTGCTCAAGCTGGTTGATGTCAATCTCGACTTCTCTTATCTTGTCCTTGACCTTTGGTTCCTTGCTGTCATTCGTCTTATCCCTTTGATCTTCCGATGCTGCCTCCAAAGTCTGAAGGTCTTCATTAGGAGCGACCTGTTCCTGTTCGCGAGCTTTGTTTTTTGCATCAGACGACTTATTGGATGGCTTCTTTGTCTCCGGCTGCTGTTTTTCAGTGCGTTTCTTGCGGGGGCTCATTAGTTGCGGTGGTATCCGCTGCAATATGCAGTGAATACACCTTTCCTCCTTCCGTGGATGGAAAATATATGAAAAAGGGCCTTATGAAAAGAAAAGTGAAGATCCAGTGAGGAACGCGGCTTTCACTTAGATATTACACTAATTGTCCATAAAAAGACAAGATCAGTGTTTTTGAGATGCCTGGTATTTCTTCCAATCCTCCAGGAATCTTTCAAGACCTTTTTCGGTCAAGGGATGCCCAAACAGCTTTTCGAGCACTGCAAAAGGCAGTGTCACAATATCTGCTCCGAGCATTGCAGCTTCGAGCACATGCATCGGATGTCGCACGCTCGCAACGATCACTTCGGTAGAGAAATCATAGTTTGAAAATACCTCAATAATCTCTTCGACGAGAGCCATGCCTGTCGACGAAATATCGTCGAGGCGTCCGATAAATGGGCTTACATATGTCGCACCTGCCTTGGCCGCAAGAAGTGCCTGAACGGCACTGAAAACAAGTGTAACGTTGGTCTTTATCCCGAGCGTAGAGAGTTTCTTGACCGCCCTAACACCCTCAGGAATCATCGGTATCTTGACAACCACATGTTCATGTATCTCGGCAAGTTCCCTGGCTTCTGCAACCATTTCTTCTGCATTCAGCGAGATAACTTCAGCACTAACAGGACCCTTTACGAGTTCGCAGAGTTCTCCTACCCTGCTGCGGAAATCACTTCCCTCTTTCTGAACAAGAGTCGGGTTGGTCGTTACGCCATCGACAATGCCGTACGATACGCCTTTTCTGACTTCTTCAAGATTCGCAGTATCCAGAAAGAGCTTCATGCTTTCACCTCGTCTTCGGTATTCTTCTGGGCAGAATAATCTCTATTGCTTCGATGGCTCCCTGTCAACCAGCTGGAGGATTGCCAACTCTGTAGCATCTCCCCTTCGTTGACCCAACCTGACAATTCTGGTGTAACCACCGTTTCTGTCAATATACCTGACCGCGATTTCATCACATATCTTCCTCACCAGACGCCTGTCGTTGAAGTTCCGATTTATTTCTCTCCTAAGTGCCAGATTCTTCGATTTCAGCGTATTGAGCTCTGCGTCATTGGGGTCACGTCCCCTGATCTCTCCAGAAACAACCGCTGCCTTTTTCGCCCTGGTGATTATGGACTCCACAAAAGGCCTGATAGCCTTTGCCTTAGTCGCCGTTGTCACGATCGTTCCATGTTCAAACAACTCTCTGGCCAGATTCTTCATCAATGACACTCTGTGGCTGTGGGGCCTGTTCAAATTCCCCTTCTTGACTCTATGTCTCATGCGATGACCTCCAATACTACTCTTCTTTTCTCAAAACAAGGTTGAATTTCTCTTTGAGCTTCTGAACAACTTCTTCCATGGACTTTCCACCGAAATTTCGGATCTTCAGAAGATCAGCCTCGGACTTGCTTATGAGATCACCTATCGTGTCAATCTTGTCTCTCTTGAGACAGTTGAGCGATCTTACAGACAGATCCAGTTCCTCTATTCTCTTTGACAAGATCGAATCACCTGAATCTTCCTTCAGCTGTTCCTCTGTCGCCGTTTCTTCAGTTTCCCCCCCCGGAGTTGTCGTATCCGGCGGTGTATGCTCTACGATTTCAAGCACTTCCTGATCAACTTCCAGACTGTCTGTGAAGACCCCGAAATGCTTCATGAGTATATCGGTTGCCCTTTTTGCCGCCTCGGACGGCTTGATCGAACGTTTCGACCATACTTCAAGAACAAGCTTATCGTAGTCTGTCCTCTTTCCGACCCTGACGTTTTCCTGCTGGAAGTTGACCTTCAACACAGGACTGAAGACGCCGTCAATGTAGATCATCTCTACATCATGCTCGAGTTCCATGTCAGAAACGGGAACAAATCCTTTTCCAATTTCTGCGAAAAGCTCCATGTGCACCTCAGCGTCTTCGTCTAATGTCGCGAGGTACTGTGAAGGGTTCATCACATCGACCCCAGTCGGGGTGTGAATGTCTCTCGCGGTAATCTGACCTGGTCCTTTCTTGGCAACGGTGAGTCTGACCGGTTCCGAAAACTCTAAAGCCGGCTTCAGTTGAACTTTCTTGAGGTTCAAGATTATCTCAAGTATGTCTTCCTTAACACCTTCAATGACGTCATACTCATGATACTTTCCCGGAATCTTCAGCCTGGTTATTGCCATGCTTGGTATCGAGGAAAGCAGTACGCGTCTCAGGGCGTTCCCGATCGTTATCGCATAACCCTTTTCCATTGGTGAGAGCACAAAACGAGCATAATAGCTGTTTGTATCTTCTCTCTCTTCTTCTGTTCTAAGGGTCTTAGGCATCACGAAGGAAATCATATGATCGCCCGGATGGGCTACACCTCCTTTTCAGCAGTTGAGATGAATCACTTGGAGTAGAGCTCAATGATTGACTGCAGGTTGACAGGAACATCTATTTCGTCTCTCGAAGGAGCTCGAAGGAACGTTCCCCTTAATGCATCAAAGTCCACTTCAAGCCATGGAGGTGTACTCCTGTCCTTTGCAGCCTCCACAGATCCCTTAATTGGAACGACACTCTTGCTCTTCTCCTTGATCTCTATTATCGAGTCAGGCTTCACTCCGAAGGAAGGCTTGTTGACCTTTCTTCCGTTAACCAGAACATGACCGTGGTTCACCAATTGCCTGGCCTGACTTCGACTGGAAGCAAAGCCCATTTTGTAGATAACGTTGTCGAGTCTCGACTCGAGAAGCGTCATCAGAGCGTTTCCTGTCTCTTCAGAACTTGTAGTAGCCACTTCGAAGTACTTCCTGAATTGCAGCTCCAGCAGACCGTAGATCCTTTTAAGTGCTTGCTTGGATCTCAGCTGCATCCCATACTGAGTGAGCTTTCTCGTAGTACTTCCATGCTGGCCGGGAGCAAATGGTCGCCTCGCCAGTGCACATTTGGCACTGAAGCACCTATCGCCCTTCAAGAATAGCTTGAATCCTTCGCGTCGGCAAAGTTTACAGACGGCTCCAGTGTATCTGGCCATTAATCGTTTTCCCTCCTTGTCATACTCTTCTTCGTCTCCTGGGACGGCACCCGTTGTGTGGAATGGGTGTTATATCACTGATTGAATCAACAGTCAATCCGGCACTCTGGATAGTCCTGATCGCAGACTCCCTTCCCGAACCCGGACCCTTCACCTGAACTCTCACACGGGTTAGTCCCAGCTTCATTGCTTCTTTTGCGACCTTGTCCGCAGCAAGCTGGGCCGCATACGGCGTTGATTTCTTGGAACCCGTGTAGCCCGCTGTCCCCCCTGAAGCCCATAAGACAGTGTTTCCGTCCATGTCAGTCAGGGTGACTATGGTGTTGTTGAAGGTTGCACTGATGTGCACAACTCCCCTGTCTATGGAAAGCTTTTTTCTTTTCTTTGGTGTAGCTTTTCTCTTGGCCATTTATTCTACCCTCCTGGACATTTATCGCTTCTTGATCCTGCTTGGGCGGGGACCTTTTCGCGTTCGGGCATTGGAATGTGTCTTCTGTCCCCTGACAGGCAGTCCCTGCTTGTGCCTGTAACCACGATAACTGCCGATCTCGATGAGCCTTTTTATGCTCCTGTCAGTTTCCTGTCTCAGCTCGCCCTCCACCTTGTAGTGCTCGTTTATATGCTTGCTGATTCTGCTGACTTCCTCTTCGGTGAGATCCTTGACGCGCTTGTCCCTGTTGATTCCGGCCTCTTTCAGGATCTCCTCAGCTCTTGTCGAACCTATGCCATAAATGTGCGTAAGGGCAACAAAAGCCTTTTTGTGATTGGGAAGCTCAACACCGAGAATACGTGCCATTCACTTTACCTCCTCAACCCTGGCGTTGGTTGTGTTTGGGATTCTTCTCGCATATCACCCATACTCGACCATTTCGCCTTATCAGTTTGCAGTGTTCGCATCTCTTCTTCACGGACGCCCTGACTTTCATTGGGTCCCTCCTCCTTTATCTGCTCTCTTTCTATATATGATCCTTCCTCTTTGCAAATCATATATCGACACTTCCACAACAACACGGTCACCGGGAATCAGCCTTATGAAGTTCTTCCTCATCTTACCCGATATGTGAGCGAGAACCACATGCTCATTGTCGAGTTTCACCTTAAATGTCGCGTTAGGCATAGAATCAAGGACGATGCCCTCCATTCTGATAACATCAGCTTTCTCTGTCATTGAACACCTCCGTCCAGGGTCGAGAGAATTCGAGCACCTTTCTCTTCGACAACTACAGTGTGCTCAAAATGCGCGGTCCTGGACCTGTCTTTCGTGACTGCAGTCCAGCCGTCTCCCAGTACCTCCACCGGGAAGTCACCACTGGAGATCATCGGTTCGATCGCCAGAGTCATTCCGGTGCGGATGACCGGGCCGGTACCAACCTTGCCGTAGTTAGGTATCTGTGGATCCTCATGTAAGGCAGAACCGACTCCATGGCCCACGTAGTCTCTTATTACCGAGAGACCAAATCGTTCGGCATAACTCTGAACAGCATTACCTATGTCTCCAATCCTGTTTCCGGGCCTGGCAGCATCTATTGCAATCTGAAGCGCTCTTTGTGTCTCTTGGACAAGTATCCTGTCACCATCGCACAAAAAGCCACCAACAACATACGTGTATGCAGCATCACCTATATAGTCTGATTTCACTACACCACAGTCGACCGAGACTATATCCCCCGTCCTGAAAACCTTTTCCCTGAGCGGTAATCCGTGGACCACCTCTTCATTGACAGAGACAGTGAGGGCGAACCCGTAACCTCTGTATCCCCTGAAGGCAGGTTCGGCTCCACGTGTTGACATGCGTTCGAGGGCCAACCTTTCGAGGACAGACGCATCGGAACCTTCAACCACATACTCTGAAAATATGCTAAGAATCTCGGCGACTATCCTGGAAGCGTGTTCAATCTTGAGGATCTCGTCGGGGGATTTCAGTCTCATCATATCATGTTTTCTCCAGATAGTCGAAGATCCTCGTCGTAACCGTTTTCAGAGGTTCGGAACCGTCGACAATGAACAGTTTACTGTCACGGCGGTAGTGCTCGATTATCGGTGCCGTCTTCTCCATGTAAAGACGGTAACGCATCCTCACGGTTTCAGCCTCATCATCGCTTCTCTGGATAAGTCTGACCCCACAATTGTCACAAACCATATCTTTCTTTGGTCTGAGTGAGATCAGGTTGTACACAGCACCACAGTCAGTGCAGATCCGCCTGTTCGATATCCTGTCTACAACCTCCTGTTCGGAGGCATTGACAAGTATCACTGATGTCAAAGAACGTTCCAGCTTATCAAGTGTTCCGTCAAGGTGTGAGGCTTGACGTCTTGTTCTGGGGTAGCCGTCCAGTATGAAGCCCGAGGAAGTGTCTTCCTTCCTCAGCCTGTTCTTGACAACATCCTTCATGACTTCGTCTGTCACCAGTTCTCCCTTGTCGAGAATCTCCTCCACCCTTCTGCCCAGCTCGGTTCCGCTCTTCACAGCTTCTCTGAGCATATCGCCCGTCGAGATATGCGGTATATTCCACTTCTGTGCAATGAGCTTGGCCTGAGTTCCTTTTCCCGCACCCGGAGGACCCATCAGGACTATGTTCATCGTCTATCTCCTCCCACGGAGTCTGCCTTTCTTGACAAAACCTTCGTAGTGTCTGACAATCAGATGGGACTCTATTTGCTGAAGTATGTCAAGTGCAACACCAACTGCTATAAGCGTCGAGGTCCCTCCAATCATTATCGGAATACCTACGAAGCCCTGGATTGCTGAAGGCAACAACGCAATGATAACCAGAAAGAGCGCTCCCATGAATGTCACTCTCGTGAGGACCCTGTGAATATACTGTTCTGTAGGATACCCGGGTCTTATGCCAGGAACATAGCCTCCATAATTCTTTATGTTGTTTGCTACATCTTTTACGTCAAAAACAAGTGTGCTGTAGAAATACGTGAAGAAGAAAACCATGAGACCATACAAAGACAGGTACAGGGGCGAGGTAAATCCGAACAACCTCGCAAGAACGTTTCCTTCAGGGAGCACGCTGGATATCATCTGTGGCAGTGTCATTATGGCTGACGCAAATATGATGGGGATAACTCCACCCTGGTTGACCTTGATAGGAATGTGAGTAGATACCCCGCCGTACACCCTTCTTCCGGCAACACGTCTCGCATACTGAACCTCGATGCGACGCTCTCCCATCTGGATGTAGATGATTCCAATAATAGTCAGCACAGTTATCCCAATGAGTGCCGCCCACTCGATAGGGTTAAGAGCAACGGCTGCCTGGACAAGATATTGAGGGTATCTGGCAACGATGCCTGCAAAAATCAACACTGATATTCCGTTCCCGATACCCTTTTCAGTAATTCTTTCTCCAAGCCACATAAGGAACATCGTTCCCCCGACGAGTGACGTTGTGGCTAACAGGACAAACAACATCCTGTTGGGAACAGCTACGAGCGCTACGTTCCCCGACAACGACAGCGTAAGCAGGAACGCTTGCAGCGTCGCTATGAATATCGTAAGGTACCTTGTGATCTTCTGGTATTTCTTCTTGCCCTCTTCTCCTTCTTTCAGCATCTCCTTCAGGCTTGGGACAACGGCCGTTAGCAACTGAAGCATGATTGTCGCGTTGATGTAAGGAGTTACACTCAGCGCGAAGAGTGAGAAGTTCTCAAGGGCCCCGCCGGTAAATACGTCAAAGAAGCCGATGAAACCACCTGCAGCTCCTTCTGCCAAACCTGCGAAGAATGAACTCCACGCATCGGCATCAATGCCGGGAATGGGAATGTAGACTCCCAACCTGAAAATCACCAGGGCGAAAAGAGTGAACAGGATTCTTTCCCTAAGCTCGGGTATTTTGAAAGCATTCTTGAGGGCTTTCCACATCTTCTAGATCACCTCTGCCTTTCCGCCTGCTGCTTCGATCTTCTCCCTGGCAGTCTTGCTGAAGGAACTGGCCTTCACAATGAGTTTCTTCGTAAGACCGCCTCTGCCAAGAATTTTCAGACCGTCTCTAAGATTCTTCACAATCTTCTTCTCCAGGAGTAGTTCGGGGGTCACTTCTGTGCCATCTTCAAATCTGGTTTCCAGGTCCTCCAGGTTCATGATCACATAGACTTTTGCAGATCTGCTGGTAAATCCCTTTGATGGGACCCTCCTGTATATCGGTGTCTGTCCACCCTCAAACCATGGAGAGACCTTCCCACTGGCCCTCTTCTGACCCTTTGCTCCCCTGGTAGCCTGTTTCCCTTTTCCTGAACCGACCCCACGTCCAACCCTCTTGGATTTCTTCCTCGAGCCCTTTGTTGGTTTTAGGTCTTCTATTCCAAATGTCATCGTCAAAGCCCCCTCAGTTCTCAATTTCTTCTACTGTCACGAGGTGTTTCACGGCGTTAATCATACCCTTGATTTCGGGGGTTCCGGCACGAACTACCGAGCTGTTAAGCTTGCCAAGCCCCAATGCCTTCAGCGTCCTTCGCTGTCTCTGGTTGTATCCGATAGGACTCTTCACAAGCGTTATCTTCAGGTTTGAGCTCATTGTTCGACCTCCCTCGCCACACCCCGAAATACTTCCTTTACGGAGATGTCTCTCAGTTTCGCGTACTCTTTGGGAGACTTGAGTTCTCTCAGACCGTTGAAAGTAGCCCTTGCCAGATTCACGGCACTGGTTGAACCAAGAGCCTTTGTCAGTATGTTCTTTATGCCTGCAAGCTCAACAACAGCCCTGACAGCAGCGTTTGCAATAATCCCCGTGCCTGGACCTGCGGGCTTGAGAAGCACCCTCGAAGCATCGTGGCGCGCCATCACTTCGTGTGGGATCGTTTCGTTAATGACAGGCACATCAACAACACTCTTTCTGGCTTCAAGAAGGGCCTTTCTGATCGCAATAGGCACTTCTCTGGCACTTCCAATTCCTATACCGACCTTGCCATCCATGTTTCCAACAACCGCAACCACCCTGAACGAAAGGTTCTTTCCGCCCGAAACAACCTTTGTCACCCTGTTGATCTGAACAACTCGTTCTTCGAATTCCTTCTCTTCTACCTGCTTCTGAACAGGAACGCCTCTTGATCTATTCTGTCTGGTATCTCTTGCCATTCAATGCACCTCCTCAGAACTCGAGACCGGCTTCGCGTGCCCCATCTGCCAGCGCTTTGACTCTACCGTGAAACTTGAAGCCCCCACGGTCGAAAACCACGGTCTTGAAGCCCTTCTCGAGTGCTCTCTGTGCCAGAAGCTTTCCGACTTCCCCGGCAGCTTCCTGGCCCCAGGTCTTGCCAACCTTCTCGCGCAATTCATTCTCAACCGTAGAAGAGGCCACCAGCGTGTCACCGACAGTATCATCTATAAGCTGCGCGTAGATGTGTTTCTCGCTCCTGAAGACAGCCAGCCTGGGCCTTTCAGAGGTGCCCCTGACCTTGGACCTGACTCTCAAACGCCTTTTAATTCTGAGCTCTTTTCTGTCCGTTCTCTTTATCATTCTGCAATCATCCCTTTCGTCATCACACTTTCTTCCCGACCTTGGTTCTTACATGCTCACCTTTGTAGCGAACGCCCTTTCCGGAATAAACTATCGGTTCTCGCCAACGGCGTATGTTTGCAGCGATCTGGCCGACCAGATGCTTGTCGATTCCCTTGACAGTTACAGCGTTCGGAGCAGGGACCTCTATCGTAATCCCCTCTGGAGGATCGATCTCCACGGGCTGTGCATAGCCGAGATTCATGACGAGCTTTTTTCCTCGCAGCTGTGCTCTGTACCCGACTCCAACGATTTCCAGGTCCTTTCGAAAGCCTTCTGTGACTCCCTGAATCATGCCATTTATCAGTGACCAGTATGTTCCGCAGAATGTCGCGAGTTTCTTATCATCTCTCTTTCTGCGTACCATGTCTGTGTTAGGTTTGATCCATATCTCCGAGTCCTCTATCCCGATCTTCACGTAAGGGAGGAACGTCTGTTCAAGCTCACCAAGAGGACCCTTGACTCTTATAGTGCTGTCCTCAATCTTGACCTCGACTCCCTTGGGGATGATGATAGGTTTTTTGTTTAGTCTCGACATCTCCACATACCTCCTACCACACGTAACAGATTACTTCGCCACCCACACCGAGCTGTCTGGCTTCCTTGTCGGTGATGAGACCGTTGGACGAGCTGATGATGGCAATCCCCATGCCCGATTTGACCTTGGGGATCCTGTCCTTGGGAACGTAAAGGCGTCTGCCTGGCTTTGAAACCCTGACAATTCCCGAAATGACGGTCTTTCTGTCACGTCTGGAACCCTTGAATTTCAGAAAGACTTTCAGAATCCCTTGCTTCCCATCCTCAATGTATTTGAAATCATCAACGTAGCCCTCGCGTTTCAGGATTTCAAGTACGGCTCTTTTCATATTGGATGCCGGCATATCGACACTTTCTTTCAGTGCAGAGTTCGCATTTCTGATGCGTGTCAGCATATCGGCTACCGGATCGCTCCACATATTCCTACCTCCTCACCAGCTTGCTTTTTTCACACCTGGAAGCTTGCCCTCAGATGCGTAAGTCCTGAAGCACACCCTGCACAATCCAAACTCGCGGTAAATTGCCCTGGGTCGACCGCAAACGTTGCACCTGTTATACTTTCTGACTTTGAATTTCTGTGGCCGCTTCCATTTTTCAATCATTGCCTTCTTAGCCATCAAAGACCTCCTCTTGTCATCGCTTGAAAGGCATGCCCAGATGCCTGAGCAAAGCGCGCGACTCTTCATCAGTCTTGGCATTTGTCACGATAATTACGTCCAGTCCCTGCAACCGCTTGACCTTGTCAGGCGTCATCTCCGGGAAGACAAGCTGCTCCGGAAGCCCGAGCGCATAGTTACCCCTTCCGTCGAAACTGTCCTGGTTAACACCGCGAAAGTCACGGAGCTTTGGAAGTGCAATGCTAATCAGTTTGTAGAGGAAGTTGTACATCTTCTGGCCGCGCAACGTGACTTTTAACCCAATGGGCATTCCTTGCCTGATTTTGAAGCTCGAAATGCTCTTGCGGGCTCTCGTGACGACAGGTCGCTGACCGGCTATTTCTGCCAGTTCCTTGCTGTGGGTGTCTATGAGATCGGTGGTACGAGTCGCTTCACCGATTCCCATATTCAGGATGACCTTCTCAACCCTCGGAACCTCCAATCTGTTCTTGTAGCCGAACTCCTTGATCATGGCAGGAACTACGTCGTTCTCGTACCTTTCCTTGAGCGGTGTGTATGTCTGTTCCATCAAGAATCCTCCTTACTCATACCTTGTCCATGATCTCGCCGCACTTCTTGCATGCCCGAACCTTTTCGCCGTTTTTCAGACGCTTGTGCTGGATCCTGGTAGGCTTGTCGCAGTTGGGGCAAAGGACTTTCACGTTGCTGGCATCAATCGGCGTTTCTCGCTCGATGATTCCTCCCTCTTTCTGCTTGTTGGTTGGTCTCTGGTGGCGCTTTGTGAAATTCACGCCTTCAACTATGACCTTGCCCTCTCCCGGAAGCGTAACCATGACCTTTCCAACTTTACCCCTGTTCTTTCCGGCAACCACTTTGACCCTGTCGTCCTTTTTTATTCTTATAGCCATAAGATCACCTCACCACACCTCTTGGGCAAGAGATGCAATCTTTGCAAATCCCTTTTCCCTGATCTCGCGCGCTATGGGTCCGAATACGCGAGTCCCCTTGGGCTGGTTTTGCGGATCTATTATCACTGCCGCGTTGTCGTCAAACTTCAGATGACTACCGTCATTCCGGCGGATTCCCTTTCTAGTCCTGACTACAACCGCCCGAACGATATCGCCTTTCTTGAACTCCGTGTGAGGAGTGGCCTCGCGGACAGACGCAACGACAATGTCGCCGACAGTGCCCGATCGTTTCTGGTAACCACCTGTGATACGGATGACTTTCAGCACACGAGCCCCCGAATTGTCGGCGACCTTAACGTATGTCTGATTCTGGATCACTTTTCATCACCGCCATAGGCGTCGTCCTCTTTGGGAGCCTCAAGTATCTCTTCGCCAAAGATGTTCTTCTTGACGACCCTGGACAATGTGAAGGTCTTCGTCTTGCTGATCGGTCTACACTCCACAATTTCAACCAGATCGCCCGGAACACAGGTGTTTCCTTCATCATGAACGTGAAACTTCTTTGTTCTCTTCACAGTCTTCTGGAAGAACGGATGCACAAATCTTCTTTCTACGCTCACAACTATGGTATCTTTCATCTTGTTACTGATGACTGTTCCTATCATCTTCTTCTTTGGCATCGTGTTACCTCCTTATTCCTAACTCACGACCGCGAAGAATCGTCTTAACCCTTGCGATATCTCTCTTGACCATGCTTAACTGAGAGTGGTTTTTGAGCCTGTTCATCTCGAGCTGGAACCTCAAGTCCATAAGCTTCTTCTTGAGATCAGCAAACATCTCCTCGAGTTCGGCATCACTAAGTTTCTGGAGTTCCGCCCCTTTCATCACAGCTCACCTCCGATGTTGTAGCGAGCCACAATTTTGGTCTTCACAGGCAGTTTCGATGCGGCGTACTTGAGCGCCTCTTTGGCAAGATCATCACTGACACCAGCGATTTCGAACAGGACCTTTCCTGCTTTAACAACTGCAACCCAACCTTCAACGTCGCCTTTACCTTTTCCCATTCTTACTCCTATGCCTTTAGAAGTGACCGGTTTGTCGGGGAAGACTCTTATCCAGACTTTCCCGCTTCTCTTGAGAGTCCTGGTTATTGCGATTCGACACGCCTCGATCTGCTGAGCGGTAATCCAGTGAGGTTCAAGAGCCTTCAGACCCCAGTCTCCAAAATGCACAAGGGTTCCTCCCTTGGCTTTGCCGCTCATTCTTCCGCGTTGTTGTTTTCTATACTTAACTCTTTTGGGCATTAACATGTCTGTATACCTCCCTGGATGCTATGTTTCAACGGTACCCTTGAAGACCCACACTTTTACGCCGATGATGCCCATTTTGGTGGTAGCAGTGGTGTAGCCGTAGTCGACATCGGCCTTAAGCGTCTGAAGCGGGAGTCTTCCTTCCAGGTACCATTCGGTCCTGGCAATGTCGGCACCGTTCAATCGACCGGATACCATTATCTTGACGCCTTTGGCACCTCTTCTGAGTGCGTTGAAAATTGCCCGTTTCATGGCTCGCTTGTAAGAAGCTCTCTTTTCAATCCTGGAGGCTACATCCTCAGCAATTAGGATCGCATCGGCCTCGGGTGTTTTGACTTCTTCTATATTCAGCTGAAACTGTCTCGTTATAACTCTTTCGAGACGCTCTCTCAGCTTCTTTACCTCTGCTCCCTTTCTACCTATGATTACGCCGGGTCTTGCGCACTTGATCGTGATAACCACCTTGCCCGGTTCGGGTCTCTCGATGAAGATATCAGAGACACCAGCCGCCTTGTAGTTTTCTTTCACGAAATCCCTGATCTTCAGATCTTCGAGAAGGTAGTCTTTGTAGTTCTTCTCGTTAATCCATCTGGCTTTCCAGTCTTTGCTTACGCCAAGCCTGAAGCCGTAAGGATGTACTTTCTGACCCACTATTCTTCACCTCGCTCTTGAGGACTCTGCTCTGTTGCCACGCCACCTTCTCTTGAACGATCCCGAACAACGACGGTAATGTGGCTGAACCTTTTCTGCTGTATATCTGCACGCCCCCTGCCTCTTTGCCACAACCGCTTCATCCTGGGACCATCATCCACGACAGCGTTCTGAACATAAAGAGTATCGATGCTCATACCATAGTTGTTTTCTGCATTGGAAATCGCAGATCTCAGGACCTTGTGCACGAGCCTTGCAGATTTCTTTGGAGAGAATTCCAGCAACTGAAGCGCAGTCCCGACATCTTTCCCTCTAATCGCGTTCACTATTGAACGGACCTTGCGGGGGGAGATTCTAATGTTTCTTGCTACAGCCCTTGCTTCTAGCTTTGGCGCGTTCTTCTCCTCTTCCTTCCGCTGCCTGTGGAGTACTGAACGCTTTGCCCTTTTAGTAGTCTGTTCAACCATTTGTTATCCTCCTACCTCAGTTCTCCGCGCTTGGCCCTTTTGTCTGCATGTCCGCCGAATCTTCTCGTGGGTGAAAACTCACCTAGCCTGTGACCGATCATATTCTCGGTAATGTAGACAGGTATGTGCTTCATCCCGTTGTATACAGCGATCGTATGACCGATCATCTCGGGAACTATCATTGAAGCCCTGCTCCATGTCTTTATCGGCCTCTTTTCGCCTTTTTCGTTCAGCTCCTTGATTTTTCTGAGAAGCTTTGGATGAATAAAGGGACCTTTCTTCTTGGATCTAGACATTCACATACCTCCAATATCAGCCTTTTTTCCTTCGCTTTACAATTAACCTGTCCGAGGATTTCCCGGGTTTTCTTGTCTTGTATCCTTTTGCAGGCATACCCCACGGGCTTTGCGGAAGATGCCCCTTTGACTTTCCTTCACCGCCACCCATCGGGTGATCGACCGGGTTCATTGTCATACCCCGGACTGCAGGTCTTATACCGAGCCATCTCTTTCTGCCTGCTTTACCGTGTATTTCGTTGGAATGCTCTTCGTTTCCCACCATGCCAAGGGTCGCAGTGCATCTGACACTTACGCGTCTCAGTTCGCCCGACGGCATTCTGAGAAGAGCATATCTTCCTTCCTTAGCCATGAGCTGCGCGTAAGCACCGGCAGCCCTTGCAATCTGTCCGCCTTTGCCCGGTATGAACTCGATATTGTGAACAATCGATCCGACAGGAATTCGATCCAGGGGAAGAGAGTTTCCGACAGATATCTCCGCAGTCTCGCCGTTGGAAACTGAATCGCCTATCTTGAGACCCTTCGGTGCCAGGATGTATCTTCGCTCGCCATCTGCATACATAAGCAATGCAATCCTGGCAGTCCTGTTGGGATCATATTCGATAGCCATGACCTTCGATGGAATATCTGTTTTCTTTCTCTTGAAGTCAATGATACGGTAACGCTTCTTGTGTGCGCCGCCCTGATGCCTGACAGTAATTCGCCCTTGATTGTTTCTACCGGAACCTCTCTTCAGAGGTCTCAGAAGCTTCTTTTCCGGATCTTTCTTGGTAACTTCCTTGAAGTCGGGAAGAAGCATGCTTCTTCTACTTTGTGTTACGGGTTTATAATCTCTGAGACTCATAATCATTGCACCTCGCTTTAATGCTGACCCTCGAGTTCTTTGATCCTGTATCCTTTTATCAGAGAGACTACGGCTTTCTTCCAGGAGCGGGTCTTTCCTGTGTAGACCCCTCTTCTCTTTGGCTTACTTTTGACGATCATTATGTTCACGCTTTCCACTTTGACCTTGAACAAGCTCTCGATAGTCTTCTTGACTATATGCTTGTTAGCATCCTTATGAACTTCAAAAACGTACTTACTGAGTTCATCGCCAACAAGCGACTTCTCGGTAACGATTGGCCGTACAATTACATCGTTAGGAGGCATCTTCTCCCGTCTCATCCGAGCACCTCCTCAATCCTTTGAACAACGTCAGCAGTAGTGACCAGCCTGGTGTGATTGAGGATATCAAAAACATTCAGTCCGTCGATTCCGGGTTTCTCAGATCCGCAATTGCCCGCCTTAAGTACTTTGATTTCCCCGATATTCCTGCCGGAGTTTTTGACGTTGTCATATTTGTCTCCGTCGCCTGGAACCACTATCAGGACTTTCTCTGAAGAGTTTATTCCAAGGTTCTTCAGAATTTCCGCGAGCTTCTTTGTCTTCGGCTGATCCATCACGAGATCGTCGACAACGACAATCGCTTTCTCTGCACAGCGTACACTCAATGCAGATCTCAAGGCGAGCTTCTTCATCTTCTTGTTTATGCTGTAAGACCAGTCCTTGGGTTTCGGGCCATGTGCAACTCCACCATGTCTCCATATAGGATTCCTGCTGGATCCGAACCTTGCGCGTCCCGTGTGTTTTTGGGCCCAGGGTTTTCTTCCACCACCCCTTATTTCAGACCTGGTCTTGGTTGAAGCAGTACCGGCCCTGCGGCCTGCACGCTGCATGTGCACATATCTAAACATGACATCATAGTTGGGTTCAACTCCAAAAACCGTGTCCTTCAACTCAACTGTTCCGACTTTCTTACCCTCTACGTTCATTAGCTCCAACTGGGGCATGGTCAATTCCTCCTTCCACAGTCACCATCATGGTCTTCTAGAAATCTTTATGACCACAAGGCTTCCTCTTGCTCCAGGAACAGGTCCGTTAATTGCAATCAGACCGTTCTCCGCATCTACTTTGACTATCTTCAGATTCTGAACGGTTAACCTGACTCCGCCATGTCTTCCAGGCATTTTCTTCCCCTTCAGAATTTTCGCAGGATCGGTGCCAGGTCCCATAGAACCCATCTGTCTGTGGAACTTGGAACCTCTTGTGGCTTCTCCTCCCCTGAAGTTCCACCTCTTCATGACTCCGGAGAAACCTTTCCCTTTCGAGATACTGGTGACGTCAACGATTTCGCCGCCGGCAAAGATGCCGGCATCGATCACATCGCCGACTTTATAGTCAGCCACGTTGTTTACCCTTATCTCTCTGAGAATCCTGTACGGTTTTACGTTCACGTGTTCGAACTTCTGATAAACAGGTTTACTGAGGAGTTTTCGTGCCCTTTCCTTCGTCAGCTCTTCGAATCCCAACTGCAGTGCATCATATTCACCCTCTTCGGCAGTCTTCTTCTGCACGACAGTGCAAGGGCCAGCTTTGATGACTGTCACTCCGAAGGCCTTCCCGTCCTTGTATATTCTGGTCATCCCGAGCTTTCTTCCAATCAATCCTTTCATAACAGCACCTCCGAAGAACCTTACAGCTTGATCTCGACATCGACGCCTGCAGGAAGATCTACCTTCATAAGTGAATCAATAGTCTTCGGCGTTGGTTCAAGAATCTCAATCAATCTTTTGTGAACAAGCTTCTCAAATTGCTCGCGCGCATCCTTGTACTTATGAGGCGACGTTAACACTGAATACAGTGTCCGCTCTGTCGGCAATGGCACCGGACCCGAAACCTTGGCATTGGTGAGCTTGACTGCTTCAACTATCTTCTTCGCAGAAGTGTCGAGGAGTTTGTAGTCATATGCCTTGAGTCGGATTCTTATTCTCTGCTTGGCCATATTCCTTGGATTCCCTCCTTATACATCAGGAGGGAGAAGAGACGAAGCCCTTCTCCCTGCAAGATATCACTCGATAATCTCGTCAACTACTCCAGCGCCGACTGTTCTTCCGCCTTCACGGACAGCAAATCGCATTCCTCTTTCTATCGCGACAGGGTAGATGAGTTCTACCGTCATTACAACGTTATCTCCGGGCATTACCATTTCTACGCCTTCAGGAAGATCGGCAATCTCGCCGGTTACATCAGCTGTCCTTATGTAGAACTGCGGTCGGTAACCCTTTCTGAAAGGATTGTGTCGTCCGCCTTCCTCCTTCTTAAGGACGTAAACGTTAGCGGAGAATTTCTTGTGAGGGGTGATCGACTTCGGTTTTGCGAGGATCTGCCCTCTCTTGACCTCATCTTTTCCTACTCCCCTCAACAAACAACCAACGTTGTCACCGGCCATACCTTCGTCGAGAAGCTTTCTGAACATCTCGACGCCGGTGACAACTGTCTTTCTAGTTTCATAGGACAGCCCAATTACCTCAACCTCGTCTCCGACATGCACGCCGCCTCTCTCGACTCTTCCGGTGACAACCGTTCCCCTGCCTGTAATCGTGAATATGTCCTCAATCGGCATCAGGAAAGGCTTATCTGTCTCCCTGACGGGTTCTGGAATGTACTGGTCAACGGCATCCATGAGATCATAGATAGGTCTGTTTTCCTCATCGTCAGGATTGTCCGTTTCGAGAGACTTCAGTGCAGATCCCTTTACTATGGGAATATCATCCCCGGGGAATTCGTACTTATTGAGCAGGTCCCTGACTTCTTCTTCAACAAGCTCAACGAGTTCTTCGTCATCAACCATATCGGTCTTGTTCAGGAACACTACCATCGCAGGAACGTTAACCTGCCGTGCCAGCAGGACATGCTCTCTCGTCTGTGGCATTACTCCATCAGTTGCTGCAACGACCAGAATAGCACCGTCCATCTGGGCTGCTCCAGTGATCATGTTCTTGATGTAGTCTGCGTGTCCAGGACAATCGATATGAGCGTAGTGTCTCTTGTCGGTCTGGTACTCGACGTGTGTGACATTAATAGTGATTCCCCTGGTCTTCTCTTCGGGAGCCTTGTCGATTGACTCGAAAGGCGTGAAATCCGCCAATCCCTTGTAGTGGAGACACTTGGTTATTGCCGCGGTCAATGTCGTCTTACCATGGTCAATATGACCAATGGTCCCAATGTTCAGATGTGGTTTTGTTCGATCGAATTTCTCCTTTGCCATGCTTGTCCCTCCTTCATTTCTTTGTGCGGGATTTATAAGCCCAGAAGTCTGGTTGAAACCTTCTCTGGAACAACACTGTTGTGTGAAAACTGTATGATATGCACCGCGCGCCCCTGCGACAATGATCTGACCACCGTAGCATAACCAAAGAGCTCGGATAACGGCACGAATGCCTTGATTATCTTAAGACCTGCACGAGTATCGAAACCCTCGATCTTGGACCGCCTTGAGTTCAGATCAGCGATGATATCTCCCATATATTCTTCAGGTGTAGAAATCTCTACGTGCATTATTGGCTCCAGCAAGACAGGTCTTGCCTTCCTTACCGCATCCTTGAATGCTAAAGAACCGGCGATTGTGAAAGCAATCTCGGAAGAGTCAACCTCATGATATGAACCGTCCAGCAGGGTAGCCTTGATATTCACCATCGGATAGCCCGCTATAACTCCCGAATCCATCGCTTGCCTGATACCGCCCGAAATCGCAGGTATGAACTCCTTCGGGATGATTCCTCCTTTTGTAGCGTCCTCAAAAACAAAATTACCAGTAGATTCGTCCAGTGGTTCTACCCTGAGAACCACATGACCGTACTGACCCCGGCCGCCTGACTGCCGGATATGCTTTCCGACACCTTCAGCCTGTTCACTGATCGTCTCCCTGTAGGCAACCTGTGGGTGGCCGACCCTCAGGTTCACTCCAAATTCCCTTCGCATCCTCTCTACCACGATCTCCAGGTGTAACTCTCCCATTCCCGATATTACCGTCTCTCCGGACTCAGGATCAGAACTGACTTTTAGTGATGGGTCCTCATCCGACAGTGCCTGAAGAGCTTTGGAAAGCTTATCAAGATCGTCTTTCGTCATTGGCTCAACAGCAATAGAAATGACCGGTTCAGGAAACTCGATGTTCTCGAGAAGGATCTCCTTGTTGCCGAACAATATCGTCTCTCCCGTCGTTGTGTTTCTCAATCCAACAATGGCTACGATATCTCCTGCACGAATGTAGTCGACTTCCTCACGTTTATCAGCATGCATAAATATCAGTCTGGCCACGCGTTCCTTTATCCTCTTGTTGATATTCATGACATAGTTCCCCTTGGTAAGTCTTCCAGAATAAACTCTGACAAAGGTCAGCTTGCCGACAAATGGATCGACCATTATCTTGAATGCCAGGCCGACGAAATCGTCATCTTCAGACAGGCTAACAGGTACAGGGGTTTCGGTAATGGGATCGATTCCGTGCACTGGCGGGACCTCGGTAGGAGCAGGCAGATAATCCACAATCGCGTCCAGAAGAGGTTGAATTCCCCTGTTCTTGAAAGCAGAACCGCACAATATCGGGACTATCTTGTTCGCAAGAGTAGATTTTCTGATTGCATCTTTGATTCGCTGTAGGGGAATATCTTCACCTTCTATGTACATTTCCATGAGTTCTTCGTCAAACTCGGCAATATGCGAAACCAACTCTTCTCTTGCCTCTTCGGCCGTATCAAGCATGTCATCAGGTATTTCGTTCGTTCTGAAGCTCGTTCCATCGTCGCTGTCCCATGAGATGGCCTTCATCTGGATCAGATCGATCACACCGGAGAAATTGCTTTCGGAACCTATCGGAAGCTGTATGGGAACAGGGTTTGCCTTGAGCTTCCTGACCATACTGGCGACAGACGCAGAGAAATCCGCTCCTGTTTTGTCCATTTTGTTCATGAAAGCTATTCGCGGCACCTTATACTTGTCTGCCTGGCGCCAGACGGTTTCAGATTGGGGCTCTACTCCTGCCTGTGCATCGAATAAGGCCACCGCCCCATCAAGCACTCTGAGAGAGCGTTCCACTTCTATGGTAAAGTCAACGTGTCCGGGCGTATCGATAATATTTATCCTGTGATCTTTCCAGAAACATGTAGTGGCAGCAGAGGTTATCGTTATGCCTCTCTCTTTTTCCTGATCCATCCAGTCCATTGTGGCAGTTCCTTCATCAACGTTTCCGAACTTGTGTTTCTTTCCGGTATAGAAAAGTATACGCTCGGTAGTCGTCGTCTTTCCGGCGTCTATATGTGCCATTATTCCTATGTTTCGCACTGCCTCCAATGGTACTGTCCTTTCCTTCATAGTTCCTCCGTCCTTAACTGTTTACTACCATCTGAAATGCGCGTATGCCTTTCCTGCCTCTGCCATCCTGTGAATGTCTTCTTTCCTTTTCACTGCAATTCCGGAGTTGTTGAACGCATCAACAAGCTCGAGAGCCAGACATTCACTGGTCGGCTTCCCCTTCTTATTTCTTGCAGCTGCCACGATCCACCTGAGTGCCAGGGACATGGCCCTTTTTTCAGGCACTTCAAAGGGTATCTGGTAAGTCGATCCACCGACTCGCCTTGGACGAACCTCAAGAAGTGGCCTCACATTCGACAGCGCCTGCTTGAATGCATCCATCGGGGGTTGTTTCGTTCGCTGCGCAAGGATCTCGAGGGCTTGATAAACAATCGATTCAGCCTTGCTCTTTTTCCCACCAATCATCATCTTGTTGATAAGCTTCGTGACAACCAGATCATTATAGATCGGATCAGGGAAGATCTCCCTTTTCTCTGCTCTACGTCTTCTCATTCAGGCCTACCTCCTATTTCTTTGGCCTCTTGGCACCGTACCGACTTCTTGATTGCTGCCTCTTGGAGACACCTTCAGCGTCGAGTGTTCCGCGAACTATCTTGTACCTTACACCGGGGAGATCTCTGACTCTGCCGCCTCTCACCAGGACAACCGAGTGCTCCTGAAGGTTGTGCCCTTCTCCAGGGATATAGGCGGTAACCTCAGTGCCACTTGATAGACGCACTCTCGCGATTTTCCTGAGAGCAGAATTCGGTTTCTTGGGGGTCATTGTTGACACCCTTACACATACACCGCGCTTCTGAGGATTATTCCCCAGCGCGGGGGACTTGGACTTCTTCTTGAGTAGCTTCCTGCTGTGTTTGATCAATTGGTTGATTGTTGGCATTCGCTTTTGATACGCCTCCTTCCAGCAACAGCCAAAGGCTATTTTACAATGTCCCATGAAGGCTGTCAATCAAGGAAGCCTCCAAATGAAAGCAATGCGCTGAAGTTACAATATGTTTACTTCTGTGGGCTAGTTGATAATGCACAAGATCTTTAAGCAGAGCTGAGGATCAGGTTCATTGCTCAAATAGCTGTGTAACCCTGAGGAAGGCGATGAAGCCGTTTATCCTTCCGAACTTGTAATCTTCATCTATCGCCTGCAAACTGTCAATAATATCCCTCAAGTAGTTGGCACCCAATCCATCAAGAAGACACTTATTCGACTCTCCGGAAGAGAAGGAAAAGCCCGTTATCCTTGCTACCCGAGCAATACCCACACCTGTTTTTCTTGATACCTCCTGTACATCCTGCCAGGAAAGTCTCCGGGTATGATCCCCGAACGTTTCGCTGATTATGCCGATATCGTGCAGGAGCCCTGTCAGAACCGAGCAGAGGACAGGAAATGCATCGTCAGTGTAATCCTTGCCGAGTCCGTCCAGCGCGCGTTCAGGCCTTCCTGCTGCAACGAGATAGGAAACTTCGTCGAGGCGGGGCACATGGTGAAAAGCACAGTACCTGGAGACCAGCTCACTATCTATCGAACTACTTACACTGGAGAGCTTGCCCAGCTCATTGAACAAGACATACTCGTTTCTTCCGCACATGCCAATGAGGTTGTTAACCGCTTCATCACTCACCTTAAGACCCATCTGGTAAGCAATATTTCTTACGTGTGCAACCCATGCTTTCGAATTCCAGGGTTTCGGCTGTTCAAAAGTCACCTGCTCGGCGCCTTTCAGTTTCTCCCTGCTACTTACCACAAATATCGTTCTGTTTTTGCCTTCGCCCAGGATCAGTTCTAAGGCCTGCTGTCGCTGTTGTTTCTTCCAGTTGTCAAGATCCTTGATGACTATTGTCTTATCTCCGAACATCGAAATGGTCGCCACGGCGCTTTTTAGGCCATCAAAACCTTCCGAAACAGAGATCCATAACTTCGGGGAAGGATTTGATCGAATATGGAGTTCATTCAGAAGTGAACTGTTCCCGCTCAGATGGTAGACCATATCAATCCGACCGCGAAGAAGAGAGCCATATTTCTAGTCTGTCGTCTACCGGGGCGTTGGGAAGAGGGTCCTGTGCAATAACAAACCCTGTCCCGTGGACTACTACCTCACTAATATCGTACAAATCTGCGATCTCGTAGACATCTCTCATCGAATAACCGTGCATATCGGGTATCTTCCAGGAGTAAAGTCCCTGGATTATGCTCTTCTGTTCATCAACACCGTGAATCCTTCTGACAATATCCCTGAAAATCGGTCCAGCAACCGTTCCTCCGTAATACTCTCCGGCTTTGGGAGTGTCGACCATTATCATCAAGGTGTACTTCGGCTCATCAGCCGGAAAGAAACCCCAAAAGAGCGCATAGTAATCCGTGTCGCTGTAACCTCCGACAGTTGCCTTTTGGGCCGTTCCTGTCTTTCCGGCAATCCGGATTCCGTCAACCCTCGCTCTTACTCCGGTCCCTTCACCGACAACATCCTCGAGTATGGGAGCCACCGCATTGACAACATCTTCAGAAAACAATACTGATTCAACCTTGGGAAGAACAGGCTGAATACTTGTGCCAAAAGCCAGAGCATTAACAAATGTTGGCACCAGGAGTTGGCCTCCTGCAGCAAGGGTGTTCAAGGACCTGGCAATCTGAAAGATGTTTACCCCAACGCCTTGACCGATCACAAACTGGTAGGGAGATATGAGCGACCACTGCCGGACCTCGGCGAAAAGCCCATCAGTTTCGCCGGGAAGATCGACACCCGTCTTGCGCCCAAAACCCATCTTGTCGAGCTCCACGCGCAGTGCATTGCTGCCGATATTGTCCAGAATCAGCTGGCCTATTTGGACAGTCGATACGTTGCAGGACTCCACAAGAGCCTGGCTAAAAGCAATGTCCTCGTGTCTTTGCCCTTCAACGTCTCTCATGATTACATCCAGACCCGGAACGGGCTGGATTCTCCCGGCACAGTAGAACTCGGATTCCATCGTCACCGATCCTGTTTGGAGGCCAAGAGCGAATATCACAGGCTTTATTGACGATCCTGGCTCAAAAACGCCGAGTAGACCCATATCCCAGTCGTAAGAACCAGCATATGCAACTACCTTTCCGGTTTTGCTCTCAAAAAGAAGAGCCACGGCACCGTCAGCATCGTTTCGTTCAGTTGCCTTGTGAATTTCCTCATGCAGGATCATCTGGTATCTCATGTCCACAGAAAGGTAGATATCATTGCCATTGACTGGCTCGATTCGTTCCGATCCCGTTATAGTCCTGCGGATCACCCCATCAATCTTTCCTGTGAGGTGGTCTTCATAGGTCTTCTCAATCCCGGAGACCGGGTCCCCGCCACCATCCAGGGCACCAATTATCCTGCCCAGTCCATAGTCACGAAACGAGAGTCTCTGAATGGCCATTTCCATGGAGACATATTTTCCGATCGAAGGTGTAACCAGTCTGGTAAGCTCGTCCAGGGTTGGCCTGGATCCCAGGAGAAGAAAGTACCTGCCAGATTCGAGATGGCCGTAGAGTTCGGCTACCTCAACTCCGAAACTCTGGTTGATCTCCTTGAATATGGTCTCGATTTCTTTATCATTTGCGTTGCGGCGCAAAAACTCGTAATCAAGCCATGCTTGATGTACGAGTATGTCACTCGCAAGAACCCTGCCGCTCGCGTCATAAATCGTTCCGCGCATCGCAGGGATTTTGTTCGCCCTTACTACAGTAGGAACATCCGCCTGGACGAACAGAGAGTAGTAGAGTATCCTGGCACCAAAAACCGCTGTCAAGAAGATTATCAGCGAATAGATTAAAAAAATACGCCGTGCCAGGTGCTAGATCACTCCTATTCAGCCCTTACTGAGCTTCTTGCGCCCAGTACAGTCTGCAAGTACGAGATTTCTCTGGTCATGTCCTCAACACGAGAGAGCATGACCGAGAGGCTCTGTTCTTTCTGCTTGGCGCGCTCGTTCATCTTGTCAGCTTCGTTGCCGAAGTAGAACGGAAGGAACACCATTACTGCAAGCAGAAACACAATAACAAACATCTGTGCGGCTATCATAAAGCCGCTCTTGCTTCTTTTCTGAGCAATCTCCTTACCAGCAAATCTCAGTTCTTTCCGCTTCGCTGAGATAACCATAAATGTTACCCCCTTGAAATCCGCTCCGCTGCCCTCAGTTTCGCACTTCTTGACCGAGGATTTGAAACAAGCTCTCGTTCAGACGGTGTGACAGGTTTCTTCGTAAGTATCTTCAACTCAGAGTCCTTCATCTCCCTAAACTTGTTCTTGACCGTCCGATCCTCGAGAGAATGAAAAGAAATCACCACCAGTTTCCCGCCATCTTTCAAGTATTCAGGCATCCTGGATAGTGTCTTTTCTAGCGTTTCAATCTCCTTGTTAACCTCTATCCGGACCGCCTGAAATGTTCGAGTGGCAAAGTGCCTCTTTCTCCTTCGGATCTCTTCAGAAGGAAGCGCGTTGCGCACCGCACTTACTAAGTCTCCTGTCGTTTCCAAAGGTCTCCTTCTTACAATCTGGCGGGAGATCCTCCTCGCAAATCTCTTCTCGTCGCCAAACTCGAAGATTATCCTTGACAGCTCGCCTTCAGGGTACTCATTAAGCACTCTTCGAGCGGTGACCGGGTTTCTAGAGCTCATCCTCATGTCCAAGGATTCATCACGTTCGTAAGAAAAACCGCGGTCCACACCCTTAAGCTGCAAGGTCGAGACTCCCAAATCGAGGAGAATACCGTTAACCTTTTCAATAGCCAAAGACCTGAGAATAGAATCGAAATCGGAAAATGATGCTTCGAATAACTCCACTGAGCCGCTGTGGTTCCTGAGATTGCTCTCCGCTATATCCAACGCTTCTCTATCTAGATCGAGGCCGATCACCTTGCAGTTCCCGTGTGTAGCCTCGAGAATTGCCAGAGTGTGCTTTCCTTCTCCAAGAGTTCCATCAACGTAGATACCATTTTTCTCAGGCAACAAATAATGGAGCGCTTCGTGGACCATGACGCTCCTGTGGGTTTCACAGTATTCCCTGTTCAATTTTGATCCACTCCGCTACCTGTATATTAGCACTTTGCTTCACCCAAAGTCAAATAGAGTTTTTCAGTTCTCATTTGCTTCAAGTCGAGCAAACATCAGGAGCTCCCGTTCGATAAAATCTCCGATGTCGCCATCCATTACAGCTTCTACGTTTCCGGTTTCTTCGCTGGTCCTGTGGTCTTTCACCATAGTATATGGCTGAAAGACATATGACCTTATCTGGCTTCCCCAGGCTATGTCTTTCTGTTCGCCCATCAATTTCAACTTCTGCTGTCGTTTCTTTTCGATTTCGATCTGAAGTAACCTTGCTTTGAGCATGTTCATCGCGGTCGTTTTGTTCTGGTGCTGTGATCGGCTGTTCTGACAGGTGACAACTATGCCTGTCGGAAGATGTGTGATCCTGACGGCGGATTCTGTTCTGTTGACATGCTGTCCACCAGCACCGCCGGCCCTATAAGTATCAATCCTGAGATCATCGGACGGAATATCTATGTCTATCTCCTCGCTGGTCTCAGGAAAGACGGTAACAGATGCGAAAGATGTGTGTCTTCGGTGGTTTGAGTCAAAGGGAGAGATCCGCACGAGTCTGTGAACACCGGTCTCGTGTTTGAGCATCCCGTAGGCAAAAGGGCCTCGAATATTGATAGTCACACTCTTTATGCCGGCCTCATCTCCAGGGTTCTCTTCCACATAGCTGATCTTGTAACCATTCTTCTCGGCCCATCGTTCATACATTCTCAGAAGCATCGACGCCCAGTCCTGTGATTCCGTGCCACCTGCTCCGGGATGAATTGTCAGATAGGCGTTGTTTACGTCATAGGCACCGGAAAGAAGTGTCTTCAACTCAAGATCTCGGACCTTCCTCTCAGCCTCTTCAATCATCTCATCAAGGCTCGAAGCGAATTCTTCATCCTCTTCGCTGAGTTCAACAGCAGCGTCCAGATCATCAAGCGTTTTCCTGATATCTTCCAGCGTTGCGAGACGCTCCCTTATGGACTGTGCTTCCTGTCCCAGCCGGGTTGCCCGTTCCTGATCATTCCATACAGAAGGAGCTGTCAACTCTTTCTCTATCCTCTCCAGTGCAACCTTCAGCTTCGGGATATCGGTCATTTCCTTTATTGCTTCGAATTTCCTTTTTACATCATTTATTCGCGTATTGACTTCATAACTCAACATAGGAATTCTACCTCTTCACTTTAAAGCGCTTCTTTCTGGAGGTGGAGGCTTTCTTTTCTTGCTTCTTCTCTCTTTCCCGGGGCTGCGAAAACTCCGAATGCACGAAACTAAGATTCTTCAGATCCTTCGTTGCCTCTTCTCTGGCCCTCTCACTGTCTACCCTGACCATCCTGGAGAGCACGCTGATAACGTCGTCATACAGTGCGTCAACCGTACTCTCAAAAAGCATATAGGATTCCTTCTTGAATTCCATTACGGGATCCTTCTGACCGTAAGCTCGCAGTCCTACCGAATCCTTCAGGTGCTCAATTGATTCGAGATGCCTTCTCCATCGTTCGTCTATCATTCTGAGCATCAGGTACTTCATTACCGTCGGGAATTCACTTCCAAAAGACGCCTTCTTCTCGTTATATATCTCTTTCAACGCGATCACTATGTCCTGGTGAAGGTCAGATAACGCTTTTCTGTGATCAAAGGATTTCAGTACCTCTTCAGGAAGGAATCCAAGAAGTGAACGGAACTGCTCAGCACTTTCAATCCTCTCAAGTCCGGAAAGCTTCCTTTCAACAACATCTTCGATCATTTCACCCAGATGCGAATCCAGATTCTCACCTTTGAGTAGCCAGTCCCGATGAGAGTATATGGCGCTTCTCTGCTGATCCATAACAGAGTCAAGTTCATAGAGCCTCTTTCTTATAGCAAAGTGAATTCCCTCGATCTTCTTCTGAGCTGAACTGATCACACGACTGAGCAACGGATGTTCGATAGGCTCACCTGGTTTCATCCTGAGTGTGGTCATTATTCCCTGGAGTTTCTCGCCCCCAAATAGTCTGATCAATTCATCATGAAGTGAAAGAAAGAACCTCGACTCCCCTGGGTCACCCTGTCTTCCGGCTCGGCCGATCAACTGGTTGTCGATTCGTCTGCTCTCATGCCTTTCAGTACCAAGCACATAGAGCCCCCCAAGTTCGACCACTCCCTCTTTGAGCTTGATGTCAGTGCCTCGACCGGCCATGTTCGTTGCGATAGTCACCATCTTCTGCTGACCTGCGTTTGCAACGATCTCTGCTTCTCTTTCGTGGTGCTTGGCGTTAAGAACCTCGTGTGGAACGCCTTTCTTCTGAAGCATGGAACTGAGTAACTCACTCTTCTCGATAGAGGTTGTTCCGACGAGCACAGGCTGTCCCTTTCCATAGCGCTCTGAAAGTTCCTGGACAATGGCTTCATTTTTCTCCTCGGCGGTTTTGTATATCTGGTCATCCTTGTCATCCCTGATAACCGGCTCGTTCGTGGGAATCACGGCTACTTCGGCGTCGTAGATTGATATGAACTCCGGTTCCTCTGTAGCAGCAGTTCCTGTCATTCCGGAGATCTTGTCGTAGAGCTTGAAATAGTTCTGAAAGGTTATTGTGGCGTAAGTAATTGTCTCTTCCTTTATCTTCACGTTTTCCTTTGCCTCAATCGCCTGATGTAACCCTTCGCTGTAGCGTCTCCCTGCAAGTAGCCTCCCCGTGAATTCATCAACGATAACAATTTCTCCTTCGTTGGTAACGACGTAGTTATCGTCTCTTCTGTAAAGATTCACAGCTTTGAGAGCATTCAACAGGTGAAAGAGTTGCTGGTAGTGACTCGGGTCATAGAGGTTATCGATCCCCAGGAGATTCTCCGCTTTTTCTATGCCTTCCTCGGTAAGCGTTACAGTTCTGTCCTTTTCATTTACAATATAGTCTTTCTCTTTCTGGAAGCGTTTTGCATAAAAAGCGAACTGCTTGTACATCGATGAAGATGCTTCAGAGGGTCCAGAGATTATGAGGGGCGTGCGCGCCTCGTCTATGAGAATGCTGTCTGCCTCATCCACGATGACAAAGTTGTGACCTCTCTGTACCTTGTCGCCCAGGGAGTAGACCAGGTTGTCTCGCAGGTAGTCAAAACCGAATTCGTTTGCGGTCCCGTAGGTAACATCGGCGTCATAGGCAGGCTTTCGCTCCTTTGGAGTCATGCCTGCCTGAATATAACCAACGGTAAGACCGAGAAACTCATAAACCGGTCCCATCCAATGAGCATCTCTCTTGGCAAGATAGTCGTTCACGGTTGCCAGATGAGTTCCCTTGCCAGACAGCGTATTAAGGTACATGGGCATAGTTGCAGCAAGCGTTTTCCCTTCACCGGTCTTCATCTCTGCAATCTTGCCCTTGTGAAGACAAATCGCACCAATGATCTGCACGTCGAACGGTCTCATCTCGGTCGTTCTTCGCGCGCTTTCCCTCACCAGAGCGAAGGCTTCGACCATCAG
>PWXG01000230.1 GCA_003561215.1 Thermotogales bacterium
AAAGCTCTCAGGGAAGGATGGATTGCATCAGCAGGCCTTGACGACATTGAAGATGAACCTGCGAAGAAAGAGAAGTGGGAGTATGAGAAGAACGAACTCTTGAAACTGGAGAACTGTCTCATTACTCCACATGCAGCGTACTACTCTGAAGAATCAATCGAAGAGGCCAGAAGGACTGCAGCTGAAGAGGCAGCCGCAGTTCTGCAGGGAAAGAAACCCAGATACATAGTATAGATCTGGAAAACTCACGGATTACACAAAGGAGGACAATCATGGCAAATTACAGGTACCCATTTAACCATGTAGGCGTTTCGGTTACCGATATCGAAAAAGGAGTAGAGTTCTACCGTAACGTGTTTGGATTCAGGCTCATCATGGGGCCGGCAGATATCAAAGCAGACGATACGGTAATTGGAAAACTCTGCATCGATATCTTCGGTGAGAAAATGAAACATTTCAGGATTGCACACATGACAACTGCTGATGGAATAGGAATCGAGTTATTCGAGTTCAAGATTCCAAAAGCTGTCCGGAGAGAGGAAAACTTTGAGTACTGGAAGACAGGCATATTCCATATGGCGTTCACATCATCAGATCTTGAGGAAAGTGCAAAAATGATCGAAAAGCACGGAGGAAAGGTAAGAACCAAGGTATGGGAAGCTTTCCCTGACAGAAGACTTCTTTACTGCGAAGATCCTTTTGGCAACATCTTTGAGCTTTACGATTGTACCTATAGCGAAATGTATGCGAATAGGGAAGAGTATAGATAAGACACTGAAACAACACAAATAAGGATGCGCTGCTTTTGGCTGCGCATCCAAAGTGAGGAGTGACATGTCTGTGCAGAGAGTTGTGTCATTTGGGGAAATCATGCTTCGTTTAAGTACTCCAGAGTTCAAGAGGTTCGTACAGGCCGAGAGCTTCGATGTGACCTATGGTGGTGCTGAAGCAAATGTTGTTTCATCCCTGGCAGGGTTTGGAGTTGATTCCTTCTTCGTAACGGTATTGCCGGAGAATGATATCGGTACTGCCGCAGTTGGTCATCTGAGACGTTTCGGGATTCGTACAGATTTTGTCAAGAGGAAAGAAGGAAGAATGGGGGTCTATTTCCTTGAGAGCGGGGCGTCTCAGAGACCCTCGAAAGTGATATATGATAGGGCACAAAGCGCCATTGCGACCAGCGGGCCTGAGTTGTTTGACTGGGACTCTATTCTTGACGGGGCTGACTGGTTCCACTTCACAGGGATAACGCCAGCTCTGAGTGATAATCTGGCGGAAGCAGTGGCTGAAGCTCTTGAGACAGCCAAGAAGAAGGGGGTCAAGGTCTCCTGTGATCTGAACTACAGAAAGCTCCTTTGGAGTAGAGATAAGGCTCGCTCAGTGATGACCCCTCTTATGGAAAACGTTGACGTGCTGTTTGTGAACGAAGAAGACGCTGAGAAGGTCTTCGGGATCAAGGCAAAAGCGGTTGACATAGACAAAGCTGAAGTCAGTGCCGCCGGCTATGAGTATGTTGCCAGGGAACTCCACGAAAGATTTAACTTTGAACTCGTGGCCATTACCCTTCGAGGGAGTCACTCCGCCTCCGTGAACAGCTGGTCTGGAGTTGTGTTTGATGGAGAAAAGCTCTACGAATCGAGAAAATACAAGATAAATATCGTGGACCGGGTTGGCGGAGGGGACGCCTTTGCGGCAGGAGTTATATACAGTATGGTGAATGACAGAAATATGCAAGAGGCAGTTGACTTTGCGGTAGCTTGCTCAGCTCTCAAACACAGCATTCCAGGCGACTTCAATCCAGTTACCCTCGGAGAAGTAGAGGCACTGCGCAAGAGCGCGGGTTCTGGCAGAATAGTTAGATAAGTCTTTGTATTGGTGGAGGTAAGGATATGGACAGCATACTGAGTAGTCTAAGAGAGAAGAAAATCATCGCAGTAATAAGAGCAGAATCACCGGAAGCTGCGATGGAGATCTGCCGTGCATGCGTTGATGGTGGGATCGTTGTAATCGAGATCACATACAGTGTTCCAAGGGCGTCAGAGGTGATCGGCGAAGTCAAAAAACTGATGGGAGAACAGATAGTCTTGGGGGCAGGCACTGTTCTTGACCCGGAAACTGCGAAAAACGCTATTGAAGCAGGTGCTGAGTACATAGTCGGTCCAAACCTTTCTATTAGCACTGCAAAACTTTGCAACAGATACGCAGTCCCCTATGTGCCGGGCATAATGACTCCAACAGAAGCTGCAACAGCATTAGAAAACGGCATGCGACTGGTCAAAGTCTTTCCTGCCGACGTTGTCGGTCCTGGCTTCATCAAGGCTTTGAAAGGACCGCTACCCCAGATCGAAGTAATTCCTACCGGCGGCATAAAGAAAGAGAATATCGCGGAATGGCTCAAGGCTGGAGCATTTGCTGTAGGAGTTGGTGGCGCACTCACAAAAGGAACCCCTGCAGAGATAACCGAGAGAGCCAGGGAATTGGTTAAGATCGCCGAAGAGTAAGATCTTCGCGCTGAACTGATTCCTGGCTCTTGAGTCAGCCCTTAATAGCTCCCTG
>PWXG01000118.1 GCA_003561215.1 Thermotogales bacterium
CAGAAACAGTTAGACTTATCACAAGCTGAAGTGTGAAACACGTCGGGCACTTGAAATTATGCAGAGTCGTTGCAGAAAAACACAGTGGGGGTTCGAAAACGCGCATGAATATGGAGCTTGCTTCGTGTTAGCCGATATGAGAACCTTTCCCTTGCAAAGCGTAGGAGTATATGGGCTTGCTGCTGAGTACCTGGAGCGTCTAGTCAGCAACTCTCTGCCTTCGATCTACGAACTGCTGGAGAAAACAGGACGAGTTGACAATTTCCGAATTCCTGGCGGTAAGAGAGCCGGTTCGTTTACAGGCTTTCAGTTCAACGACAGTGATGTGTACAAGTGGGCGGAAGCAACATCCTATGTGTTGGCGCAGAAAGAGTCTCTGGAACTCAAGCAGCAGTACGATCGGGTCATTCAGGAACTGGCTGAGGCACAGGATGAGAACGGGTATCTTGACACCTTCTTTCCAATAACCAAAGAATCAGAGAGATGGTCTGATCTTGCGTGGGCACATGAACTCTACTGCGCAGGACATCTTATTCAAGCCGGAATCGCTCACAAAAGAGCCACTGGAAAGGAATCACTGTTCCTGGTCGCGAAGAAGTTCGCAGATCATATCGTCAGCGTTTTTGGAACGGGAAGAAAGGAAGGCACGGGCGGGCATCCGGAAATTGAAATGGCGCTGGTTGAGCTGTTCAGGGAGACAGGTTCAAAGAATTACCTTGACCTGGCCAGGTACTTCATCGAAGCTCGCGGAAAGGGACTCGCCAGTGTAACACACTACCCGGGACCGAAATATTTCGTCGATCACAAGCCTTTTCTTGATCTTGAAGAGATGACGGGGCATGCCGTAAGAATGCTCTATCTGTGTTGCAGAGCTACTGACGTATTTCTGCAGACAGACGACACAAGACTGTGGGATACACTGAACAGGCTCTGGGAAAACCTGACCACCAGAAAGATGTATATAACGGGGGCATGTGGATCTAGAATTGAATGGGAAGCTTTTGGTGATGACTACGATTTACCCAATCAAAAGGCTTATGCAGAAACCTGTGCCTCTATTGCCAACTTCATGTGGAATCACAAAATGCTGCTGGCTTCAGGTGACGGGAAATACGCAGACGTGATGGAGCAAGTCTTCTATAACGGCCTGCTGGCAGGTATTTTGCAAGATGGAATGCGCTTCTTCTATGTCAATTCCCTCGAGAGCGATGGACAACACTCCAGGAAAGAATGGTTCGACTGTTCATGTTGCCCGCCTAACATTGCCAGGCTTATTGCTTCTTTCGCGGCTTATATGTACACAACCTCCGAAGAAGGACTGTGGGTTCATCTGTACGAAAGAAGCAAGGTTGATCTATCATTGACCGGAAGAAAGCTGACCATGGCTCTGGAGACAGATTATCCCTGGTCACCCCACATTCGTCTGGTTCTGGGCGACATAGAACCACCGAACAGTTATTTCGCCATTTTCCTGAGAATTCCATCCTGGAGTAAAGATTTTAGTTTGAATGTAAACGGCGAGACTGTAAGCACCCAGCCGGCAAGAGGCTATGTCAAAGTAAACAGGAGCTGGAATATGGGCGATACTGTGGAGCTCAGCTTCTCTATGGAGATCGAACTTGTCAGAAGTCACCCTTCTGTAGAGACAGATCGCTGGAAAGTAGCCGTCATAAGAGGTGCTGTCGTGTTCTGTGCAGAGCACGTGGATAATCCCGATTTTGACGTGCGAACCCTTTATCTGAAGGGCGAAAGACAGCTGAGTGTCGACAACAAAGACGTAAAACAATTAGGAAAAACGATCACTGTTGAAGGTGAAGGAATCGTCCGAGATGTTTCCTCCTGGGAAGGAATTCTGTACCTGAGTTCACGCGAATTGAGAGAAACCGAGTTCAGAGTTGTCGCGTTCCGGCTTGTACCGTACTTCGTGTGGGCAAACAGAGAAGAAGGACCAATGGTCGTCTGGATGGGTGATCTTTCTTGAATCGCTTTGAATGCAGCCAAGAGATTGAAAGGGGGTAGCAAGATGCATCCGCATGTAAGGCTTGGTCTGGCTCCGACAAGGAGGAATGTTTTCAGCAAAGAAACAGCTCTGGAGCAAAAGAGGTTGACAGAGGAGAAGTTGAAGTCCTGGAATGTGGATTACCTTGGCCTTGACTGGTTGAATCAAGAAGGTCTTCTATACGACCCAAAAGATGTGCCAAAGGTCGCCGACAAGTTTAGAAGTGAGGAGGTGGACGCTCTCTTTGCACCACACGTAAACTTTGGAACTGAGGCTGCCGTGGGAAAACTTGCAAAAGCACTGGATATTCCCGTGTTGTTATGGGGACCGCGCGACGATGCGCCTCTGACGGATGGAAGTCGCACAAGAGACAGCCAGTGCGGACTCTTCGCTACCAGCAAAGTGTTAAGACGTTTTGGAGTCCCCTTCACCTATGTTGTTAATTCTGCGGTGGACGACACGATTTTCGAACGCGGATTCAGGAATTTCCTTGCAGCAGCCTGGGTAGTAAAAGCTTTCAGGAACCTGAGAATCGGTGTAATAAGCACAAGGCCATCAGATTTCTGGACAGTGATAAGCAACGAAGGCGAGTTGCTTGAGAAATTCGGCATCGAACTTGTCCCCACAACACTTGTGGACGTAGTCGAATGGGCTGAGAAATTGCTGAATTCTAGAGAACTTGACGATGAGATAGTCCAGCTACGCGAAAAGGTAGATTACTCAAGCGTCGGAGAAGGAAGCTTCAGAAAGGTCGTCGCACTGAAACTGGCGATGCAGAAATGGGTAATTGACGAGCAATTGAGTGGAATAGCCATTCAGTGTTGGACAGCATTGCAGAAGGCTTTTGGTGTAATGCCATGTTTTGCGCATTCGCTGCTCTCGGACCAGGGAATCCCCGTGGCTTGTGAAACAGACGTTCATGGAGCGATCAGCATGGAGCTTGCTCAGGCGGCGACGATGTATCAAGAACCATCTTTCCTGGCAGATTTGACCATAAGACATCCAGAAGATGACAATGCAGAACTTCTATGGCATTGTGGTCCATTCCCACTGTCTCTAGCGAAGGGCAAAGCACGCATCGGAAAACACTTCATAATGGAAAGCCGCAGTCCAGGGGTGTCCGAATGGGAAATAGAGGGTGGAGACCTGAGCATATTGAGGTTCGATGGTGACAACTCGCAGTACAGGCTCTTTGCTTCCCACGCAAAGGGAACAACGGGTCCATTCAACAAAGGTACTTACTTGTGGGCAAAGTTTAAGAACTGGGCCAGAATTGAAGAGAAGTTCATCTATGGTCCCTACATTCATCATGTTGCAGGTGTCCATGGCAGGATAGTACCGGTGATATACGAGGCTGCAAAGTATATGAACGGTGTCGAATTTGAACCCGGCGAACCAGAGATAGAAGAGATAAGATCCTGGCTAAGAGAAGAAGTAGACGAGCTCTAAAAGGTGGTATGCGAGATGTATCTAATCGGTTGTGACATAGGAACCCAGGGAACCAAGAGTGTCTTGGTGGACAAGGATGGAAAGGTCGTTGGTCAGGCTGAAAAAGAGTACGATGTAATAAAACCCAGACCGAACTGGGCTGAACAATGGCCGAATGTCTGGGTCAAAGCGACCTTTGCAACGATCAAAGAAGTGGTCGAGAAATCTGAAATCCCAAAGGAAAAGATCGCCGGAGTCGCTATTAGTGGTTTGTATGGCGGTTCTGGTATACCGGTGGACAAAGACATGGTGCCTCTGCGACCCTGTCTCATCTGGATGGATCGTCGGGCAACAGAACAGACCAGGTGGGTCAAGGAAAACATCCCGAAGGATTTCATCTTTCCGATTACCGGAAACTACGTGGATTCGTACTATGGCTTTACAAAGATAATGTGGGTAAGGGACAACGAACCTGAAATCTGGAACAGGATATACAAGTTTGTGACACCCAAGGACTTTGCCGTTTACGAACTCACAAAGGAACTCGCAACCGACTACTCTTCAGCAGGAAATATCGGTGGGGTATTTGACCTCAAGAAACTGACCTGGTCAGAAGAGATGTGTGAAACCCTGAGTATACCCCTTGATTATCTGCCCGAAAGAATCGTGAAATCGAGCGATATTGTAGGAAAACTCACCAAAGAGAGTTCTCGTCTATGTGGCCTGCTAGAGGGCACTCCTGTTGCAGCGGGGGGAATAGATGCACCTGTCGCACAGCTTTCTGCCGGAGCACTTGAAGACGGTGAACACGTTGCAATGGTCGGCACTTCAACTTGCTGGGGAACGGTGCACGACGGAACAAAAATGCCTTTTGGACTTGTGAGCTTCCCATATGTTGTTCACGACACAGAAAGAATATACTCCTTCGGGGGCTCAGCAACAACGGGAGCCCTTGCGAGATGGTTCAAGGAAGAATTTGCAGACAGTGAAGAATCTGTGGCTTCGAGAATCGGTGTTTCTCCTTTTCAGCTACTTGACAAAGAAGTCGAGAAAATTCCCGCAGGAAGCGATGGAATTACTGTGCTGCCATATTTCATGGGCGAGAGGTCACCCATTTGGGATCCTTTCGCTAAGGGGGTCATTTTCGGTGTCACTCTTTTCCACAAGAGAGCTCACCTTTACAAAGCCTTGATGGAAGGAGCTGCTTATGCTCTCAGACACAACTTCGAGGCAGGAATTGAAGCAGGACTTAAGCTGAATGACGAATGCTCTATTGTGGGCGGAGTCGCAAGGTCTTCTGTCTGGGACAAAATCTTTGCGGACGTGACAGGCTTCAAAATGAGACAGGTGTCGAGTCTTGTCGAAGCTCCTTTTGGAGACGCTTTCCTGGCGGGACTTGGCGTAGGCTTAATAGACGATGCAGAAAAGATCAAGGAATGGGTTAGTCATGACGAACCAATAGACCCGGATCCGGAGAATCAGAAGATCTACGAAAAACACTACTCGATCTTCCGCCAACTTTATGAGAAGACGAAGGATTTGATGTGGGAAAAATGACAACACGAAGTGTTTTGAGCAGGACCCACAAGCTGACGACAGAAACTGATCAACACCCGGCCTAGAAATAGAACAGAAGCTGGATGCGAGGGGCATGCCTGAAGTGGAGCCGCAGGGTCGGCATTGAAGCAAGCTGAGGAAGAGCATCTCAACAAGTAGATTGTTGAAACAGAGTTTGACTCCAGTCATTTCTGGTTCTGTTCAGAGAAGAGTCTCTATCAAACATAATCAAGTCAGTTTGGTTCAGTGTGATTCGACCGGTAAGCTATCTAGATACTATCGTTGATTTATCATATGGCACTGGGTTTTTCTCACTGTAATACTGTTGAGAATGGTGAAGGTGTTGAGAAGGTAGATCCAATCTTCTAAGATACTCACAGAGTGGGAAATCGGGGAGGTTGGTTCTCCAAAATCCGAAAGGAGTGAGGATATGGCAAAGAGGTTTGGAGTGGTTTTGGTAATACTGCTGATGCTGGTGTCGATACCGACGATGACGTTTGCTGCAACTGATGATCCGGTGGTCATCTATTTCTTCCCGGGAGGAAGTCCAGGATGTTCGTTTGCCACAGTGGTGTATAGAGGAGCTACTCATGCTGCAGATATTCTGGGCGACAGGGTAGAAATGCACTACTTGTGGTCGGATTGGAGTCCACAGACCATGGTCACGCAACTAGAACAGGCGATAGCTGCAAGCCCAGACGGAATTGCGATAATGGGACATCCGGGCGACGATGCTTATCGACCACTTGTTGAAGAAGCCCGAGCTAAAGGAATTATCATAACCAGCATGAACACAACTCTGCCGGAACTACAAGCTCAATTTGCAGGTGAAGGGTTCGGCTACGTCGGGCAAGGTCTCTACGAATCCGGATGGACCCTTGGTCAGGGCATTCTTCACAGAGCAGACGTGCAAGCAGGTGACAAAGCACTGGTATGGGGGCTGAAGTCACAGCCGACAAGAGGACTGAGAACCATCGGCGTAATAGACGCACTCGAAGACGGTGGCCTGATTGTTGACTACATAGAGATTTCTCCAGAAGTCGACAGAGATGCGGCTACTGGCATTCCAGTCATCGTTGGTTACATGATGGCAAACCCAGATACCAAAGTTGTCGTAACCGACCATGGAAACCTTACATCTGCCCAGATGACGTATTTCGAAGCTGCTGGATATGCACCGGGTGAGATTTTCGGAGCAGGATTCGATCTTTCGCCCGCTACTGTAGATAGCATTGAAGCCGGATACACCCATCTCGTGCTTGACCAACAACCGTTCTTGCAGGGCTTCCTGCCTATTATGCAGATTTATCTGACCAAGAGTTTCGGTTTCGCAGGTCTCCATATCGACACGGGGGGCGGTTTAATAACTCCTGAGAACATCGGATTCGTTGCTCCGCTGGCGGAACAGGGCATCAGGTAAAAGGAAAGAACTGAAACTCGATTGGGTGAAAATTCTGGAAGGGGGATGCTGTCCCCCTTCCGCTTCTCCCTAATTGTAGATTTGTCAAAGGAGGGAGTCAGTTTTGGAGACCAATAACATCGTGGATATGAAGAACATTCATAAATCCTTTGGGGGAGTAAAAGCCCTCAGGGGGATTGATTTCCACATAGGACCGAATGAAGTAATCGGCCTTCTTGGAGATAACGGAGCAGGGAAATCCACGCTGATAAAAATAATATCCGGAGTCCATTCCTTCGACGAGGGTGAAATGTACATAAAGGGCAAAAAGATCAGTCCCAAACGTCATACTGTGAGAAACGCGCATAAAATGGGTATAGAGACAGTATTTCAGGAGAAAGCTCTTGCAGAAAAGCAGCAGCTTTGGAGAAATATCTTTCTCGGCAGACAAATGACGAACAAGCTGGGTTTCATAAAGGTCAGGGAAGAAATCAAAGAGACTAACAAGATAATGAGAGAACTGATGAAGTTCAGAGGAATCGGTGCAGGCGCAGACTCTTATGTCAGAACACTTTCGGGTGGTGAGCGACAGGGAGTAGCTATTTCAAGAGCGATGTATTTTGACTCCGATCTCGTTATCTTGGATGAACCCACGGTGGGGCTTTCGCTTCAAGAAGTCAAGAAGGTGCTGGATTTCATTCTGGCTGTCAAGGAAAGGGGGAAATCCTGCGTCTATATCTCACATAGCATAGCAGACGTGTATCCCGTTTCAGATAGATTCGTCGCTATAGATAGAGGAGAAATGGTCTGTGAATATCGAAGAGAAGACATTTCTCTGGAAGAACTAAATGAAAAGCTCATAGAGCTTACAAAGGCCAAAGTCCTGTGAAAGATGGTGGATTGCTTCATGACTAGGACAAAGGAAAGAACCAAACAGAGTTTCTTTTTCAAGTATAGTTCTCAATTTGGGCTCATGATAATGATGGGTCTCGTATTGCTTGCATTCATTATTACCAGCCCCAACGTATTCTTGAAGTCAGGGATCTACTTTTCATTTCTCGCATCAGTTCCAACGATCGGGATAATGGCCATGGGACTGACTTTCATACTGGGTATGGGAGAAATCGATCTTTCCTTTCCCTCTACAATGGCACTCTCGGCTTTTCTCTTTGCCACCGTTTACAGGTCAACAGGGAATTTCTTCCTTGCATTTCTCGCCTGCATTGCTGCCGGAATTCTCGTTGGAATGACTAATGGCCTCATCATTGCAAAGATCGGTGTGCCTTCTATAGTAGTAACCCTGGGAATGCAGTACCTGATAAGAGGATTGAGCAACCTTCTTTCAGATGGATTAGCAATAGTTGTAAGGCTGAGAGGAACGCTATCTCATCAAATCCTTGTCGGAAGATTCTATAATATTCCACATCAGGCGCTGTGGTATCTGGGTATCACAATCTTTCTGTTCTTTCTACTCTACAGGCACAAGTTTGGTGAACATGTGCTGTTTGTTGGAGATAATCAGGAAGCTGCAAGGATGATGGGAGTAAACGTGGTCTGGGTCAAAATCGGAGCCTTTTCATTGATGGGCGCCCTGGCTGCGATGGCAGGGATGTTTGATCTATACAGAATGGGGACCTGGTGGCCAACAATGGGTGATGGATATCTGATGATGATAATGGCTGCAGTCTTTGTCGGCGGCACTTCAATGTTTGGAGGACAAGCCACCATTTTCGGAACGTTCCTCGGCGCGTTCATGATCGGTACTTTGGAAGCCGGAATAGTTGCTGCCGGTCTGAAGGGATTCTGGACGAGGTTCATAACCGGATTGCTGATAATCTCTGCTGTGATAATCCACACGCTTCTTAGAAAAAGAAAATAGTTACAGGTCTTCAGGTTCAGGCGTTCAGAAAGTTGTGAAACGGTGCGATCAGAATATCCGGTCAGCTTTATAGAAAGGGGATTGTCATGAATACTGAAGATCTTGAAGTATGGTTTATTACGGGAAGCCAGGAGCTATACGGAAAAGAAGTACTGAAACGGGTAGAGGACAATTCTAAGAAGCTGGTTGGTCATCTGAATAGTGAGAATGAACTAGCTGTGAAGATCGTCTGGAAACCGGTTCTAAAAGATGCACACCAGATAAAGACGCTGATGAATGGGGCAAACGGCAGCGAAGAATGCATCGGTATTGTCGGTTGGATGCACACCTTTTCGCCTGCAAAGATGTGGATAGCTGGACTGAACGTCATGAAGAAACCTTTCCTTCACTTCCACACTCAGTTCGACCAGAAGATTCCCTGGAACAGTATAGACATGGACTACATGAATACAAACCAATCGGCACACGGCGGAAGGGAATTCGGTTTCATTGCGACAAGAATGGGGTTGAAGCGAAAGGTAGTTGCAGGACACTGGAAGGATACAAAGGTAATAGGCAAACTTGAGAACTGGATCAGGGCGGCTTTGGGCTGGAACGAATCGCAGAAAATGAAAGTAGCCAGGCTCGGGGACAATATGAGATTCGTCGCCGTTACAGAGGGAAACAAAGTGGACGCGCAGATAGACCTGGGGTATGAGGTCCATGGCTACGCGTTGGGAGATCTTCTGGAACACGTAAAGGAAGTTGATGAAAGTGATATAGAGAACCTCATCAGAAGATACAGAGAGGAATACCCCATTACAAGAAAAACCGTAACTGACGAAGAGTTTAACGTATCGATTCATGAATCAGCAAAGATTGAGATTTCTTTGAGAAGATTCCTGGAGAGCGGAGACTTCAAAGCTTTCACAACGACATTTGAAAACCTGCATGGTCTTCATCATCTCCCCGGTCTGGCTGCCCAGAGACTGATGAGAGATGGTTATGGATTTGGAGCTGAGGGAGACTGGAAAACAGCTGCTTTGGTCAGGACAATGAAAGCCATGTCTTCAGGCATAGACGTGGGAACTTCATTTATTGAAGATTATGTATACCACTTTGAGTCGGGCAATATAAAGGAACTTGGGGCGCATATGCTTGAAGTATGCGAGTCGATCGCAGACGGAATCCCATCTCTTGAAGTACACCCTCTTTCAATCGGAAACAAAGGGGCGGCAGCCCGATCGGTTTTTACGGCCAAAAGAGGGCCAGCTGTTCAGGCAAGTCTTGTGGAATTTGGCGACAGGTTCAGGATGATCGTAAACAAAGTGGAGATCGTAAAGCAGGAAGAAGAGATGCCGAAGCTTCCCGTAGCCAGAGCATTGTGGACACCCAAACCTGATCTACCAACAGCTGCGACTGCATGGATATTGGCAGGTGGGGCTCATCATTCATGTCTGAGCTACTCAGTCAATACAGAGCAGCTGGAAGACCTCTGCGAAATGCTGGGAATAGAGATCGTGATCATTGACGAAGACACCATTATCCGGGAACTCAAGAAAGAACTCAGAAACAACGAGATATACTATAGACTGCACAAACTGTGATTGTTTCAGGCACATAGTGACCAGCGCAGGGTGCGTGGCAGAGACTAGGGTCAGCAATGGCGTGTGGCACGTGGTAGACAACAAAGAGCAGTTGGAAGAGCAAGA
>PWXG01000036.1 GCA_003561215.1 Thermotogales bacterium
ATTCTGACGCTTAGTCCGACAGAAAGCCCAGAGCCATGATCATCTGTTACTCTTAATTGGTTCTTATCGGACATCGCAAGCTGGAGGTTTAGAAAGATGGGTCTTCCACTGGTGTTGGCCTTTCGACATCGTCGGTGGTGAAGGGAATTTCATATCAAACCTTCTAACAGGCTGATCCTGACTGTACGAACACTTACGGATCTTCCGTCAGTGCTGGCACAGTCGGAATTGTCGTCGGCACTGCAAGAGTCGTTGTTCACTCGATACCTTTCTGCCTCGCTTCTTCAAGGATTGATTCAGTAGCCGTTGCGCCTACGCGGGTGACACCGAGTTGTTTGACGCGCAACAAGTCGTCGAGCGTACGAATGCCGCCTGCAGCCTTTATCTGAACTGAAGGTGAGCTGTATTCTCTCATGAGCTTGAGGTGATGATCTGTCGCACCTTTGTAGCTGTACATACCATCTTTCCGCTTTACAAATCCATATCCTGTTGAAGTCTTCACAAAAGCAACTCGATAGTCGGAGCATATTTCACACAGACGGATTATGTGATGATCTTCAAGATAATCGTTTTCGAATATTACCTTCAAAATGGCGTGGTTCACTGTGACCACATCATTAACGGCCTTGATCTCCTTTGATACGTAGCCCCAGTCTTCACTCAGAACCTTGCCCACGTTCACGACCACGTCGATCTCACTGCTTCCCCCAAGAACAGCTTCTTCTGCTTCCCTCACCTTGATGGAGGTAGTGCTATTCCCATGCGGAAACGCAATCACGGAGCACACCTCTACCTCTGCACTGGATAGGAGGTCAACAACCATGGGAATGCAGCACGGTTTGATACACGCAGTCGCCACGTTATACTTCATCGCCAGTTCGCAACCCTTGATTATCCTTTCATCTGTCATTGTCGGATGAAGCAACGAATGATCGATCATTCTGGCCAGTTCATTAAATGTAACTTCCTTCTCCATGGAAGCTCCTTTCTCTCTTTTAAAGCGGACCTTGCCTATTAAAAAAGCCCTACGGTAATAACTACTGATAATAGTCCAGTTTGACTACCAGCGATTACACCTGGCAGTGACATGTTCAAGCCGCTATAAGTCGTGGGCGACTATTCAAGCTTTCTTGAGAAGATAACAGCAAACTCGCTCGATTTTTGATCATACGGCTTCCCTGCCACATCCGAATAAAGTCCTTCAACAGAGAAGCCACATTCATTAAGCTCTTTCTCAAGTTCCGCTGGAGAAAAACACTTCATCCAGTTGTAGACAGTCCTGGTCCGGGCAGCTTCTACAATAGTGTACTTATCAAGAACGAGTTTTTCTACATGGTACTTGAAGGTATTCAGGAAGCCGTAGTACTTCTTCGATGACCAGAACCCGTCCAGCAAATTCTCCCTATAGATAGCGGTCTCGTTCCTCTGATCAAATGCCGCCAGGGAATACACATCAAGAAGAACGCACCCGCCGGGTTTCAAAACACTGAGGAATTTGCAAAGAATCTCTCTTCTCTGCAAAAGGCCAAGAGCACAGAAATCACACATGATCATAATGACGAGGTCAAATCGGTCCTCTGTTTCGAAGGCAAGATAATCCTGATTAATGTAGTCGACACTCAAATTCTCCCTTGCTGCTGTATTTCTCGCGTACTCTATGGACCTCACGGAGAAATCAATGCCAGTAACACAAGCCCCTTTCATGGCCAATCGGCTTGTGTAGAGCCCTGGACCGCATCCGAAATCAGCAATCTTTGTGTTCTTACCGATACTGAACACAGAAGCAATCCAGTCTACTGACTTATCAATGAATTGTGGATTACGTGAAGATGCGTCTATGCTCTCGTCAAGGTGGTACGAGAGCATCTTTCTTGACGTATGCTCGTCGGTCCATAGATCATCTGCAGTGTAAAATTCAAACGGTTCAGGCCGTTCGTTAATCTTCTCCAGTTCTTCAAACATTTTCTCCCTCGCCTTCACTAGTGCTGTCAAGCAGCCCTTCGGTTCTCCTGACAATATGCTACCATCTGCTCACAAGCAAATCTTGATACACCCTTTCAGAGCTAAAGTTTTGTTGGTCTTACATTCGAAACCACACTGTAGTCACAAATGTTCTTCTATCCAGGCTCGAACATTCGGTATCGTCTCATTTCTTCCGAAGCTTGTATATTGCCTCGATAATATGCATAATGTATATGATCCAGATAGTCCAGGCATTTTGCAGCAGTCTTCAAGCAATAATGAATACTTGATAACAACCTCAACCGATTGGAGCAGAAGATGGCAAACACAAAGCGTGACGATGAATGGGCAGAAGCCAAGAAAAAGTGTAGCCTTAACAACAAGACAATCCGAATGGCCAAAGAGTTGGGGCTGAATCCAAAGAGCCTTATCAAGAATATCCCCAACGAGTCGCAGCAACACAAGAAACCCGTACATGAGTGGATCAGGGAGATGTACGAAGATCGTATGGCAAAGGCAGCGAAGAAGGTCAAGAAGAAGAAAAAGTGATTCCTACATGTAACACTTTAACCCTGAATGCAGCAGC
>PWXG01000023.1 GCA_003561215.1 Thermotogales bacterium
GATTCCTTCACTTTTCCGAGTAGCTGCAGATCCGTCAACTCAACGAACAGATCATCCCTGGAAAGCCCCGTCATTGCCAGGAGGTTTGAAAAATCGGCAGGGCCCTCAGCAAGGATTTCCAGAACCCTCGAACTGACAGTATCTGCGTTGCTTCTGCTGGGTATGTTCAGTTCAGGATACTCTTCCAGTATGTCAGTAACCTCTGTGACAGTCTTTGCTCCGTTCTTCAGGAGCCAGTTTGTACCTTCTGAGTTCTTCCTGTTGATATCACCGGGGACTGCGAAAACGTCCCTTCCATATTCTGCAGCAAAACGTGCAGTAATCAATGAACCGCTGTCTATTGATGCCTGAACAACCATTACTGCTCTGGAAAGACCCGCAATGACTCTGTTTCTTCTAGGGAAATTCTGCTTAGCCGGCTTGGTACCTGGAGGAAACTCGCTTATTACGCAACCCTTTCTAACGATCTCGCCAAACAAGGCGGAATTGCATGCGGGATAGGGCTTATCAAGGCCTGAGCCCATTACTGCTACAGTCTTCCCATTCGCTTCAATTGCACCTCTATGCGCTTCGCTGTCCACACCCATCGCAAGACCGCTGACAACAACAAGACCCGCATGCGCAAGCTCTCTGGAAATGCTTCTGGCCACTGTCCGTCCGTAAGCATCGGCCTTTCTTGCACCTACAATGGAAACAGACAGCAATTCACTCAGGAGAGTGATATCTCCCTTGAAGAATAGCACTGGTGGAGCAGAACTGATGTTGCTCAGCATCGGGGGATAATAATCATCCAGAAGGGTTATGAAATCAGCACCCTGTTCGAGCTGTTCAAGAGTAGTCCGGAATCCGGAAACGATTCGTTGATACTTCGTTGCTGAAATGAAGTCTGGTCTGGAACGGAGTGTGCATTCAATATCTCCTGAAGCTCTCAGGAGATCCAACTCATGTCTTGAAAGACTTCCCGAAAGGTGCAGGGCTGCGTAGGTCCTTCTTTCCATCAGAGGATGTAAGAACTCAGATCCTGGTCGTCGACTACGTCCTTGATCTTTCTGTCAACGTATTCCTTATCGATTGTGACCTCTTCTGCAACTTCAGGAGCCTGGTAAGAAAGGTCCTCAAGCACTCTTTCGACAACGGTATGAAGCCGTCTTGCTCCGATATTCTCTATGCGCTCATTCAAACTGAAAGCGATTCTGGCAATTTCCTTTATTCCTTCATCGGTGAACTGCAGACGTACATCCTCCGTACCCAGAAGAGCTGTATACTGTCTCGTGATCGCGTTTTTCGGTTCAGTGAGGATCCTGTAGAAGTCATCTTCGTTCAACGCGCTTAACTCAACCCTGATGGGAAACCTCCCCTGCAGTTCGGGAATAAGGTCGGAAGGTTTTACCGCAGAGAAAGCACCTGCAGCAACAAATAGTATGAAGTCTGTTCTTATAGGTCCGTACTTTGTATTTATGGTCGTTCCTTCAATTATGGGGAGGAGATCTCGCTGAACACCTTCCCTTGAAACGTCGGGGCCATGGAGTCCACTTCTGGAAGTGACTTTATCAATCTCATCTACAAAGACAATTCCCCTGTTTTCTACGCGGTCTATTGCTTCTGTTGTAACCTTGTCCATGTCAAGAAGCTTCTCGGATTCAATCGGCAGAAGAGCTTTCCGAGCTTCTGAAACAGTCATTCGCTTCTTCTTTACCTTCTTTGGCAGGATTCCGCCGAGCATGCTGGACATATCAATACCCATATCTTCCATTCCAGGAATGGATACCATAGACTGACTCTGTTCTTCAACTTCAATCTCTACATCCAGTTGATCAAGATCGCCTCTTCTCAATCGTTGCCTGTACTCTTCCCGCTTCTGCTTCTGCTGTTCGCCCTCTTCGGGAGAAACTCGCTGGGTCTGAGGTCCCTGAAATAACTCGAAAATGTTCTTCGGCTGCTGTTGCTTTGGTTTAGTTCCCGGCATGAGATAGTCGAGAATCCGTTCTTCAACCATGTACCTGGCCTTCTCCTCAACTTCTCTCATCTTCTCCTGTTTGACCATGTTTACTCCGGTATCTGCGAGTTCTCTTATCATTGCGTCGACGTTCTTACCCACATAGCCTACTTCTGTAAATCTCGTGGCTTCGACCTTAACGAATGGAGCTCTTGCAAGCTCTGCAAGTCTTCTGGCGATCTCCGTCTTCCCTACACCGGTGGGCCCCATCATCAAAATATTTTTTGGTATCACGTCTCTCTTGATTTCTTCGGGCAGTTTCTGTCTCCTGACCCTGTTTCTCAATGCAACCGCAACCGATTTTTTTGCTTCGTTCTGGCCGATAATATACTTATCCAGCTCCTTCACGATCATCCTGGGTGTGAGTTCTTCGACATTGGGTCTTTCCATCATGATTCACCCGCCTCTGCTGAAACAGATTCCACCACGAAATTCTCGTTTGTATAAACACATATCTCACTGGCGATCTTCATTGCTTTAGCTGCAATGTCCTCGATATCCAGTTCTGTTGACCTCATAAGGGCCTTCGCTGCTGCAAGAGCATAGGC
>PWXG01000101.1 GCA_003561215.1 Thermotogales bacterium
CAGTTTCCTTCCCCCTTGCTGACCAGGCTACAGGGTTCTGGCTTTTTCCCTGGTGGGACTGGCTCCCACTGAATGTACCTACCTTAACTGGACGTACTGTTCAGCCCCTACGTTACTTTGGAAGTGGGTTTTCGCCTTTCTTGTGTAGGGGCATAATACCATTATGCCCTTCTTTCGACACCTTTCGTTTGCTGTTCAGAACGCTTCTCGGCCATTGTTTCAGAAACGCGGATTTGTGGGCCCAAGACAGTTAGATTTCATCAAGTTGCCTTAAGTGAGTTAAGCTTGATGTATGACATCCGATGACCAAGGGGATTGAATCGCTTCTTCTTTCCGGGGCGTATTCCCGAAAAAGCAGATCTGTCCCTATCAGCAAATTCGGTCAACCCGCAAAGGACAGAAAATTCTGTCTGTCCCGGATTTTTCGGATCTCTTGACAATCTCTTGACGGTACTGGAACCCGAAGGGTATTTACTGGCATCAAGTGATACGGAGTCGCGTCAAGCACGAAAAAGGTATCTGGTCATGGTCTTTTACTGAGCTTCATTTTGCACTGAATGTGATTAAGTGTAAAATAGTGCTATATGAGCTCGAATTTTCTTATTTGTAAACATTGTTGATAATTATCCAGGATTCTGGGGGTGTGCAAGATGAGAATTATTGTTTTCCTTCTTATGGTGCTTTCTCTGATTCTTGTGATGTCTGCATGTGTTACACTGTTCAAGCCTGTTCAAATCGAAGATAGGATGGTCAATCATGACGAGGTAGTTATGTTTGATCTAAGAGATTACACCAGCTCACAGAACGTCGATGCTGTTCAGTATGATGTTGTCTCTGGAGTCGGTTCTATCGAAGCCGGGCACTACTATCGTTGGAGAGCGGATTTTTACACAGATGGAGGTAGCAATGGTGTCTCTGAAGTCACTGTCAGGGCAACGAATGAGCGTGGAAGACACCGCGAAGATACTTTCGCTATAGTAGTCAACAGAATTCCTCACGCTCCAGTTCTCATTCCTCCATCGCCCAAGGATGGTGAAGAGAATACTGAATGGTCAGTGAGGCTTTCCTGGAGTTCATACGACCCTGATGTAGAGTGTAACCAGATCGACGACTTTCTGAAGTATGATCTATACTTTGGTACAGACGATGATCCGCCATTACTTAGGTCTGGCATAACGCATAACTTTCTTACGGTTGATGATCTCGAATATGGAAGAACCTACTTCTGGCAGGTTGTCGTGAAAGACAGGAACAGCGCCGTTGAGGGAGACGTGTGGTCGTTCACAACAAGAGCCATGCACAGCCTAACAATTGAAGTGATAGGCAAGGGACTTGTTGAGAAAGAGGTAATATTTGATCCTCTTGACACATCTGATTATCCACACGAAACTGAAATAAAGCTAACTGCAATTCCTGAAGAAGATTGGGAACTCCAGAAATGGACTGTCCAGACAGGTGAAGACGAAGAAGAGTTCTTTGGAATAGAGCTAGAGATCATCATGGACGCCGATAAGATAGCAACTGCTGTTTTTGTGTTGAAAACCTACACGATAACAGTGGTCGCTAACCCTGAAGACGGTGGAGAAATTGAGGGAGCAGGTACTTACGAGCATGGTGAAGAAATTGAACTGACCGCGATACCCAACGAAGGCTATCTGTTCCTTAACTGGACCGAAGATACAGAAGTAGTAGGAACTGAAGATACTCTTACCTTCATCGCTGAAGAAGACAGGGAACTTGTCGCTAACTTCGAGAGGAAATCACACACAATCACTGCAACCGTTGAACCAGAAGATGGTGGCACAGTCAATAATGAAGTGCTTTTCCAGGGAACTTATCAACACGGTGATGAAGTGATACTTGAAGCTGAACCATCAGAAGGATACGAGTTCGTAAGCTGGACTGAAAGCGGAGAGGTTCTTGACGAGGATAATCCTTACGTATTCGAAGCAGATAGTGACAGGAATGTCGTTGCCAATTTTGCCTGGAAATCGTATACAATAACCGCCACTGCCGGAGAAGGTGGGAGCATTGATCCCGAGGGTGAGGTCGTTGTGGAGCACGGAGAGGACCAGTCATTCACCATTACTCCTGATGAGGGCTATATGATTGCGGACGTGCAGGTCGACGGTGAATCGGTTCTTGATGATCTTGATAACAGCACCTATACCTTTGAAGACGTTCAGGACGATCATACGATTCACGCTGTGTTTTCGAAGAAAGTCTATACAATAACTGCAACAGTTTCACCAAAAGGGGCAGGAACCGTAAACGATGTAGAGACCTTCACTGATACTTATGAACACGGTGAGACCGTTAGTCTTGAAGCTGTTGCAGAAGACGGGTTCGTTTTCGCTCGATGGGAAGAAGACGGAACAGAAGTCGCCGATGGAAATATGTACGAGTTTACAGCAGTTCAAAACAGAGAGCTTACGGCGCATTTCGATTCAGTTGACTGAGGTGCTAAAGAAACTGAACCTATAGGACCATTAGCCTTTGGTTCGTCACAGAAAGGTTATCTCGTTGAACAATAGGAGGCTAGAG
>PWXG01000160.1 GCA_003561215.1 Thermotogales bacterium
AGGGCCACGCCGCCAGCCCGCGTGCCGCCCTCGATCTCCTCGCTCGCATTCAGAAACACACCGCCCATATCGGTCCACGCACCTTCAACGGCACCAGTACAACCACCCCGGAGTGTCAACGTGCATTCAAAAGTGGCCCGGGGTGATCATTTAAAACTGACCCACCCCGGAGGTAGCAAAGCCCACAGGCGAGCGGCCCCCAAGTAGCAAGCTCGTCTGTGGGCTTTGCTTGCGGAGCGTCAGGTTTTCTGGTGGGATTTGCTTTGGGCGAAGCGGTAGGATGTGTTGCCCGTCTCGATGATGCTGCAATGGTGGGTGACGCGATCGAGCAGCGCGGTTGTCATCTTGGCGTCCCCGAAGACCGAGACCCATTCGCCAAATTCTAGGTTGGTCGTGACGATGATGCTGGTCGTTTCATAGAGTTTGCTGATCAGGTGGAACAGCAGTGACCCGCCGGACTTTGGGAACGGGATATAGCCGAGTTCGTCGATGATCACGCAATCCAGGGCGGTCAGCTGCTTGATGATCTTCCCGGTATTTCCGTCGGCCTGCTCTGCGATCAGGGCATTGATCAGATCGACAGCGTTGTGGAACCGAACCCGCTTGCCCTGATTGACCAGGTTGGTCCCCAGGGCGATGGAGATGTGCGTTTTGCCGGTGCCGGTTCCACCAACGAGGATGATGTTATGCGCGTCGTCGGTGAACTGGCCAGAGCGGAACGGGTCGATCTGCGCTCTTGTGATGGTCGCAGCGCCATAATCGAAAGTGGCGAAGTCCTTGTGGTGAGGGAATCTGGCAATGCGCATCTGATACTGGATGGACCGCACGCGGCGTTCCTGCGTCTCGGCTTCGATCAGGGCCTTCAACGCTGTCGTCAGGCTGGGTGGGGTGCGCGCGGTCAGCAGGTCCTGGGCGCAGGCGGCCATGCCGTGCAGTCTGAGGGCCGCGAACTGATCAATGAGAGCGTTCATGCGGCCACCTTCCCGGCGGCATAGAGCGCCTCATATCGCTTGCAATCGGCCTCTGGGCGCAAGGTCAGCTGCGGGTAGACGTTGGTGTTCGCCAGCGGGTGGAGGACGGGTTCCAACAACTGATTGATCAGATTGATGATCGCAGGCAGGCGCAGGGTGTGCTGTTCGACAGCCAGGTCGCAGGCCGTCTCGACCACATCGATGCCATGCTCAAGTGCCAGCAGCAGCAGGTCGACAAACTCCCGGTCGCCGCCTTTCTCGCGCATGTAGTGATCCTTGATCTGTTCCATCGCCCTGGGCAGTTCCCAGCCGACAAAGGGCGCACCATCACGCAGAGCACCAGGCTTGCGATCCAGCAGGGGCACATAGTGCCAAGGCTCGAAATAGCTGATATTGCGCGTAAAATGGCGCGCGTGCTCGGCGATGACCTCATTGTTCGCGACCACGACAATTCGATCGGCATAGGCGCGAAACGAGACATGGTGTCCCGCGTGTTCGGACGGCACACTGTAGCGATTGCTGTCATACTGAACGAGGCAGGTCGATCTGACCCGCACAGTTTTTTCGACATAGCCGTCGAAAGGGCGGCCCAGCGGGCGCAGTTCGACCTTCTCATCCGCAAAGACGTCGGCAATTATGCGATCTTGCTGATCGGGATGCCCCCGATTGGCCAGTTCCTCGCAGCGCAGGCGCAGCCAGGCATTCAACGCCTCCAGGTCGTCAAAGGCCGGCTTCGGGCAGAACAGCTCGCCGCGCAGAAACTGGACCTGGTTCTCGACCTGCCCCTTCTCCCATCCCGAGGCCGGCGTGCAGGCGACGGGTTCGATGACGTAATGGTTCATCAAGGCCAGAAAGCGTGGGTGAAAGATCCGATCCTTCGATCGTGAGACATAGGTCACCATGGTCTTGGGGTTGTCGATGATCACCCGGCGCGGGACGCCGCCGAAAAACGCCAGCGCCCGCACAAAGGCGTCGAGCACCATCTCCTGCTTCTCGTTCATGTAGGCCACGACGAAAGGCTTGCGGCTGTGGCACAGACGGAAATGAGCAACGTGAACCTTGTGCTCGACACCGCCCAAAACGACATATTCCTCGCTCCAGTCGAACTGGAGCGCATCGCCCGCTGCGAAGTGCAACGGAATGAACGCGTCGCACGTGCCGGTTCCCGCCGCCTTCTTGAGCTCGCTGACAAAGCGCTGAACCGGTGAATAGGAACCCGTATATCCCTCCGCGACAAGCGCCTCATAAAGCTTCTTCGCCGTGCGACGGTCACGCCGTCGAAGCTGAAGGTCGTGATTGAAAAGCTCCCGGAGCCGCGCCTCGAACTGCGCGTTCAGCTTGTGACCGACGCGCGGATGCCGCTCCCGATACTGCGGTTGCTCCGGATCCTTCAGATACTTCTTGATCGTCGTTCGTGAGATGCCAGTCTCGCGCGCCACAGCCCGGATGCTCCGGCCGTCGCCCAAGATCCAGCCACGGATCTTCATTGCCGTTTCCATCAGTAACACCTGCTCTTCCCCCGTGCCCAAAGCGCACGGACGTTAACAATGCAGGTGGGTCA
>PWXG01000240.1 GCA_003561215.1 Thermotogales bacterium
TCTCTGGACGAAACCCTCTCGGCAATCTCTAGTGGCGAATTTTCACCATTCGCAAGAGCATTTCCGATGATAATTGCAGCACCTTCTTTCAGAATATTCGAGTCCTGAAGATGCCTGACCACAACGTTGGGGAGCGGAATGCCTGACGAATCTGTTCCGTCTATTCCAAGGAGTCTGCATATTGCCCTCTCAGTAGAGGAAGTTGTGTGTTGTTCAGCGAAGAGATGGACCTCTTTGGCAATCGCCCGAGCAACGCTTCTGGCATGTTCGACGATTCCCGGGTCAAGATTCAGCTTGCTTTCCATTCTTCAGCGCTCCTTTCGTGCTATCGATGTGCTTTCTCGCAGCTTCCACAACTTCTTCAGGAATGCCGACAGCTTGTGCAATCAAGAGAGCTTCGTGAGGAACCTCACCAGGTGTCACCTCGACAAGCTGGTGATCGATATCCTGAAGGAGTGCTTCGACAGAAAAGGCTCCTTTCTGAAGGCGCTCAGAAAGGCCCTTTATCTTCAGAAACCTCGTTCCCTCGAAGCTCTCTATATTGTCATAGTGAGTCGAAATTAGGGCAACGACACTCATCCGGGCCAAAACTTCGACAAGTGCGTTGACAATAGCTGTGCCTTCTTGAGGATTGGTGTTCCTTGCAAGTTCATCAAGCAAGAGAAGCATTGGAAAGGAAGATGTGCTGTCCTTAAGCACTTGAGCAAGCTCTGTCATTTCGTGAGCAAATGAAGAGAGCCCGCTCCTGACTGTTTCGTAGTCCCCAGAGAAGAAGAAAACTCTCTTGAATACGGGAATTCTCGCCTGCACTGCAGGAACAAAAAAGCCCGTCTGTGCCATCACCTGAGACAGGGCGATCGTCCTGAGCAAGATCGTCTTTCCAGACATGTTTGCCCCGGTCAAGACCGTTACTGGCTTCTCAAGAGAGACGTCGACCGCCTGGAATTCTTTACCTTTGTCTCTTAGCTTCTGATCAATTTCGGGGTTGAAAAGGCCCCTGTATTCAACCGCCTGCTCTTCGACCAGCTCAGGATTGGTGAACCCGAACCTATCAACAAGCAACGACTTGGCTATGTCTATGTCCAGGTGGGTTACCTGTTCCAGAGCTTTACTGAGCGTCGCTGAGTGGACAACGAGCATTCCTGATAGCTTCTTCCTGATTCGGTTTTCAAGGCGTTCAGCCTGCCTCTCCAGCCCCAGGAGTTTCTCATGAACATTACAGGGCCGGATTGCCCCGGAATCCTCGCGGATCGCGCAGATTGCGCTTCGCAAAGCCTTGAGCTCATCCGAATACGCGTCATAGACATAGAAGCTGGATATCCTCGATCCTTCAGGATCCAGTATCCTGATCGCTTCCTCCAGATCCGGTAATTCCTCGTAAAGTCCGGATTCTTCGAGAAGAGCTTTGATCTCCGAAAATCTCAGGCTGAAGTTCTTTATTTCAAACAGCTGTATGTCATCGAGCATTACACCTGGACGCAGTTCTTCACAAGTCCTGGGGATGTCCCTTATGTCCTTCAATGAACCTCTCAGTCTCCTCACAAGAACAGGGTTCCCTCTGAAGTAGTTATGTTTTCTGCAGAAGTCTGCGAATACTGCTTCGAGTTCCTGCTTGCTTGAGGAAAGCTGTAGCATCCTCATTTTTCGATGCGCAAGCGGTGTAACAACGGAGAGTTGTCTGATAATGAAATCAAAGCCCGTTCGTTCAAACATACTATAATCATCCATAATCAAATCTCCATATGAGTATCGATGACCGGAACTCCCACACGGGAAGAAAGGATCTCGATTATCTCTCTACTCTCAAGTACCTTGTGGCTTTCCGATACCGGATTTACCGCTATTGCTACAAGCCTTGCTCTTTCCATGACCTCGATACGACCGCCGCGTCCAAGAAAGGAATTCAGTGTCTGTCGGGATATGAACAGTCTTGTGAAATCACGCACCACGATCGAAAGACTGACTTCATATCTCTTCTTCAGAATGGAATTCACGAATCTCTCTCCAACGGCTCCCGTTGAATAGACTATCTTGCACTCTTCTTCCAGGCAGTCGGCAGGAAGGTTCAGAACAGTCCTGGAGTAAAGCTTTCTTGCGGTTCCTTTGTCACCGATACTCCACACTCCGGGATCCAGCTTCTGTAGATGCTTCTTCGTAGAGTCACTGACTTCCGGCAGGTTTATCATGCGAACAAAGTGCACGGTCCTCTCGACGAGTTCGGCAAGATCAGAAGACAGCGCTGATCCCGTGGCGAGCACTACGCCTTCTGATACACAGGGAGACGCATGCACGGCTCGAGAAGCAAATCCATCAGTCAGAACCGTCTCTGCGCCTTCTTCCAGGAACGCTCTGGTAATCTCTCTCAACTGCGAAGAAGTAACTGGACCCGACAGGATAAGCTCTCCGTCAGCAAGCGCCCTCCCGACAGCTATTCTCCCTACCGCGGTCCAGAAACTTGACAGGTATAGAAGCTCCGCTACGAATCGCTTTGCCCTGAAATAGCCTTCCAGCGTGGCAAA
>PWXG01000217.1 GCA_003561215.1 Thermotogales bacterium
GTTGATCTTATGGAATGATTTCAGCTTGATTTGCTAGAGGTTTTTATCCCTGCTTCATTCTTCCCAAGGATTGAAGGAAAGTCAGCAGAATTACTCATGGCCTTAACATTAAGGCTTTGAGGGTGCCTGGCAAAGCTGTTGAACGGGTACCCCTGCTATTGCGTCGGGAAACTCCTGCGGAAGCCTAGATAGCTCAGCCACTAATCTGTGCCATTGCTGGTTGTTGGTCAACCACTGGGGAGCTTTCAATCTCTTTATAAACTTCCGCAGCGCTGAGTTGGCGTCCGTCAACCAGTTTTCTAACAGCAGCCATAACCAGTTCGGCCCGCCTCTGAATGAAGGCTTCAAAATCTTTCTTCAACTTAGTATTTTTCGCTTCTTCTGATAGCTCTTCGTAGCCACCATTGGCTAGCTCGTCAATGGGAATCAGGTGGGATTGTAAGCGATCCTGCACAATTTCCTCAGAGACCCATTTGTACCGATCTTTCATGTAAACCAACGGGTCCCTACGCCCGATGGACATGTTGGTTTTGTCCTTAATCAGAGCGCAGTTGAGTGCCAAGAAGCTTTCTATACCGGCTTCTTTTAGCAGAGCATCAGGGTAAACATGGTGGTAGTGTCGTTCGCCAATATTCTGAGCACTCAGTTGTTCTGCGGTGAAAAAGTCTAGGGCTCCTAAACGACACATAACGGCCAGAACACCGCGTCCACGAATGGTGGTACGCTTCGGCCATTCAGCAGTGGTTAGTTCCTCGGCTTCGACCAAAGAGTGGCTGGCGAAGATAGGGACATCAGCGATGGTGTAAGGACTGGCATCAGGTTTCTGCTTGCCAGTGATAATGGCTTTCAGCACATTAAAGTCGGCGAAAGCGTGGGTAGCAGCGGAGTTTTCATAGCGATCGCTAAAGAAGCTGTACCACAGATATTTCTTCAGCAGCAGTTCGTCTTGCCCTCGCTTATCTCCAGATTCTGGGATGTCGGCATAGAGAGCGGCAATGACGGCCAGGACAGCGTTGGTGGGTAACCGTTGGTCGTCGTAAATGCCTTCGCCGTTGAGGAATTGGGCCATTAGGCTCAAGCCTCGCTCCAGTCTGTCCCATTGCTCGACCATGCGGGTTTTATCCATGTCCCAGGCTCCCCGCTGGTTGGGGAGATTGCCCTGAAGCAGCGCCGAGGTCGTCAGAATCAGGCTCGATAAGGAGGCGTAGCGACTAATAGCTGAATGTTTTTGGTGGAGGTCAGCCTCTAAATCATGGAGAGATTGCCCCATGGCGCTTTCTACTTCGGCCACGATGATGTCGTAGGTCGAAAGGGGCTTGCTGTTGGTGTTCATGTTGATGAACACGCTGAGGGCCACGGACTTATCGGTATAAGCCGGTAAGGACAGAAATGGCAGATTGTAGTTGGCGATAGTGGAACGCAACTCTTGAATTTTGGTTCTTACCTGCTCCTTAAGGGAGAAAAACTGCTCTAAGGCTTCGATACCTGCTTCAGCAGAAGGCCTCTGAAGAGCTGCATTTACCCAATCATCAATTTCGTTCTTAATATTATCGGGACGCAGCAAATTAATCGGAATCAAGCCCCTCTCCAGAGTCCTCGCCGGGTCGTCACACCATAGCGGGTATTGCTTTCCGTCTTTCTGCTTGATGTATCGTCCCCGCCAGTAAATTGACAGGTTATCCCGTTCTTCGTCTTTGTCGTAGTTGTCGAACTCTTTTAGGTAGACGTAGTAGGTCTCCCACTGGTAGTTGTTGTGGAATGCCCGCCAGAGAGCAGTTAGCCGTTGTTGTCCATCCAGAAGATGTTCCTGCACTTTGTTGTGGGTAGCGGGTGCAGTCTTCAGGTAGCGAGAGATGAACTTCTCCTGATCCCCAACCTCCAATACCAGGGTGATACCCAGGGGCAGGTTGTGGATGACGGTCTGTAGCAAGCTGGCAATGCGATGGCTGTCCCAGGCTTCAAATCGCTGAAATCGGGGGAGTTTGATTTCTCCGTATTGAATCTTGGTGTACCATTCGCTGATTTTACGGTTACGGGCTTCCACAAAAATTACCTTGAGTGATTAATTCGGATTAGATGGCTTCTTTGGCCACTCCACAGAATGTCTTGTGACATTCTTATTTTTGATAGAGCGAGTTACCTACTGGTAGCGAGCTGTAAATATTTGGACTTGAAAGCCTCTGCCACTTCATCGGATGTGGGAGGTTCACCATCCTTGCTGACAAACAGCATGACTAAAACGGCGATGTAAGTCTCTCCGATAGCCGTGGTGAGTGCAGCGGCTGTAGTGGCTGCGATCGCACCTCCGGCGACAGAACCTGCACCGGGAATCATCTTTAGTAAGCCAGACACAATCGAACGCCCGGCTAAGGTGCCTCCTGCTCCAGCAAGGATGCTGCCGACCAGGGTACTGAGGAAGCTTTTATCTACTGGTAAACCAAAGGTTGCTGATATACCCGCTAACATCCCAATCTGGATGGGGACAATAGCGATCGCATCCGAAAATGGTATGGGGACTGCCGCTGTCCCGGCTGCGCTAATGGCGGATCCAGCTACGATGGTGTGGGATTGTGTTTTTTTTAACTCGATGTCAACTTTTTGTGCCGCTGTAAAGGCTCTTTTCCGGCCTTCTGGGACGACCTGCATGGTTAACTCGACCAGTTCATGCAACCCCTTTGGTGGCAGCACAATGTCGTCATCGAGTTCTTCCTGAATAGCTCGTACTCGAACAGCATTGCTCACTTCAGGGAGAATTTCCAGTATCGTGGCGCGGAAGCCTTTGTCAGACCTGGCTTTGGTGATTACGACGATGACAGGTATGTTTCGGTCAACCAGCATTTTGACGAGTTCTTCCTCGGCGGGCTCTACCCGTCGAAAGTCTTCAGCTATACAAATCCACGCTACATGAACATGTTGGTTGGAGTCGGGACTTTTAGAACGCTCTGACACGAAGGACTTGAGCGCCCCTAGTGTCTCGGAAAAGTCCGCCATTTCTAAGCCCCGAGTATCAAATATGGAAAGGGGAATCCCTTCTTTTTTGATTTCTCGCGTGTTTTGGGTAACGGGACGTCCCTGACCAGTCGTCGCGAAGCTGCCCTGAAAGACGGAGTTGATCAGCGTACTCTTACCGACGCCAGTGCGTCCGGCGATCAAGATATTGACATGGCCACGCTCTCTCAGGGCTTCGTTGAGGGCAGTCTTCACGGCAGCCTCAAAATCAAAATCTTCTGTTACGGTCATCCTTTAACCCTGCAGCTTGCTTTTATCGGCTCGGTTCGACTTCGCGTTCACTAGCAGTATCCCCAAAATCCAGTCCAGAATATACAAGGCTAAACAAATGCTAAGCCTTGACAGGCCAAGGATTTGCGACTAGCCCTATTGACTAGATTTACACGTCAAAATCTCCTCAAACCGGAGGATTAGCTACCGCTTCGAGCTTTCAGATAGACCCGATCAGCATAGGCTTTGGAAAAACCTCTGTTCGATGGGTCTTCTGATGACAGCAGTGACCGCTACTTCAAAGTTTCAGGACATAGCTGACGAACAGTTATTCCAGCAGCCGCTAGAGCAATCCCAAACTGTTGCCAGTCTGAATCTACAGCGTTCAGGATCGGGAGACGATCACGATGGCTAAGAGCCGTTGCCACAAACTTGTGGTCAGAGGGATCGAAGCCTTTGAGGTCTGGTGCGTCAGGAAACTCTTGGAAGCTGCCGCTGGCTGTGGGCGTAATGGTGACCTGCTGACAGCGAAAGGGATTGGCTTGATTAGTCAAAACCCACTTCAGGAAGGCATCCCCCACTCCTGGCTGACCTGTAGGTGAAACTTTGCGCTGATATTCCCTCAATATATGAAAGCTATCATCAATGACTAGAAGATCATGAGTTTGAGTGTGGCGCAAGTGCTGAATGCAGGTGAGCTGGCAAGCTGGTGTGGCTTGAGGGCAATCGCGCCCATTCGCAACGATCAGCACGTTGGTATCGACGACAACTGGCATTAGGATGCGTCACTCACCATTTGTCGCTGCATTGCGGCCTCAGTCATTGCCACAAGATCTCCCATTTCATCCCCAAAGAAGCCTTGGGGCCAGTTGTTGATATTGCCAAATTCGTCTAGTGCTAAGGGGATAAGATGTGATGCCCCAGCGTCGTCCATGTCGCAAAAGTAGAGAGCAGTCTGTTCATAGGTAATCAGTTTGGCTTCGGCAATCCGACGCTGGAGACGCCGCAGAAGATGTTCGCTGTGGCTTTCGATAATAATTTGTAAATTTCTCTCACGAGAGACTTCAACAAAGAGGTCAGCCAGTCCAGCTTGTACAAACGGATGAAGATGAATCTCAGGTTGTTCCAGTATAACAGTGGAGCCTTCAGGAGCGTAATAGCACAACACCAGGACGGGTAGGATTTGGGACACTCCAAACCCTACATCAGTGATGAGAACTGCTTTGGCAGAATTAGGACGACTGCATAGACGCACTTCATAGTCACGACGATTAGGCGCAATTGGCTGAACCTGAAAATCATCGACTAGCTTCAATTTCTTAAGCCAACTAGCGACTTTGATTTCCACTTCAGGATCTCGTTTCTTTGCGGCCAAGAGAGCTGCAACAGCCAACTCTCCACGACGCCCTACATCCTGGGGTTTTTCTCCAGACCACGTATAGCTTCGTTTGGGAAAGTCACGGAGGGGGCCTAGATAAAATAAGCGCTGAAAGACCTGCTCAAAGAGCAGTGAAAGTTCCTGAGTAAACTCACCTGCTTGGAAATAAGCTCTAGCGTCACTTGGGAACCCGTAGCTTTTGACTGGCGGAGGTAAGAGTTTACCTTCTCGTGAAAACGCAATTTGCTCTGGAACCCCTGCATAGGTCAGTTCATAGGCATTTTGAAAGTTAGGCGTGGAAACATCATGCATGCCAACGCTATGCCAACGATCTCTAGCAAAATAAGAATAAGAAAACTCGTGGCAGAGCATCTCATCCTCGTCCATGTTAATGACGGCTTCAAAATTGAATTTATCTACTGGGTCACCCAGAAATGGAATTGAGTTTCCAGGCCCAAGTGAAGCTTCTACAACATTAGTGGGTAGGCGAAACGTATTATTAAAATTGGGATCTGACCAGCTAAGCGAAAAGGAAATTTGAGATGGCCGTTCAGTAATTTGTTGATGCAGAATATCATAGGAAGTGCCCAGGTCAACGTAGGTATGATCGCTCCCTAAGTGCAAAACCCTTTGTTGGTCATTAGACTCAACGGTTTGCTTTAGCATCAGCAAGAACTGTAAAATACTGCTTTTCCCAGAGCTATTTGTACCAAAAAAACCAGTAATCGGCGCAAAACGAATTTCTCCAGTATCGCGCCAGGATTTGAAGTTTTGAAAGCGTAGGATGTCGAGCATGGGTTTAGGGACTATAGCGGCAATCGAGCAAAGCCCATCTGGGAATCGACAAATAGCCGGTTCATTGAGGTTTAGCGTAAAGATAGCGATCGTGATTAACGGATGGGTTCTCTAATTGACCCGACACCGCATTATCTCCCAGAGTTTGCCACACTGCCCAAGCATCTTCATCGATTGGTTCTTCTAAGGCTTCATTAGGGGGAATATCGGCAGTTTCTGCTGGTTCTGACGGATTAGATTCGTCAGAGGAGGGCTGAAGAAGGAGTTGGTTTAGGCTTTCAATGAGCATCTGTTGCTCGTCTCTGGGGAGAGATCGCACAACTTGAATGATGGAGTTTACGAGTTGCGTGTTCATGGCCAGTTCTCTCAGAGTCCCTGTTTTACAGTTTAAGCGTTAACAGATTTTCTCTTTGCTCTCTCGGTCGCTGTGGTTGAAATTCACCCCAGAGGTACGGAGGACTTACAAGAAACTCCCCTGCACTTCGGATGGCCCCGCTTCTGCCGCGAGACGGGTGAGTTCGGGCCAGGCGATCACTAGGCTGTTGTAGGCAACGCCTTCGGCGGCCCAGCCTTTTCTGTCACAGATGGTGTAGAGCCGGTAGGCCAGGTCGCGGGCGTTTTGGCCCTGGTCGCCCAACTGGGCAAGGAGTTCGGCGGCGACGAGTTCACCCTGGTCGAGCAGGGTGCGAATCAGGTGCTGGGCGGCTTCCCAGTCGGGGATGCGGCTGTCGGCTTCGGGCTGCCAGGCTTGGGGCAGTTCGTCGCGTTCGAGCAAGCGCACTTTGCCGCCTCTGGCGACGAGTATGCCTGCATCTTCCATGCCTTTGACGCTGGTGTTGCGGGCGGTGGAGAGGGTTTCGGCTTCGCCGTAGGGGCCATCGCCGTACTGGTGCTGTTCAAACCAGGTGAGAGCCCAGCGAGTATCGCGGTCAAACTCGCCCTCTTGCTCGGCGAAAAACTCGTCGAGGGTTTGGTTGATGAGTTGTAGGGCGGTGCGCACGCGCATAGGGGCACCGTCTGACTCTAGAACGGCAGCATATTTAGAGTAGATGGCCATGCCGGGGCCAATGCTGGCCTGGGCTAAGTCAACGGGGGCGATGTTGCCCTGTTGCAGGGTTTTGAGAGCTTTGGGAAGTTCACGCTTGAGTTCGTTGAGGAACTGGCGACGGGTGGCTTTGGGGGCGTCGGTGGGGCGGGGGCGACAGACAAGGACGATAGAGGAGGCGAGAGCGTTGGAAGCTTGACCTCTCATTCGGTTACTTAATTCAGTTCGTAAGGGCCATGTGCCACCAATGCTTAAGTTGGCCTTCATCAAACCTTCGAGCATGGTTTCCCAGCCAGTAGAAGCTATCTGGTCGTTGCTGTCAGTTTCAGTTTGCTTGAGGGCGTAGTAAACCGTGACAGGGTAATCATGATGGTTTAGAGTATTAGCACGGTGAAAAACTTCGACAAGGCCAGCCTCAAAAAACTCTTTAGCACGATCATCACTGCCATGACGGAAATGGTCTGCAACCAGTTCTTGAGATTTTGGAACTAGAAGAGTACTATAAATTTCAGGGTAAATAAAATCAACAGAATTCTTTAACCATACATAAAAGAAATCTGACAAATCGGCATATGGAACAGCATCATAATATGGCGGATCACTTGAGATAATTTTTAAGATTTTATCATTTTCGTAATTCTTGGTTGCATCGTGTTGGAAGGCGAATCCCTGAATGCCAACACAGCATCTTTCTAAAACCTTGACAATTAGCTCAATCTGACGGAAAAAATTACCTGTCGAATCTGAAAAAGCGTTACCTTCAGCAAAATCCCAGACCATTGGTAAAGCTTGACGACCAAAGGTCGCACGAATTTTCAGATGTGCTGCCCCAGAGTGCCAAGAGCATAGTGCAGAAGCATTATCAGCAAATTTTCCAATGCCAAGAGATAAATAAACTGCAATCGCCTCTCCGTAGGCTTTTGCCCCTGTTCCACCCTTGTTCAGGGGTATATTACTGTTTTCTATTCCTGTTGCTTCTGCATCGTGGGTTATTCGTTCCTGCACTATCTTCACTAAATCACTCAAAGTTGTAAGAGCTGCCAGTTGGCGCAGAGTGAATAGATCTGAGTGTGTGGTCATGCCATAGATAACAGGGGTGACATGACGCGAATTGGGAATAAGCTCTGTCTCGGGTTTCCAGCCCGGTTTTGCCGAGTTTGCAGATGCCTCCTGCTCCTTAGTAGGTTCAAGATAAATTCGTCTATTTTGACCCTCAGCTACAATCGCCATCAACTGCTGCCCCATACAGCCTTTTTTTCCTTCTCCTCGCACATACTCAAGTGCTACTGGTTGTTCACAAACAATACACCTCGCCCCTTTTCTTTCCACTGTTCCTTCTGGCGCTTTTCCTTTGCCCGAATCCACTACAAATTGGATCTTCTTGGTGTTTGTATTTATGCAGTTCTCAACAGTCGGCTTGATCCAAGCTTCCCCCCCTTTCTTCATTGAAAGCTGAAAACTTTTCACTAGTGGCATCTCACATCCGCACACTGGATTCGGACACTTCACCGTCCTTGCCCAAATCCACGCAATCACCGTCAGCTCTTCAACCTTTGATTTCGGATTTTCGATTTCTGCTTCCGTAGCATGGCGGTAACTGCCACCTTCCTCCCGCACCACCTTCACTTTTGGGTACAGGTGCCCAATCTGCTTAAACGCTTCATCCCGCATCCACTTGCCGTAGTACCGCACATCCGCCGCCAAGCCCTGCGCCCCTTTCCACGACTCCAGCTTGGCCCGCTTGCGGTCTTCCGGGTTTACCGGCGGCATATCTTTAAACTTGGGCGGTATCTCAATCAGCGCCTTGTTGATTAGCACCGCCACCGGGTTTAGGTCGCTGGCGTGGGCATCTAGCCCCAACCGCTGCGCCTCTAGTGGTATCGAGCCGCCTCCAGCAAAGGGGTCATAGACCGGCGGCGCATACTTGGCAATATACTCTCGCACCGCATCGGGCTGGGTCGGCGGGTCTTCTCCCCGGCCCCAGGCCAGCGACCTAGCAATCTCGCGCTGCCCCTCATCAATCACCGCCGGGTCTTTAATGTCATCCCACGACACCAGCCCCCGCACCACCTGCTTGGTATTGCCTCTGCGATCGGTCTCAATCGTGATTCGCCCCAAAATATCAAACAGCCGCTGCCGCTCTCGCGTCTGGTCTTCCTCAGTAGGAAACTTCTCCGGCCAGCTCGACGGGTCATCCACCAGCGACGACCATAGCACCGCCCTACATGCCGCCAGCGGTCGCCGCGCCCACCACAGATGCAGCGTACTCGGGTGCCCATGACGAATCGACTTCTCCCGCGCCGACTCCATATTGATTGCCTCCAGCGGCAGGGCAACTTCGATCAGCTTTTTACGATAGGTCATGGAGTTGTACTGCGCCAGAAATATGAAGTCTTGAGGATACCTTAGGTTGCGGGTGAACAACCGATACCCAATCTAACAGGGCTAAGCATCTTCCCAAACGAAAATATGAAGTCTTTGCAAAGGTTCTTCATGCATCAGAGGAATAGTCCTGTTGATGCCATTTAGCCATGAAATAAACCAACGTAAGGCAATTTATTGTTGGCAATGATGAAAATGCAATCAAAACTTTTTGCTATTGGATTGGTCTCCGTTGGCACTCTTTTTGCTAGTGGTTGCAATGGTGCTACTAGCGCAAATGATAATTATGTCAATTTGTGGGAAGAAGCTGGGGGAAGTTTTCAGGTTAATTCAGATGCCTCGCTTCCTAGAGGAACTTATGTAGAAGCTTCTAGGAATTCTCAGGATTCCTCTGAATCTAAAAACAACGGCACCATCCCAATGAGATTCGTTAGAATTACACACACAGAGGGGTGGGTTCCGGCAGCAGTACTAGAGAATTGTAACGGACAAGACCAAACAGGTTCTTTTCCAGATCGCCAATGAAGTATTGCACAGGTTTAAGCTGGATGATTTTATTAAAGCGGTTGAACAGCAGCTGTCACAACTTGTTGATACCACCAATTTTTATATTGCCCTTTATGATTCTGAAACAGGGATGCTTTCTGCGCCATTTGAAAAAGATGAAAAGGACCAGATTGATACCTGGCCGGCAAAAGGCTCCGCTACAGGGCTCGTGATTGACAATAAACAATCCGTCTTGTTGCAAAAACAGGATGTATTGCGCCTGATCGAAACCGGTGAAATATATCAAACCGGTTCTATCTGTGAGGCATGGTTAGGTGTGCCGCTTTTCAAGGGAACTGACGTATCGGGCGTCATCGTTGTGCAAAGCTATGACAACCCGGAGGCGTTTGACAGCAACACGA
>PWXG01000236.1 GCA_003561215.1 Thermotogales bacterium
AATCAGGAGGTGTGGTATGAGAATTAGCAGGTTTGTTCCGTTCACCGTCAGAGTCGACGGACTCGACGCATCTTGCCACGCCTTCGTGTACCTGTTTAGGTATTCATTCGTATAGTAGCAGAGTTCACGAGGGCCGTGGCGAGAGTCACGGCCCTTTTCTTTTGTACGCTTGGGGGGCGTGGACGTGATTCAGAAAGCGCTGTTAAGAAGGAACCGTGAATTGCTGTTGAGAAAAGGGGAGAATCGTCCGGACGTTGCAGGCACATCGCAATGAGAACAGAAAAGGAGTTCTGTCATGAATGACGTGTGTTTAGCCAAATATGCATTACCGAGAAAACTTCGGAACAAAGAGAATAATGAATCGAGAGGCAGACGGTGGCTGCTTAATTTTCGGCCATTTTGAGGAGGTACGAAATGTCAGTCAAGGCTTTGGCGGCAACGAATGTCAGAAAGGCCTTCAGGAAGAACAAGAAGACTGTTGAAGCGCTCAAGGGTGTAGATCTTCACATTCGAGAGGGCGAAATATATGGGCTCCTGGGTCCAAATGGTTCAGGAAAGTCCACTTTTATCAGGATTGCATCGACTTTGCTTATTCCTGATGAAGGGTGCGTCGAGCTCTTCGGATTCGACGTGACAAAGGAATCAAGAGAAGTGCAAAGACTCATAAACAGGGTGTCAGTAGAGGCCAGCTTCTTTAGAAAGCTCACAGCTATTGAGAATCTGCTGTTCTCGGCGGGACTTCATGGCATGTCCCGGAAAGAATCACTGGCAAGGATTCTCGACATTGCCCCAAGAATTGGTCTGGATAGCAAGAGGCTAAAGGATCCGATAGAGGACTTCTCTCGAGGCATGCAACAGAAGGTCGCGATCGCAAGAGCCTTCATGTGTCAGCCGAGAATGCTTCTTCTGGACGAACCGACTACCGGGCTTGACCCTCGTGCGAAAAGAGAAGTGCAGGGCCTGATCACTCAGATGCGTAACAACTCGGGTACTACAATACTGCTTACCACCCACGATATGGAAGAAGCAGAGCGGTTATGCGACTATGTGGGAATAATCCACAACGGTGAGATAGTCATGTCCGGCAGACCGGCTGAGCTGAAACTGTCGGTTTCATCGAGGAAGGCGAATGCAACGTTTGAAGAGGTATTCCTGGCATATACGGGAGTCAGCTTCGAGGAGGCAGAGTACGGGGAGGTAGAAACGGCATGAACCTGAAGCACGTGGTCGGGGAGCTCAGGGCATCCTGGGCCTTTATCGAGAGAAACTTCAACCTCTCGAAGAGATACTGGAAATGGGAAGTGGTTTTTTTCGTATACACTGTTGCGAATTCTGTAACAATGGGATTTATTGGCAAAGGCGTCGAAGCGTTTTCTGGAGTTACACTGGATACGAATTACTTGATTCTATACATGCTCTTGGGATCAATACTATGGGGATATCTCTCGATCCTTTTTGAGATCGTTGCGGAGACCGTGGCCTGGGAGCGCTGGGAAGAGACGATCGAATACACTTTTATGGCACCAATTCGTAGAGCTAATCACCTTCTCAGCGTATGTGCTTACGCCATCATATACGGCATAATCAGAAGTGGATTAATCCTTTTCACAGTAGCCGTATTCTTTGATCTCAGTCTATCATCGGCGAATCTTGCCTCGGCAGCAGCCATCCTTAGTGTTGCAAGCTTCTCCTTTGTTGGTCTGGGGATAATGGCAGCAGTACTACCGCTCGTATCACCGGAGAAAGGCGTACAGGTAGTCCACATCTTTCAGGCGTTGTTATTGATGTTCTCGGGGGTGTACTATGAAATTGATGTCCTGCCGCAGTGGATGCAGATGGTTGCACGGTTTTCCCCTGCAACGTATGCTCTGCAAGGAATGCGTGCGGCCATTCTTGAAGGAGCGTCTTTCACCAGCTTGTGGAATGAGGTGTGGCCATTGATGCTTCTCGGAGCAGCGCTGCTTCCAATGGGGATAGTAACCTTTGGTAAGATGGAAGTGTGGGCGAAAACGAAGGGAGTTCTCAAGAGAAGTGGATAATGGATAATACCCGAGGAAGAGGCCTTGATACTCAGGTAAGTGGCGGAGTGCGCCTCTTGCACATTTCGAGCATGTTCCTTGTTGTTCGAGAAAGGGAAGAACCATGATTGTCACTTTGAGCGATGTATCGCACGACTACGGTCCAGGACCGTTGTTTGACAGCATATCTACTTCAATAAGCAAGGACGACAAGATCGTTCTCATCGGGAAGAACGGTTCGGGCAAGTCCACTCTCCTGAAGATCGTCTCAGGAGAGATCCGGCCTGCCGACGGTTCTGTTTTTCGAAAATCTGGCCTTCAAATCGGACACCAGAAGCAGAAAAGAATCGAGAACAACGATGAAGGACTTTTCAAACACTACATGACGGGTAAAGAACTGCTGATAAAGGATTCTTATGAATTCTATAGCTATGAACGGAGAGTCAGGAGTATTCTTTCCGGACTCGGCTTCAAGGAGCCGGAGTGGGAAAGGAAGCTCGGGAGCTTCAGCGGAGGCGAGCTCACGAGAATCTCTCTGGGAAAGATGCTCCTGTTTGATTATGATCTACTGTTGCTTGACGAACCAACCAATCATCTCGATCTCGACTCTGTTGACTGGCTGGTAAACTACCTGAAAAGCTACAAGGGAGCGATGGTAGTTGTTTCTCACGACAGGTACCTTATCAAGAGTGTCGGAACGAGATTCTGGGAGATCAATTCCGGACGCCTCTGGGATTTTGCCGGCAACTATGCTATCTACTCTAAAGAACGTGAGCGGATGATGAAGACAACTCTAAGGACACGGGAGAATCTCGAGAAAGAGATCGACAGGCTCTCAAAGGTTGCAGAGCGTTACAGGGTCTGGGGTCAGGAGAAGTTCATCAAACAGGCGATCAATAAGGAAAGACAGGTTGAAAGACTCAGAGTTAGGCTGGAAACTGCAGCGGCACCAGAAAATGAGAGGAGCGATCTGAGGCTCAAACTCAGTGCAAATGGAAGAACGGGATACAAGGTTTTGGAGCTATCAAAACTGGTTTTCTCGTACGATGGGTTACCGCTATTCAGGGGGACAAACGCGATCCTTCACAGGGGAGAAAAACTGGCTTTGCTTGGCCCAAACGGAAGCGGGAAGACCACTCTGTTGAGGATGATTACCGGAGAACTCCATCCAGAAGGCGGTTCATATACCTGGGGTCAAAACGTCAGGTGGTCAGTGCTTTCTCAGACAACCGCAGAACTCGATGACAATTCCTCTGTGCTCGAGGAGGCCTGGAAAGAGGTTCCGGAATGGCCAGACTACAGGATCAGGGGATACCTGGGCCGATTTGGTTTTGAACTTGATGAAGTCTTCAAGGGGGTATCTGAGCTTAGCGGTGGAGAGAGAACCAAGTTAGCCCTTGCAATCACCATCCTGAAAAAACCAAATGTTCTGATCATGGATGAGCCAACAAACAATCTTGACATCTGGTCCATAGAAAGCCTTGAACAAGTCCTTGATCAGTATGACGGTGCCATGATCGTCGTCTCCCACGACAGGGAGTTCCTGAAGAATGTTTGTACAAGGTTTGTTGAGATAAGAAGAGGAAAGGTCGTGCAGTTAAGGTCTCTTGAGGACTACAGGGGAGTCAAAGACTCACAGTCAAGCGAGGAGCTCTCCAATTGCTCTGCAAAAGCCTCATACGATGAAATCAGGAAGACACGCAATCAATGCCGTGCCTTTGAGAGAAGACTTCAGGAACTTGATGTTGAAGAAAGAGAGACAGAGAAGGAAATTGAAAGGCTTCAGCAAGAAGTGCAGGACTACGCAACTGACTATGAAAAGCTCGAAGCTGTCAATGCGAAGCTTCAGCTTCATGAAGACCATCTGCTCAACATATTACTGGAAAAAGAAAAGCTGTCGGAAGAACTCGAGAATCTGGAAAGTCGTCTTGGCAGAATGAAGTAAAGGGCAGGCCCATATGCTGACCCGCCCTTTTTTCATCAGCCCTTGTATACTCTTGTACCGGCTCCGCTCGTCAGAGCCTCTTCGACACTTTCAAGTGACGTGATTACCGCGTCTTTCCCCGTGCGTTCTGCAAAAGCAACAGCAGACTCTATCTTGGGAAACATGCTTCCCTTTGCAAATTGGCCTGCGTCCATCAGTGTCTTCGCTTCTGTCGTGGACAATTTCTCAAGTCGCTTCTGGTTTGATTTTCCGAAGTCAAGAAAAGCGTAGTCAACGGCTGTTAGGATAAGGAACATGTTGGCCCCCAGAAGACTTGCCACTAAAGCGGAAGCTCGATCCTTATCGATTACCGCTTCCACTCCTTCTATTATCCCGTCTCCAGTTTTCACAACAGGGATTCCTCCACCACCTGCAGCGACCAGAATAACCCCGGCGTCTGCCAGCGTCCTCAGTGAGTCAATTTCTACGACATCGAGGGGGATCGGTGAAGGAACAACGCGTCTCCACCCCCTTCCGGCATCTTCTACGAATGACCATCCCTTCTCTGATGAGAGCTTTCTGCCTGTTTCTTCATCGTAGAAAGGCCCCACAGGCTTGGACGGGTGTTGAAATCCAGGATCGTCCCTATCGACGACTATTTGAGTCAGCACACAGGCGACAGGGTTCTTGACGCCTCTACGGTTAAGCTCATTTGACAGTGTTTGGGTTATCAGGTACCCAATCGATCCCTGAGTCATGGCATCATTTACATCGATCGGGAAAGGTGGAAATGCGTCCTTAGCAATATCCTGTTGAACGAGCAAGTTTCCTACCTGTGGACCGTTCCCGTGTGTGATTATGACTTCGTAACCATCCTCGACCAGATCAGCGAGATATCGCATTGTAGACTGGAGGTTCACCTTCATTACCTCAGCTGTAGGCAATTCTCCGGGTCTATTGAGAGCGTTTCCTCCTATTGCAACGACGATCTTCTTCATCAGATCACCTCTACAGAAGTGTTGCTATCATTATTGCCTTGATCGTGTGCTTTCTGTTCTCTGCTTCCTCGAATACTCTCGAAGCAGGACCCTCAATAACTTCCACGGTGACCTCGTTTCCTTTCACCGCGGGTAGGCAGTGCAGGAAAATCGAGTCTCTCTTCCCGGTACTTCTCATGACCTCTTCAGTTACCTGGAAAGGTCTGAGCAACTCGATCCTCTCCTTCATCTTGTCTTCTTCACCCATTGAAGCCCAGACATCGGTATAAAGTGCATCGGCGTTCTCAACGGCTTTTTTTGGATCAGCGCTTATCTCGATAGTCGCACCTTGATCATCCCCGATCTTCCTGCACTTCGCGACAAGAGAGTTGTCGGGATGCAACTCGTTTGGACCACACGCGACGTAATGAAGGCCCATTTTTGCTGAACCTATCATCAGCGAGACAGCGACGTTGTTCCTTGCATCGCCCATGTAAACCAGCTTTCTTCCTCGAAGTGTTCCAAAGGCTTCCTCGATTGTCTGGAAATCTGCAAGAATCTGCGTTGGATGGTAAGCGTCAGTAAGGCCATTATAGACAGGTACACCCGACCATTTCGCCAGTGTTTCGACTGTAGTCTGCTTGAAGCCTCTGAACGCAATCGCATCAAACATGCGCCCAAGAACACGTGCGGTGTCTTCAAGGTCTTCTTTCACTCCGAGATGAATGTCGTCCTTTGATAGAAAGACAGCATGTCCGCCTTCTTCTCCAAATGCCGTTTCAAAGGCCGTTCTTGTCCTTGTAGACCTCTTTTCAAAGACTATCGCCAGCGTTTTCCCTACAAACCTCTGGGTTACTGCTCCGGCTCTCTTCTCCTGTTTGACCTGCCTGGATATATCCAACAGGTATCTGATTTCATCGTAGGAAAAATCGAGTAGCGTCAGTAAACTCCTACCTTTCAGGTTGATTCCCATAACTCCAGCCTCCTTCTTCTCGTGGTTATCTCTTATATAATACATACAGCGTCCGAAGGTTTCAATTTGTTCTTTCGGCCGCTGTGTTAGCGGTAGCTGCTGTATGTCTTTCTTTTTGGAGTATACGATGTTATGCTGTTTTATGCTCGCTTATGCTTTTCCTGGTCCAGAAAGCACCGGCAGAGCTACGTTCTATCGAAATCCGGAGGTGCACATGATGAAGGAAGCTTTGACAAGGTTGATTGCTGAATCTCTCGAAAAGCTTGGGCTTTCCGATATAGAGGGCTACAAGGTCGAAGTTCCTCCTGAAGGCTTTGGCGATTTTTCAACGAATGTTGCCTTTTTTGCTGCCAAGAGAATGAGATTGGTACCGAAGAAGGCTGCGGAGACGATCGCTGGCGAGCTCGTTTCCGACTCGAGAATCGAACGTGTTTCGGTTGACGGTCCCGGATTTATCAACATCGTTCTGGCCCAGGAAGCGTTTTCTGCCGTGATTGCCAACCTTCTCGACAGTCACAGATTCTGGAGGATTTCAGAGCCTGGAAGCAGAATGAAAATCCAGCTTGAATTCGCAAGTGTCAACCCTACAGGTCCGTTCACCGTCGGACACGGACGCCAGGCGGTGATTGGTGACGTGCTTGCCAGGGTGTTGGAGGCAAGAGGCTTCCGAGTTGAAAAAGAGATGTACATCAACGATGCGGGCAGACAAATAGACCTTCTTGGCGAATCGGTGAAAATCAGATATGAGCAGATTCACGACAGAAGAATCGAGCTTGAGGACAGGCATTACCAGGGTGGCTACCTGGTCGAGATGGCGGAAGACCTTGTCAGAGAATTTGGTGATAGGTATCTTGGAAGAGATGATGAAGAAACCCGCACGTTCTTTCGGGACTATGTTCTAGGAAGAATGATTGAAGGAATGCGTGCCAGCATGGCCGCACTGAGTGTTGATTTTGACAACTTCTTCAGTGAAAGGAGTCTTGTAGACTCAGGAGCCGTAGACAAAGTCCTGGATACATTGAGGAAGAAGAATCTCGTTGAGGAAAGAGATAATGCTGTCTGGTTCAAGGTCTCGAGATTCGAAAACGAGTCGGACAAGGTCCTTGTGCGTTCCGATGGGACTTTCACATACTTCATGACAGATATTGCTTATCACCTCAACAAGTACGAAAGAGGTTTTGATAGGGTCATCGATATTTGGGGGGCCGATCACCTCGGCCATATACCAAGGATGCGCGCAGCCATGAAAGCACTGGATCTCCCCAAAGACTTTTTTCACGTTATGGTTCATCAGTACGTTAACCTCAAGAAGGGTAGCGATATTGTGAAGATGTCTACAAGGAGAGGGGAGTTCTATACACTCAATGAACTCGTCGATATGGTCGGTACCGATGCCGCAAGATACTTCTTTGCTATGTTCGATCCCGATACACATATGCTTTTCGATGTTGATCTCGCAAGAACCAGGAGCGCAGAGAACCCGGTGTTCTATGTTCAATATGCTCATGCGAGGATCAGTAGCATATTCAGAAACGCCGAGGAGAAAGGCGTAAGTACAAAGAACCTGAACAACGCAGATTTCTTTCTTCTCAAGAGTGAAGATGAACGAAAACTCATACGAGACGTAGCATCTTTCGGAGAAACCCTTGAACGCACGTCGCGGGATTACAAGATAAACAGGATAACGAATTTTCTCGAAGAGGTGGCTAACGAGTTCCATGTGTTCTACAACAAGCACAAAGTGGTAGATGTCCATAACAAGAAGGTTTCGGCAGCCAGGCTCGCTCTCTGCATGGTTGTGAAGAACCTGCTTGCAGACGGTCTTTCCGTGCTGGGCGTATCTGCTCCGGATACTATGTGACCGTAGCTACAAAAAAGCCATTCTCCAGGTATCTCAGCGGATAGCCTTCGCTCTTTCTCCTGAAACAAGGAATGCAGCATGCTACAATCTACCAGGAGGAAGAACGATGAAAACCGTTTACGTGGTCATTGACACTGAGACTACCGGCTCTGAACCACTTAGAGGCGACAGGATCATTGAAATCGGTGCTGTTCCAATTTACAAGGGCAGGGTTATGAAGGATCTTGCCTTTCACGCACTTGTAAATCCCGAGGTAGTAATTCCTGGGCACATAACGGGTGTTCACGGTCTGAAGAACGATGATTTGACTCAGGCACCGACCATGATTGAGATCTTTCCGCGCTTCAAGGACTATTTGGGGGCTTCTCTGATAGTTGGTCATAACGTTGCGGCAGACATGACGTTCTTCGATATGGCTTCAAAAGAAACAGGACTGATGCCACTCTCGAACAAGTATCTGGACACTCTCGAACTAGCGCGTGAGGTCTTCAGAAACGGGTCGTTCAAGCTAGGAGATCTTGCCCAGAGATTGGGGATTGTGGAAAAACCCACTCACAGGGCGCTTGACGATGCTCTGGTGACTTCAAAGGTTTTTCTGGAGCTCGCCAGGATAATGGGTGGTCTTTCCAGGTTGAAGAGATACGTTAAAGACTGGAGGGGTTAGATGATAAAGAGCTTTGTACTGGACACCAATGTGCTTGTTCACGATCCTGACTGCATAGAGAAGTTTGAGGACAACAACGTGATAATCCCTTTTCCAGTACTCGAGGAGATTGACAAGCTGAAATCAAAGGCGGAATCTGTCGGGCAAAATGCCCGTGAAGTCAACCGAACGCTGGATGCCCTTCGGGAAAAGGGCAAACTGACCGACGGCGTTGCTCTGAATTCCGGTGGTAAGCTTAGAGTTGTCGTTTTCAAGGAGTTCAGTATTTCTCAGGCAGGACACCTGACGAGAAAGACAAAAGACAACGACATACTCATGTATACGATTGAACTCCGCAAACGTGAGAAGGCTCCCGTATACCTGGTCACGAAGGACATAAACCTGAGAGTGAAGGCAGACGTCCTGGGAATATCTTCACAGGACTACCTGGCCGATAAGGTCAGTCTTGACGAAAGGCTTTCGGGCATACTGAAGATTGAAAACAGCGACCTCCGAGAGCAGTTTCAGAAGAACAAGCTTCTCAAGACGGAAGAGCTTGACAAAAAAATTTCCGGCAACGAGTTTGTGGACTTCGGTGAAGGTATTCTGGGACGTGTTTCTCCTGATGGCAAAGCGATAACCAAAGTTTCGGTTTCGATGGACACTTCATGTTGGGGGATTATGCCGAGGAACCGCGAACAGATGATCGCCATGGAGCTTCTTCTTGACGATGAAGTCAAATTCGTGGCCCTTCCTGGAAAAGCAGGAACTGGAAAGACTCTCATCTCACTTGCGTGTGCTCTCAGAAAAGTCTCTGACGAGAACAAGTATGAGCGACTTCTTGTTACCAGGCCGCTTATAACGATGGGCAAAGATGTAGGGTATCTCCCCGGTTCGCTGGAAGAAAAGGTTCGACCATGGATGCAGCCGATACGGGATAACCTGATGCTGCTCTTTTCGAACAGGCACGTGGAACTCGACACTTTCCTGAAGAAGGGAGACAAGCTTCAGATGGATGTGTTGAGCTATATCAGGGGAAGAACGATTCCAAATCAGTTCATAATTATCGATGAATCTCAGAATCTCACTCCTCACGAGGTGAAGACGATACTAACCAGAGTTGGAGATAACACCAAGATCGTTCTCACTGGAGATCCTTATCAGATAGACAATTTCTACCTCGATACAAATAGCTGTGGGCTCGTACATGCCGTCTCAAAATTCGTCGGTCATCGCCTTGCAGGACATGTGACACTCGTCAAGGG
>PWXG01000245.1 GCA_003561215.1 Thermotogales bacterium
ACCATGCTTGCCAGATTGCTATCTGTGTGAATTCCACTGACAAAACCAAGGTTGGCACTGCTTCCTGGATCAAACCTGTCTCTCATAAAATCTCTAGCAAGGCTGACATCGATCTTTCCCCAGTTCTCATTGATGAGTTCTTCGAAACGCTGATCACGCAATGCAGATGCCATCCAGCCAGTTGCCTGGAACTGCTTCATATAAGGATCCTGAAACTGATTCGTAGAATAGATGGCATTCTCAGCTTCTCTGACTACCATACGGTATGCTGTCAGTTCGACGACTACAGCCCTCTCTTTGTCGGCAACCATGAGGTTGAGTCCGACTGTTCGAGGTGACTTCACGATAATGTCGAGGGCTTCTTCAATAGTACTGCTGTACTGAAGGGCTTTTCGCACTACCAGCATATACGGGAGGCCGAATATGGTAGTTTCTCGAGGAACAGAGATCGAGTAGTTGGACGTTATTACGATACCTTCTGAGTTCATGCCACTCATCGTACCCACGTGCGACGGGTAACTGTGCACCACAAATGGATAACCCTCATCTGGATTGTAGAATGCCAGGTACTGGAACTCTGCCATAGGGATCATTCCTGAATGGTCCAGGTTACGTCCAAGATAGAGATAGCCGTCTGAAGTTGCCTCTCCCCACGCAGCAAAAGCAGAACAAGCCTGGCCAGTAAGGGCAAGGTCCTGTGAAGCATTACTCATCACAATGTCGTAAGTACCAAATTCTTCACCGCGAGAGGCACCGATAATGAACCCCCTCATTTCCTGAAGGTACTCATCAGGAGTATGTCGCTTGAAGACAGGGTAGAATTGAAAACGGGCGTACAGGTTTCTGAAAAACCATGCAACTCGCTCAAATCCTTCGGCGTGATAAGCCGGATCCAAAGACTTCCACAACTCAAGCATCTCGTCCGGGTCATCAACTGAAAGAAGACCGTGTTGCATTCCAATTTCGAGCGGGCTCCCTGATAGATAAAGGACCCTGATTCCATCCTGTTCAACAGCCCATCCCTTTCCTGCCCAAAGGACACCGTCCTTCTCCGCGATTTCTGGTAGTGAGTATGCACTGATGCTCACAGATATGCATAGCATCAGGAGAAACATCACGCCTAATCCGTAGTGCTTTTTTCTCACCTGGCTCCCTCCTTGTATTTACAGCTCATGTTGATGTTTTGATGCTTCGGAAACACTCGTCATTCATCTGAAGCTCAAGAAAAGAATGTTCGGATGAATGTTAGCATATCTATCACGACAGGTCAGCTAACAGTTCTGCAAAAGCGCCAGAAAAGGGTGATAAAAGCACGAGTATGTGACAGGAAATTGGCACAAAGCCAACTCAAAAAGCAGGTTCTCTAACTCCAATCAGATTGGTGATTGCGTTGAGTCTGACTACACGCCCGCCGCCGCGTATGATTGTATAGCGGTACCAATCACCTGTATCTGCGTATATATAGGGTTCGCCCACGAAGGCTTCGCCAAATCTCTTGTCCCAGACGATATCTGGATCTGAGATCCTTCTTTCAGGATATGCCGGGTCAAAAAGGATTCGCGAAGCATGAGGCCCTCTTTCTTTTCGATCAGCAATCCAGTCAGTGGTCTGGTAATAAACGATCTCACCTTTCTCAAAATCAATGCTGCCGATAATCGCAGAGTGATCAAACTCCCTGGTCCATGAGTGGAACTGGATTATGTCACCAGGCCTCAAGTTTGCAATCCGGTCTTCAACTATCTGCACGTTCCACGGGTTGAATATCCAGTTGCCAATGTATATGGGCTCCATATCGAACTTGTCTACCAGGTCTACTCCGTACAAGAGCCCAAGACTTCTGAGTATGTTGAAGGTAAATCCAGAGCAATCAACGCCAATTCCCATCGTATAGAGATAATTGTACACATCGATCTCGCAGAACCCAGCAGCTTGCTTTATCTCAATAGGATAGGCCTTATCTCCGCAAGGAATACTGTCAATTGTCTCGGGATCAAATATGAACTCAATGGAGCGCTCAGGAAGATCGAAAAGCACGAGCTTTCTTCCAGGCAGGGAAAGCATCCCGATATACTCTGCAAACTTTTCAGAAGCCAGCTCCTGCTGGATGATCGGCCAGAGTTCCTCCGGAGTTCCCTTGCCTCCTTTGATGAATTGCTGCTCCGGAAACCTTTCACCCTGCATCCCAAATGGAATACGTATGAGCAATTCCTTTCCGCCGATTGTGAACTCCTTGAGATAAGATTGAAAGGCTTCTTCAATATTTCTCTCAAGTTGAAGTTCCTCTTCTGTTTTGATCCTGAAAGCCTGGGCCTCGGTCTTCATCACTTCGTTCAACTCAGTGGAGATCATCGCTGAACTCACGAAAAGGAATCCCAGGATTACAGAACAAAGCAACAAGACTCTGCGCATCAATACCACTCGCTTCGTCAGGCTAGTCGGCATTGGAGGACTTCACAATGATTTTCGGGCTTACACTGTTTCCAGCTCAGAGAGCTAATCTAGAAATCGAGACCATCTTTTATCTTGTTTGATGCGTTGCACTTACTATGACCAGAGCTCCTGGTTCTGGGTAACTCCAAGATTATCCAAGAGATGGAATATGAGTCTACGCTATCGAATTACCTGAGAATGAAAAAGAGTGCTACTCCCGCTGCAACAGCACCCAGCACAGTGAGAGCTGTGGTCATATATGGAAGAGACCAGACTTCGTTGATGCGTCCGGCCTTTCCTTCATAGTACTGGGGCATCTGCGGTATGCCGTCCTCTCCTTCTGGCTGTGACGCAGCATATTCGACCACTGCGTGCCATACTTTGAGTTCCATGCCGTTTCGCTGAACGATGAATTCTTCGGGGTTACTAAGGTCTATGGGTCGACCGTCAGCGTGTTTTGGAACGAGATCAAGGCTGGGAAGCATGCTCCCGACCAAGGGAAGGAAAGACAGGTTCATGCTGTCTGTAACCACATGGTATAGCTGCTGATCTCCCTTCCTGATTGGAACATAGCCTTCTTTCCCCTCAGCAGGTTGTATCCCTTCTCCAATGAATAGCTCAGCGCTTGTTACGGCTCTTGTACTGGGTAAAGGTTGATTCATGATAGGCACAGTGAAGAGGACAGCGTTCTTCGGATTGTAGCTGTAGCGAAGGCCGGAGAACTGTAAAAAGTAGGTGTTTCCCATAAGTTCTTTGAGAAGCACGGCCACTTCGAGTAATCGTGCCAGTTCGTCGCCAGTGAGATAGAGTGAGACAATTGGATACCCCCCATATCCGTCCTGGCCGTGACCAAGTCCTATCACTTCGACGATTTCGTAGAAAGGAACGAATCCCCGTGAATGGGGCATGTTCCCTGGATAGATAGTTCCCCTGATATTCCCATTGCCCATTATCGCTACATCTACTCTTCGCCCGGTTACTTCTTGGGTTACCAGCCGCATGGCATCGGTGATGAAGTTGCCAACAGGCGATTCCTGCAACGCCGGTCGATGCGAAACCGGGAAGTCTGATCTGATAACTGGCGCCAGAATGTCGTCGACCAGTCCGTCAGTCATCTCTTCAACCAGATCATTAAGTATGCCAGTATACTGATCTATCAGTATAGAAGTTTCGGTGTGAGGTAAAATACTCCCATCAACTGGTATGAGGAAGGGAGAATCAGGTTCGTTTCGTATCTTCAGTTCGCCTGTTTCCTTGTTATAAGCAAGTTCCAGGTGTCCCAGGAATCTCACTAGAGAACCAGCCTGAACGATTATCGTGTTCCCCTCGATTATCGGCTGGTGTAGAGCACTGTGGCAATGACCTCCCACAATGACGTCGATCTCTGGGACTTCTCTCACCAGGTCCCTATCCTCGTCAACACCTGAGTGAGTAAGGGCTATGATGATATCCACATCTTCTAGATTGAGTTCATCGACCATCCGCCGAGCAGTATCATAGCGGTTGAGAAAGACAACGTCTCCTGTGTCAGACGACACGGATTCTGCGTCCTCCCCGATCATCCCGAAAAGCCCGATCCTCAAACCGTTCTCCAGTTCGATTATCGCGGTATGCCGGAACAGCCCTTCTGTGGTTAGCGGATGATCTTCCGGGGGTCGAGTGTTAGAGGCCAGCACGGCCAAATTCTGATGGGCCTCAGGGTAACCGGCTGCAATGAGATACTGAGCAAGCACGTCCGGCGTGTAATCGTATTCGTGATTGCCAACAGTTACCGCGTTGTACCCAATGGCCTGCATCACAGAGAGTTCTGCCGCATAACCCGCGGGGGCGAGCCATCCATACGCGCTCCCGCCAAGGAAGTCACCACCGCTAAAGAGCAGAACGGGTTCATTCTCTTCTGCCTTGCGGATTCTGATTTCTTCAATAACAGTTGCCAGTCGAGCGAAACCACCCACGGTAGGATCGTCAGGATTTGTCGGATCATGATCTATTGCTGGTGAATGTGGAATTAACGCAGAATGCTCATCATTGGTGTGAAGTATTGTGAGATATAGCCACTCGGATCGACTTGTCTCTGGTTTGGTATCGCCTGTGAATACTGTCGTTCCAATCAGAAGTATTGCAAGCATTAGTGTTAGAGTGGCAAATGCAGTTCTTACGATATCTCGGGTTGCGGAGCGCCTGTTTCTGTACAACATGCTTTCTCCCTCCTCATGGGGAATGATCGCTGACAGAGAATAATCCTCGCCTGTCAGATCAGAAGCGGCAAGGCTGCTGGATACAATCAGACAGGAATTTCCACCAGAGATCAGATTATGCAACACTTATATAAATTATAGAGATATGATCTTGTGAAATCAAGAAGAGATCTACTTCTTGTTCGGCTTTCTTGAATGGAACACGAAACGTTTAACAAACTCCAGGACTAAGGTGTAAGGAACAATTCGCCAATATTTCAGAAGACCCAACGAGGATCTCTAGAAGGCTTTGCGCCTCCGTAAAATGTCTCTCAAGTGAAGAGGAGCATATACAATGTGAAAAAGCACAAGTATCAAAAACGCAAAAGCAAATGGCCAAAGCGCTCCGTAAAAAGAAAAGAGAGAATCAACCTCGGCGGGTAGTGCTCTCAAAAATAAATGATTGGCCTGCAACAGGAAGTTGACAGGGTAGACAAGCAGGGCGTACAACGCTAGCACCATAGCAGATCTGATTAGATGACGATACTTGAAGGAGAAGTCACAGTGAACGATCAGATAGATGTTCCCGAGCAGGAACAGGCTATGATTCCCAAAATAGTGGAAGTACCTGAAATGAGGAAATGTGTATTGAACATCTGCTATAGACAAAGATAGCAGAGCACCTATGACGGCCCAGGGAAATATGATCCTGAAGACCCGCTCGCTCCTGAACCATAGAGCGAAACTGGTAGCGTACAATGAAAGGGCGCAAACTCCCAGAGGTAGAAGCGAGGTATCAAAGCCCCGGGTCGTCAGATACCAGGCGTAGAACCCAAACTCCATTGAAACCATCACAACAGCAGCGCCTCGCCGTAAGAGAAGGTCCTGACGCGGTTGCATCTGATTTCTGAAAACCATGAGCAGTAATACTGCTGTACAGAGGATAACCCATGCCATAACATGAGCCATAGAAAAAGCCTCAAACGTTCTATGTGGTTCGCTGAAAAAGGTCACTGTCGTCCCCCAAAATAGTAGATCAGCAAGGATTAGTTCTCTATTTTACACCAGTATTATCGAATTACTGCAACTGGGCGTCAGCAAAGCATGCTATTTCCCAGAGTCAAAGCAGGAATTCATGCTTATCAGGAATGCATGAATGTTCTGTCAGTTAAGCCAGAGTGCAGGAAAAGGCCTTCACGCGGTGTCAGAAAACCGAGAAATTCCTGTGCGACTCAGCCAATCCAGAGGCTGAGCAGTCAACCGCTAAAACAAGCTGACAAAAGAGAAACTGGTGCTTGTGGAGTGCGGTTACTCTGACCGATCCTTTCGCTTTATCATTCCGACACAGCGACCGAAATTCAAGGACTCATAGAATGAAGCAACAGATTCATCACACACTACGTCTACTGCATACATATCACTAAGCGCATCTAGCATGCGCTTCATCAACTCTCTTCCTATACCGCGACCTTTGTAACCAGTCAGGACCTCAAGAAGCGGTATGTAAGAGTGGCAGACTCCATCAGAAAGGGCATTGATGAAGCCAATGCACCTGTTATCCTCAAACGCAAGCCAGACAGCGTAGCTGTTTTCGAGCATTTTGAGGTGCGTCTCAGGACTTGGCGGAGTCTTCCATCCATCAAAGAAACCCTTAAGTTGGCCAGGGCTCAAACCATCCGTGGTGTTTCGGTATTCAACTCCCATAGTTGCCTCCTTGTCTTCTCTCCTTTAGCGATTAGTAAGATGCTGGCTGAGAAGCTCGGCAAAGAAAAGGCAGAGGCCTCCAAGGGCCTCTGCCGAATATTCAGGTCGTTTCTCTAGCCCTGAAAGGCTATTCTAGAAGTACTCAATCTCCCTGTGCTCGATTTCGTATACTTCGGCATAGTCAAGCCAGTCACGTTCCTCAAGCATTTCCGGGTCGTACAGAAAGTATGTGGTCTTCTTTGTGTAATTGCCGTGAGCATCTCGATCGTATACATAAGCCGAGACGTCTCCCCATGAATCGATAACGACCATCGTAAGAATATTCCCCTCTGAATCGTATTCATAGTGAAACTCGGTTACGTCCGGTTCTGGATAGTAAAGCATTTCCTCGACTTGTCTAACGACATCTCCCCACTCGTTATACTCAAAGTGGGTTGTCATTGGTTCCGGATCATCATCCCACAAGTACATATACTCATGTATTGCGATCTTCTGTCCGAGATCGTCATATTCAAAGACTTCCTTGATCCACAGTTCACCGAAGAAATAGGTGCTCTGATCGATCATTCGGTCAGCATAATCATAAGAAGCTGTCATCGACATCTCGAAGTAATCTTCACCTTCACCACCGGACATAACTTGTTCCACGAGGTTGCCTCTTTCGTCGTATGCCATGCTAACGAAGAATTTCCCCTCGCCGGGTATGTCGAACGTTATTCTCTCGATCTTGCCAAACTCATTGATGACAAGTTCTGTAATCCCGAACTCTTCATCCATGGAGAGCCCGACAAGCCTTCCTTCGTCATCGAAGTAGTATTCGTACTCTTCAATGAGATAGCCGTCTGCGTCATAGTAGGCTTCATACGTTGATTGTCCGAACTCGTTGAAGTGTATGACAATCTTGCCGGGAAGTGCCCAATCATCCCAGTCATCGTCATCCCACATGTCCCAGTCATCATCGTCATCCCACATGTCCCAGTCGTCGTTCCAGTCATCGAACCATGCGTCATCATCGAAGAACTCATAAGAAATTGTGAGTCTACTTACTCTGCCTCTAAGCTCGTAGGTTTCCCATGTTTCGGGCTCGAGCTCAATGAGCCACCCGAAACCAACAAAAGCTAGAAAAGCAAGGGAGAACACAATAACCAATACTTTTCTCATAAACACACCTCCCGATATTGTCTTGAACTATGATACCACGTAAGAATTGCGGCATTGTCGATTATTGACACTGAGAAATGGCAGCCTTGCAGCAGGTGAGTAGCGAACAAATGCTCTATGAAGAATATGATTTGATAGTTGAATCTGTAGATGATCAACAGAAAATGTAGGATAGGCTGCAGTCAATACATAGACAAGTTCAGCAGCCTTTACTGTGACCGCTGTTAGAGATTATCTAGGTGAGTAGTCAAAATACGGAACTGCCAGCGCAGTTGCAGAAAATGTCTGTGTAGCCAGTATAGCTAGTGAAACATCGTTTCTACTGTTACAACGTCAAAATCGTATGTAAAAGCTGACTGAACATAGCAATACTTTGATTGACTCCTTCTTGGCTAAAGCGCTGACATAAGGCTATATACTTGCTGTCTTCTTCTCGGCTGTATTTCAATTCCAAGCATAATGTTTTCACCTCCAATACAGCTGAAATGATTATCGGGCTCCTCGAATAGTAACAAAAGGAAGAATGCCTTCACCTGAGATGAGAAAGGAGCTTGTCGGTTATTTGCTCTTGGGAAAGGTCTTGTTCTTGTATCCGGTTATAGGAATTCCAGAGTAATCACCGTCCAGGGAGGGATGAATATCATGACTTCGATCAAGGAGACAGCTGAGAGGTTCTTTGAAGCATTTGAGACTGGAAAGGGCTGGGAAGGTTGCAAAGGTTTCTGTCATCCAAACGCAACCTTCTCCTGTCAGGCGGATGCAGTTGCCGAAATTGATTCTCTGCAGTCTTATGCTTACTGGATGAAAGGTCTGGCTCTGTTAATGCCTGACGGCAGCTACGAAATGGGAGTAATCGCCGTAGATGAGAGTAAGAACAAAGTGATTGGACATGCCGTCTTCCGAGGTACACATACTGGTGAAGTTCGACCTGGTGGAGTTCGGCCGGCACCCTCGACAGGCATGTCAACAGAGGGGGGCTATGTCTATGTTATGAGTTCGATGGTGGTCGAATTCGGCACATGACGAAGATCTGGAACGGCGTGTTTGCTATGAAGCAGCTAGTATGGGTGTAGCGTTATAAGAGCTGCTTAGCAATTTCTACCGGAGACCTTGTTGAGACAATGTACTGATTGCAAAAGCAGATGTGATTTATGCAGAGAGCTTTCAGTGAGATTGTGGGTATGCATTACGCGTATCCATAATCTTGACAGAAGATAACACTTCGTCGATATCGCAAGCAGTGCTCTAAAAATCATTTCTTCTGATACACAGAAATGTGGAATCCGCTACTGCTATGGAAGTTTTCTTTCTTCCAGTTGCCCCATCTTTCTAGAAGTTGGAACCCCGCTAGTCTTCCCATTAGATCGATTTCTGCCGGCCAGGCGTACCTTATCTTCAGAGGATACAGTTTGATCCCGTCTTCCGAGATGTGGACTGTCTGAGATGTTATAGTCTGATCTGCAGAATCATGCTTGGAGCACTCGAGCTTAATTTGATCGAGACCTACATCAACTGCTCTTACCGTTTGACCGCGATCGAAACGATTCAGATCCGGCACAAATGCCTCAATGACAAACTTGCCTTTATCTTTCAGGGTTTTGTGAACGCATTTGAAGCAGCTGATCTGTTCATCTTGCGATTGGAGAGCGAAAATTGTGTTGAAGATGACGAACACGACATCAAATTTCTCTGAGATAGTGAAGCTCGAGAAGTCTTCTATCTTGACGGGGATTTTCCTTCCACCCTTCTTGCTCTTCAGTTTTTGGACCATTGAGGGGGAAGAATCAACACCAGCTACATCTATGCCTCGCTGGGCAAGGGGAATAGCGATTCTGCCCGTTCCAATTCCGAGCTCAAGAACGGAACCCTTATTGGACATTTCGAAGATACGATCGACAATGTCTTCATCATGCGTGCTATACCATTCATCGTACTTCTCGGCAATCCTCTCTCCGTAAGTGGCTGCATCGTAATCATCGGTCATTCTCAACTACCCCCATTTGCTGTCGGTCTCATCATCAAGTGTTCTCATCCAGATCCTCATTCTCCTCTTGTTTCAGTATAACAAAGTGTCTGGGAAATAGGGGCCAACAGTGGAAAATCGTCGCAGCACGCGGTGTGCGGCAAGAACTTGAAGAGACGACTTACGAAGAATTACGGCATGCAACGAAAACCACAA
>PWXG01000080.1 GCA_003561215.1 Thermotogales bacterium
CTTCTGTCCCTACTACTATTACTCCTCTGGCACTGTCATATATCTTTACTTCTAGTCCCATGTCTTCCGACAGCGCCTTCAATACTTCTGCTCCCACTACTATGTCTGGAAGTACTTTGATCTCTCTTCTTACCGCCTCTTCAGGAATCTCCTCAGGCCTCAACTCTTTCAGCAGATCCGCAAGAAGCTTCACGTGGTCGGCATCGCCATACAGAAGGAACTTGTCACGCGTCTCGAGATACCTGACGTCAAGACCAAGCGTATCAACGACTCCAGAAAGCTCGTCCAGAGTGACTAACTGAGCAATTACAAGCATTTCCTGTGGCTTCACCAGTGTGAGTTCTGAGTAGATCGATCCAAACGCATTCACATCTTCCTCGATTCCTGTTACTACAAGAGATTCAGCAATCGGAACAATGTGCACGTTAAACAAAAAACTCTGCGCCAGTTCCCTAAGTGACGAAGCTTCCAGTCCCGGGCGTGCTTCAAGTATGGCAAATGACCTGCCATCGGCCATTGCGGTATCCGGCTGCTGTCTTCGGGAAATCGCATACACTGTTTCTGCAGCCTCTTCAACAAGTCTTCGAGGTCCGATTATTAGGACACCGGAAGGGGAAACTATAGTGTCAACTTCAAAATCGAGTCTGTCAAGGATCTCTCTGTAAGCTTCCACTGTTTCAGGTAGGATATCCACGAACCTGTATGAAAGAACCAACTCTTCCTCAGGATGTTCGTCTGTAATCTGCGTCGCCCTTCTGCGAATGATCTGGTTAACGATCTCGTCTGTTCTGGCAACTTCTTCGCGTGATCCAATAACCATGAACTGGTCTCCCACAGGTAGAACTGTGACGCTGATGCCCATTCGTTCAAGAAGAACCTTCAGTTCCTGTACAGGCGGGATATCCTGCAACAGTGAATAGTGAGGTTCTGTTATTTGCGTTACCCGTTCTATCTCATCCAGCACTATCTGAACTATGGGAGTATCACCGACGATCATATAACCAGTCGGTCCAGAACTGATAGATATCTTCTCATAGTTATCTGTTCCCAGGAAGGTCTGCAGGTACGATTTGAACTCGTCGTCAGTCCAACCGGGAATTCTTCTGACAAGCCTGGACACTCTTCTTTCTTCTTCAAGCTGTGCTTCAAGACTGACTCTATCGCGGATTCTCGGGGTGAGATCACTGATAAGCTCTTCGACCGACTCCACAGTCTCCGTTGGAGCCTGAACGATGAGAAGACCCAACGTCGGGATGAAAGTGTGCTCCAGTGTATCCGAATAGAGTGCCGAGAGGATCTGCTCAATACCCGCTGCATAGAATTCGTAGGGGATTTCGATCAATTTCTCTATTCTGTCGGTGAAAAAGTGGGTCTCATATGTCTCCAGGTTGATCATGGCCTCTTCGATCGCATCCAGCGGGGCCACCAGGTGAATAAGCCTGTCCGAAACGATGTCGACTCTGAACTCCTGTGTGGAAAGCCCTTTCGCCTCAAGGAAACCGCCGAGAAAGTCTGCTACAGTCTCGGTCCTGGCCTCGCTCGTCAGTTCAACAAACTGTGAACTGAGATCGGAAAGCGGCACTCCTGTGAATCTCTCGAGGAGTGACTCAGCCATTGTTATTCTGGCCTTCTCTCCCTTTATTATGTAGCCGTTGCGTTCGCCGACAAAATCAATTTTCGCTCCGCTTACAGCTTCTATCTCCCGAACAAGGGCCTCATCCAGAACGACTGCGGATTTAAGAAGCGCGTACGAAACCCTGGAGCTGAGCTCCGAAATATCTCTTTCCAGTTCACGAACCACGTCTTCAAGGAAGGCAGGTGCTCTAAAGACCAACCTGCCAAAGCTCTCGAAACTCCGGTCGACATCAACGATGTCATCATCTGCATACATATTCAGAAGGTTCACCAGAAGCACAGAAACAGGCACAGTGTCTTCATGGCCTATTCCGAGAACTTCTTCGAGAACCCTGTAGTTCTCTGGAAGTAACAGCGTATAAGCGACTGATTCAGCTAGATCGACTTCAGCAGCGACTACCTCTGCATAACGTTCAAGATAACCTCGAAGAGTCTCAAGGTTTTTCTCCTCGCCAGACAGGATGATCCTGCTGAACTGTGGAAGAAGATTGAGTTCTATAGAACTGCCGACAACAATGCGATTAACCTCTTCAGCGAGCTCAAAGAACTCAGTCAGGACTCCGGGAGATTTGCTCACGAGTTCTTCAGGAATGTCAAATTCAATGGTGCGGTGAGAAATGGCAAGCATCGAAGATATGATCATATGAGTGCTCAGATCGCCAAAAGCAAGGACTACCGATTCATTGGGGAGGTACTCAACAAAGCTCTCTGCAGGAAGCTCCTTCCGGAGTCTTTCGAGCTGCTGTCTTCTGTCTGCATCGTCCTCGAAGATGTCAACGCCTATGTAGGTTCGCCAGAAACTGTTTACGATGCTTCTGACTTCTTCCTGCGTGCCCAGATAGAACGTCCCATCCGTCAGGTAGGCGTATGCCACCTTGTCACCAAGCGATATGAGTATGTTTCTGAGGATATCCTCAGCCAGGGAAGTTGTAAATCCGACGATGACCTGTATGTTCCTGACCGAAGGAGAAACCACGTATGATCTGTCAAGAATCTCCAAACCGAAGATGAAGGAGATAGCCTGCTCAAGTGTTGTTCCGTACATGCGAAAACTGTCGATATCAATATCAGGAGTGGCGCGAAGGACGCGTATCTTCACCTGGTTTCCTTCTACAGATACTTCTGGTCCCTCGGTCGCAGGAATTAGAAGCGCAAAGCTTACGAAGAAACGGTCTCCCAGGTCTCGAGTCCACAATCCCTCTACCGGGCCAAGTCTCAAGGGAAGGTCCATGTTTTTCCCTTTGACACCTTCAAGTGTCAGAGAGAAAACAGTCTTGGACGGGTTTGGTTTCAAACTGATCTCCTGATCAACAGTCGCATCAAGCGTGATCGTTATTGTTACCGAATCGTCCTCAAGGACTGGCGAGATCGACACCAGCGCTGTAGAAAGCCCAATAGAACAGAGAATAAGGAAAAATGACAGAAACAGTACAGATCGTCTCATATGTATCCCCCCAAGATCATCACCTTAGTTACCAGCTGCGTACTGCTTTACCACCGTAAAGATGTTGGTTTCAGTTTCGTTCAGTAGAACAGCAAGGTCTGTGATTCCGAATATCACATAGCCTGCAACTTCATCTCCTACTTGAACAATGTAGGTATTACCTCTTATCTCGATTATCGCAAGATCCATGTTGTTTCTTCGCAGATAGGCACGATATACTACGTCTTTAGCTTCTTCGCCCACTGCAAGCATTGAAGCGATCATCGCAGCGGGGCTCGCGAGGAACGGTTCGAAACGGTTTTTCAGTACGATGCTCTTATCGACCACAGACGTGTCTACTGCTTCTATTCTCATCGCGCTTTGCGCAGAGAGGTCCGCGATGTGTACAGGACCCAACACGATCATGTAGATGACCAGCATCGCTACAAAAGCTCCCATTACCAGAACAAACAACATGAAGTATTTTGCCATCAAATCACGCCCATTCAAAATACCTTGGCAATTGATATGTCAACAGTCGCCTGCAATTTGATCACCGGCAGAAAGGCAGTCCTCGGAAACACCGGAAACGACAGGCTCGAATGCAAAGAAAGCCTTCTTACTGCAACAGCAGAATCGTTGATTATCAGATTCAGGAGATTCAGGACTTCTTCTACGGGCTTTGCGGTAATCTCAAGTCTGTGATCATGTTCTGTCCGACTGATGCCGAAGTGGTTCTCGATGTCGTCGATTCTGCTGTTGTCGCGAATGTCCTCCCAAGCATCTTTTCGCACTCTTTCAAGCCTCTGTGTTTCGAAGAAGACTTCCGCGAGCTTCTCGGTCTCTTCCAACATTTCGGCCATGGCTTGCCCGTTCTGCCATACATATAACCCGATGAACCCTCCAAACCCTATTAAGATCAGGAGAACCAGAACGACACCGGCAACGGTAGATCGTATTCCTTTTCTTTTCAGCGCTTTCCCCCGGGGGCTGAGCTTCGAAGCATATCTGCTCGAAACAAAGAGGCTTCCTTCTTCTCTCTCCTGTTTACCCTCTGAAGGAGTATCTCTGTAGATGTCATTGTCTGGCATCTTCATCAATCCTCAAGTCAATATGTCTGACTTCCAGCTGTTCAGCAAAGAAAGATAGTTTAGTCTCGTTAAAACTCGCAAATGACTCAGTGCCGGGAATAACAGCCAAGACGGGTTCCTTCTCAGCAGAACCGTCCAGCACCAGGTAGTATAGAACGTCACCCTTACCTTCGGCGTAGTTCAGACTGGTCACTATACCTTTCAAGGCACTGTCCGCATGTTCATCGAGATATAAGGAAACTGTCTCAAAAAACGTGTTGCCTGTTTCTTTCTGCTGCAAGAATCCTCTGATATCGGCAATCTGAGAGGTCAGCATTCGCCTGCGCAGCACGAGTTGGTTGGATTTCTCCCGGATCACTTCGGTGTCCCTCTCTATTAGACCTGTCAAAGCCAGTCCTGTGTGTTCAAAGAGATAGCTTCTGGCACGCACCGTCTGGACTAGTCTGGTGCTGAAGGCCGCGGATGCCATCATCCTTACCGCCAAAACCACCGTGACTACGAGGATGACAAGGAGAAGAAAAGTCTCAAGCCTGTTCTTGCGCTTCTTCCTTGTATACAAGTTTACGCTTACCAACAATCTCACCGCCTTCAAATGCGAGACCTGCAGTCGTATAGGAAATTTCCATCGTATCGCCGACCCTTAATGGGAGCGGCTCGACAGTGCTTTCTCCGCCGAGGATCGATCTTAGGGCCTGAGCATATATCCTAGTAGAAAGGCTGGACTGGCCAAGAACGAAAAAATGGCCAAATTCTTTCTCGTCGCTCCGCTCGGAATTCGGTGAACTGGAGATCATGTTGCTCAGATACATTCCTATCTTGTAGCCAATCAGAGCTTCCAGGCTCGACGAAAAGTCGCTTTCGTAGCTTTCGTAATGAAGATGGCTTCCTTCGATAAAGCTCATCTTCAGGCGAAACAACTCCTCTTCTTCCATGAGACTCTGTCCGTCAAATAGAACGGAAAAACCTTCATCAACGAAGTTGACTCCGACCATTTCACCATCTCTGAATGCAGCAAGAAAAGCAAAGTCAATATCGACCCCGAAGAAGAAAAAACTGCCCGAAGAGATCACCCCGTCAACAGCCAGGCTCATTATCGGCAAAGGTCTGAGACTGATCCTGTCGGGTTCGGGAAAGCCCAGGCTCTCCAGGTTGCTGACAAAATCATTGACAAATCTGGTCTTCAAGATGACAAAAGCGGGAACGAGTCCATTCCTTATTGCCTTAAAGGAGTTCAGGCACTCGATATGGACCTCGTTGGGAGGCAGGGTGAACTGCGATGCCGCCTTGAAACCAGCGACATCCATCAGGCTCTTCCTGCTCTTGACCTTTGGGACTTCGATGTGCTGGAATATTGCGTTGGACGGATGTATGGCAGTGACGAAAATCTCGTCGACTGGAAGGAAATTGTGCTCAAAAAAAACCTGCGATGCCTTCTTGAGGGATTCAGGACCGAACTCGAGTACTCGAAAGGTTAGAGACAGGCTTCTGCCTTTCACAAGAAATCTCGCGATCTCTGTGTAGTTCTTACCAGTGCATAGGGTCGTGATCAACGGGTTGAACATTCTGCACCCCCTAGTATCCGAGCCTGCCACTCACGGGAGAAATCGTAAGCCTCGATCCGTCTCTATAGGTCAGCGTCGTTGAACCACTGAGGATCGCAATAGCACCGATGTGGTTGTACGAGATTCGGAAATCTCCCCCTGACAGGATGTTTGAATCGACAAAGGTCTTCCCCGTCGAGGTAGAGAAGGTCTTGTCGGCGGCCCGAAAGTACACAAACACTCGTCTGGAATCCACTACGGCTTCCATCCTGGCGTTTTCCAGAAAGCTGTCCAGTTCGGCTTTACCATAAAGCAACCCTCTTGACCCGATAATCCCGGGAACGTTCACTACTGCCAGGGACATCAAAATCGCTGCAAGAGCAATGCAACAAAGAATCTCAACAAGTGTCATTCTAGCCTATAGTCTGCTGTAGCGCGAATATCGCGTCATACATAGTATATGCCAGGAAAGCGACAAAACCTCCGATGAACAAAATCATAATCGGTTCCACAAGCGAAATCAGTTGCTTCAGAGCAGCCTTCACCTGGTTTCTGTAAAAATCGGCGACCTTGAACATAACAACATCGAGTTTTCCAGTTTCTTCACCGGTTTCGACCATGCTTATCACTATCGGCGGAAAGACTCCCTGACGCTGTAGAGCTCCGTGAATGGTCTCTCCAGCCCTAATTTCCTCCACTGCCCTTACCATAGCATTGACAATGCTGTTGCTCTCCGAGACCTCGCTTGAAAGGTCGAGGGCTGTCGGAATATCGACTCCGCTTGACACAAGCACAGCCAGCGTCCTGGTGAACCTTTCTACGGCCGTCATCTTTCTAAGGCGCTGTACAGGAGGAAGAAGCTTCGCGAATAAGTCTTTTACGGTCCTCCCATATTTCGTTTTGAGAAAGAGCTTTCCACCTATGATTAATGCGATACCTCCGATGAGCAGGAGAAGCCAGTGATTAGTCAGTATATCGTTCAGCGAAAGAAGCATTGCCATTATCCCGCTCACGGGAGCGTCACCACCAAAAGCAGAAATCAGGTTTGGGAGTATGAAGAAGGATATCACCCCTACTATCATCACTGCGAAAAGCATCATGAAAATGGGATAGGCCATTGCCGATTTCACCTGCTGCTGTAAATCCACCATCGACTCGTAGAAATCTGCAACCCTTATAAGGGCCTCTTCCAGGACCCCTCCGGCCTCTCCGGCTATGACCAGGTTTATGAACAGCGAGTCAAATACCCTTGTGTGCTGCATCGCCTCAGAAAAGGACATCCCGCCCTCGATAAGCAGCACGACTTCAGTTAGAATTCTCCTGAATCTTCTTGAAAAAACGGGTTGAAGGGAAAGGACCTGTACGGCGTCCCGGATTCTCACTCCTGCAGAGACCATTGTGGACAACTGTCTGGAAAAAAGACTGACCTCTTTCACAGAAATGGGAAACAGCGCGGTTCGGCTTCTCAGTTTTGTTCTCTGCGCAGGCTTGATAGAGGTAACCACGAAACCCTGCGAAGTCAGAAGCTGTAGTGCCTCCATTTGAGAGTTGGCGGATATCTTTCCACTCTCCGTCTTTCCCTTCTTGTTGATCACCTGATAACGGTAATCGGCCACTAAGGCTTCACTTCCCTCACGAGGCAGATTGCATGGGCCACAACCTGACCTGGATATAGGCTATTTCCACTCTTGGGCTTGACTGAAATCAATGCCTTTTTGACACCTAATGATCTCGAGATATTCCGTTTCATTTCATCAAGATGTGGTGCCAGAATCACATTTTCGAGAATCACGACGCTGTCCATGCTGATCATCTCAAACCCTGCATCCCGAATCATGATTCCCACATCTACCAGAAAATCGATGCTGTATCGGTCTCGGTTTTCCTCCGTTTCAGGAAAGAACGTTCCTATATCGCCCAGTCCTGAAGCTCCCAGAAGAGCATCTACAATTGCATGAACAAGTGCGTCGCCGTCGGAGTGACTTTTCGAGGACCACTCTTGAGATACAGTGACTCCTCCAACAACAAGCCCTTTTCCACCTTCTTCAAGTGCATGCGCATCAAAACCATAACCTACAGATAGCATATCATATTAACCTAATCGGCATTACTATGTAAATGTATCCTTCGACACCAATGGGATTTATCTGGAGGGCGCTACCTGCATCAACAAAACTCAGCTCAGTCTGTTCCGTATCGACTTTTTTCATTGCCTCAGAAAGGAACCTGGGGTTGAACGCTATAGTGAGGTCTTCACCGTCCTTTTCCACAGTAAGCTCATCGACGGACTCACCGTGATCCTGACTGCTAGACATGAGTATAATCTGTCCGTCCACAAGCTCGATCTTGATCGAGTCACTGCCAAACTTTGCAGCAATTGAGCTACGTCTTAACACGTCCAGAAACGCTCTTGTCTCGACCTTCACGCGTGTCTTGAAGGCTTTAGGCAGAACCTTCCGGTAGTCGGGAAAATCGGCCTCAACGATTCTTGCCACTATCTCCGTATCATCAAAAGAGAATCCCACTCGAGATCCATCGAACACGATTGCTATCTGGTCACTCTTTGCGCTCTTCATCGCGTTGTGAAGATTCTTCATACTCTTGAGAGAAAGAAGGAAGCGCTCGTCAAGCCCGTTTTCTATTCTGCTCTCCGAAAGAGCCATGCGAAAACCATCAGCAGCCACAAGACGAAAGTAGTCGCCCTCGAACTCCCAGTATATGCCGTTCAAGTTTCTCATGAACTCATCTCTTGCCGCACAAAACAGTGTTCTATCTATCATCAATTCCAGCGCTGTCAGGGACTCCGTCAGGCTTGTTCCGGCAGACATCGAGTCGAAATCCGGATAATCTTCTGCAGACATTGTTGGAACCAGGAAGTGCGACTTGCCCTGATCTATGTTAAAGTTGGTTGCCTCCAGGGTGAATCTTATCTTTCCTTCGGACAGGTTACGGACAATCTCCATAAAGAGGCTGGCTTCGACGACGAATGACGCTGCTTCGCCCTCAAATACTGTAGCGTTGATTCTCGTTTTCACGGAGCTTTCAAGATCAGTGGCCATGAGGATTATCTCGCCCTCGTCTGAAATGCGGAGCAGTATTCCTGCGAGAACAGGCTTCACTGTCTTAGGAGCGACCGCCATGCCAACTGTCTCCAGCCTGGGAAGCAAATCGCTTCGTTCCAGTGTAAACTTCATAAGACACCTCCGAGACTCAGCTCGATATCTCTTTATTTTAACTCATTGGACTATCGTTTTCCAAAGACGATGAACTAATCTTTGAACTGGAGTGATGTAGGATAACTAACCTTGAACTGTTCGCTGAAGTCAGAAGAGCACAGGAAGATTTGTGTAGACTTGTTGTCACAAAGCCTTTTGACATAACTGCTGTCCTGGTTGCCGGTGTTGATGTCAGCATTACCGGCAAAGACACTGGTTCTTGTTGCATCGTGGTGCTCGACTCTGCGACTCTAGGAGTTCGGGAGGTCATCGTCGAAGAAGGCAAGATCGATTTTCCTTATGTTCCCGGTTTTTTGTCTTTCAGAGAAGGACCACTGTTCCTCAAAGCTCTCTCGTCACTCAAACACCGACCGGATGTCTTCTTCTTTGACGGCCAGGGAATCGCTCACCCCAGGAGGTTTGGTCTGGCTTCGCATATGGGACTCTTGCTCGATATTCCAACTGTGGGCGTTGCAAAGAGCAGACTAGTCGGCAGATATCGAGAACCGGATCCTGAAAAAGGCAGTTGGAATTACCTGGAAATCGACGGTGAAAAAGTTGGCGCCGTCGTCCGCACACGCGAACGAGTGAAACCCGTTTTTGTCTCTCCGGGACACTTCACTGATGTTGCATCATCTGTAAGGTTGACCATGTGTGTTACTGGCCGTTACAGGATTCCGGAACCAACCAGGTTGGCTCACGTCATGGC
>PWXG01000189.1 GCA_003561215.1 Thermotogales bacterium
AGCCTTTCTGTTGTCAAAACAACGTCATAGGATTTTGAACCAAGTAACCCCGCAGTTCCTCCGGGTATAACATTCAGTACCTCTTCCACTCTGTCCACCTCCACAAATCGATGACAGCTCAATGATACCAGAATGACCAGACGATTCTTTCCTGGAAAAACTGCTTTGCCGAAGCAACATCTTTCGGTGATCAATTTCTGAGACGATGTTGGTATTGAGAACCTGTAGGGCCAGGATCCTTGAAAAGAAATCCGATTGTATAAAGTACATGCTAGTATGCCCGGCCGGTGCTAATCAATGGATTGGGCGAAAGGTTTTCGAGTGGTGTCTTTACTACCTGGCCGCACTGCCGAGGTGCTCTTTGAGAAGCCTCCTCGTTTCCCTGACATCGAGGTTGGAGAACGTTAATTTGGTCTTGGTAGCCTTTCCTGGCCTGCCAGGGTCTTTACCTGTCCACTTGATTGTCATAAGTTGACGATAGCTACCATAGCTAACAGAAGGACCACCTCTTGCTGACATACCGACTCGAATCCCTCGAGCACCTCGGTAACCTCTTCCGGAAGATGCATTATTTACCCTGACTGATTTAATCGATGAGAAGGGAATAGTCACATTCTCGGTGTTCTCAGACATTATGTCGGCAGGTGTCATATCCATAAAACGCTGATGCATTGTTGCGCCTGTCTTGATAGTTGAAGCGACTTTCTTGAAAAATCCCGCGCCTTTCTCCTTCGACTCTTCTCTGCTCTTGTCAAAAGCTTCCTTCATCTGATCTTTGTTTGTTACGGCAAGTATCAGCCTTTCATCTGTTAGTACTACATCATAGGATTTTGTTCCAAAAACTCCTGTGGATCCACCGGGAAAAACTGTTACCACCTTCTCCATTGTTACACCCCCTCTGGGTCATCTATTACGATCATACAAGAAAAGCAGACAGAGGACAAAGAGCGTGAAATAAGCGAGAATAATTCCTGACCTGCATGGTTCAAGAAGCTCAACATGATGGTTACTTCTGGTTGAGTAGTCTTCAAAGATTATGGTCATGATTCTCGAACAATTCAAGCTTCGAGGGAGTTTCGCAAGCACTGCGGTGAGTACCGCCATATATTGACAATGAGTATTATCATAACTATAATATATGCAATAAGATAATACATACGTATTGCATATGTCCTAGAAAGGGTACTGATTTTTCAGTGAAATGTACTTGGGAGGTGTAGAAATGCCCAGATTTGACAGAACGGGACCGATGGGATACGGTCCAACCACAGGTAGACGACTTGGCTACTGTCACGTACCTTATGGAACCGGATTGAGGGAACCGGGTCTTACATGGCGACATGGCTGGAGAGTTCGCTTTGGGGGTTATGTAAGAGGCTTTGGACGGTGCTATCCGGCATACGCCGAGGGTCTTTCGGCCGACGAAGAGACAAGCATGCTTCAAGAATACATTGACAGGCTTAAAGAGGAGCTTGGAGCGGTCCAGGAGAGACTGGACGCAATCAGCGAAGCTGGTGAATGAGTTTAGGCCACTAGAACAGCGCGACACATGCGCCGGGTCTCCGGCGCGTGTGTCATTTGATCTGGTACAATAAGGTGAGGAGGGGAGAATCTTGCCTTTTTTCAGAAGAGTCTTTGGACCTGGCGGCGGTAGAGGTGCGGGAAGAATGTGGAACACCGCATTCATTTTGCTGCTTCTTGCGGAGAGACCTTCTCACGGTTATGAGTTGGCAGAAAGATTGGCAGAATTCAATTTGGGCCGATCAGGAGTCGGCCATATAGGCGGACTATATAGGATTCTTACAGAACTCGAAGCAAACGGTCTGATCCGTGGAGAATGGGATACTTCTAATCCTGGACCAGCAAGAAAAACATATTCATCAACGAAGAAGGGACTATCCTTTCTCGATACGATAGCAGAAGATTTCAACGACCTGGATAAGATTGTAGATCGCTTTTTGAAGCGATACGAGGAAATAGTGGAAAAGACTTGAGGCATTTCTGATGCAGGACACCAGCACTTGACAGATGACGTATGGCAAAAAGAACAGAAAACCCTACGTTCGTCTTGCGAAAACCAGAAAAACTAGATAGCCGGCAGCCAATTGCGTGATGATCCCTCCAACAGTATGTCGGTGCTATTCTTGGTCTGTTATCTATCTCATGTATGCGATAATCTTCTTGGCACGCTGCTCACTGGAGCTCCCGTTTCCTGGTTTTCTCTTCATTTCCGCCCATGGTAACCAGGTAGCCTCGCCCGCGTTTTTCAAGTCACTCTTCAACACACATGCTGTATAGTTTCAGGTATCTTGCTCATGTCTGATTATCTTCATGCAAGATTGTTCCGTCGGATTTCATCCGAAGGGCACAGCAATGCTGCTGCCCCTACACTACTGTGAGAAAAACTTTTAGATTCTGGCAGTGTCGCGGGCCGGGGTTCTCGCACAGCGGAACTCTCGTATTTGCTTTTCTAACTCCAGCCTTCAACCTTAAACTGAATCTCAATCCGGCTCTTTCACACGCGCTTACTTAACCGGGTCTATCCAGCCGCTCTTACTCAACCGCATTGCTTTTCAACTCTAACTGCTCTCGGAAACCTTGAACTGCACTCAAACCTGCTATCTAACCCTCTACCTGCATTTCAACCTGATCTTGAAACCCCCACTTGATGAACCGCTCCATTCACACGGTCTTGTCAAACCTCCCTTCCTCACCCGCACTTCTTCTTATGCTTCACGGCTTTTCACCACAAGCCATCAGCCAGAAACTATGGCCGCATTTTCACTCCCAGCTCTTTTTTGCTCTGCGAAATACCTGCTCCAGTTCATATGGCCATTCCCAAAAGTCCTTCTCACCGTTTGAGAGTGCACGAACGGCTTTGAAGACACGTTCCCTGCTCAGGGGATAGCTGTGTATACGAATGCCCAGGGCATCGTATACCGCATTGTTCAGGGCCGGTGCAGGAGAAATCATTGAGTGTTCGCCAACGCCCCTGTTACCGTATGGAGAAAGCTCTTCAGGGACTTCTTCCCAGAAGGCGTCAACTGAAGATGGAACATCCATTGTGGTAGCAATCTTGTAGTCGGTGAAGTCTGGAGTCAACAGTCTCCCGTGTTCATCGTAAGACATGCTCTCCATGAGACACGCCGAAATTCCCTGAATCGTTCCCCCTTCAATCTGTCCCATTATGCCTACAGGTGAAATGGCTTTTCCCACGTCATAACCTGCTGCAACATTGTTAACGACGATCTGGCCGGTTCCAGGATCGACTTCCACATCAATTCCAACTGCGCCGACGGTGAAATGGACGACGCTCTTTGGAGACTGCCCTGTTTCAAGATCTGGGTAGACAATATCAGGAGGAGTGAAGCTTCCTGTACCGATGATTGGTCCACCTTTCAGAATGCCGTCAGGCATCTTGAAACCGTTCTGGATTCTTTCGTCCAGTCGTTCAGATTTGCCGAGTTTGCTGCATATCACGCTTCCATACTCGATAGAAATACAGTCTTCCGGGACCTCCCAGAACTCCGAGTAAAGCTTGATTATCTGTTCTCTGGCAGAGATCGCTGCTTGCTTCACTGCCATTCCCATTGACCAGGTAGACCTGCTCGCAACAGTTTGCCAGTCATATGGATGACTCTTTGTATCGGGGAAATGCACCTTTATCCAATCATAAGGCACTCCGATCTCTTCAGACACCATCTGGGCAAAGGCACTGTAAGTTCCCTGCCCCATATCCATCGTTGCAGCAAGGACCTCAATCGTTCCGTCGCCATTGATCTTTACAATCGCAGAAGACGATGCATCTGCCGGTATGGCAGGAGCTTTGATAGCCAGAGCAATTCCTTTGCCACGCTTCCAGCCGGGACGGATCGGTTCTTCCTTCTGGTCGTAGTTGATTTTCTGTGCTACCTTTGTAATGATGCTCTCGAGTCCATGATCGTGCATAGGCATTCCCGTACATGTGGGAAGTCCCTTCTTCAAAAGGTTTCGCTTTCTGAACTCCACGGGATCTATTCCTAACTTGTTTGCGACAGTGTCAATTACCAGCTCGAGTGCTCCCATGAATTCCGGCAATCCGAACCCCCTGTATGCTCCACCAAATGGTTTGTTGGTGTAGACGGCATAGCAGTCAGTCCATACATTTGGAATGTAGTAGGCCCCGGTAGACGTGTAGCCTGCGCTTCTAACCGGATTTGCACCGTATTCTGCCGAGACACCCGTGTCAAACCAGAAGGAGTTTCGAATAGCCTGTATTTTGCCTTCTTTACTAACTGCCAGTTCTATTCGGGCGACATACCCTTGCCTAACCCATGAAGAGATCATGACTTCTTCGCGAGGAATGAAAAGCTTTACAGGTCTACCCTTGATATCAGGATCCATTGCTGCTGCCAGGCAGAGGGCTTCGATCGTCATTCCGGCTTTACCACCAAACCCTCCCCCAATAGGAGGTGCAATGACCCTGACACTGTTTAATGGATAGCCAATGCCCTTGGCGATGATCTCTCTCACCGTAAAGGCAGACTGAGCCGAAGTCCAGATAGTCAGTTCGGGGCTGGCTTTCTCGTGCTTGCAGATACAGCAATGCGTTTCGAGAAATCCATGTGCGATTTGTGGACAGGTGACAGTCTCCTCGAAGAAGTGATCCGTCTCCTTGAAAGCTTTGTCTACTTCACCTCTCCGTATTCTGAACCATGTGGCAATATTCGTGTTCGGCTGGGGGGTAACGAAACCCACATGGTCGTACTTATGAAGGTCCGGATGGACAAGAATGTCATTGTTAGTTGCAGCTTTGACCGGATCAAAGACCGGCTCGAGTTCATCATACTCGACTTTCACATGTGCGGCACCTTCTTCGGCTGCATCTTCGGACTCAGCCACAACAAGAGCGACAGATTCACCAACATATCTGACCTGTCCGATTGCCATGGGCGTGCGGTCCTTGAGATAGAGACCGAAATGATGTGGGAAGTCCTTACCGACGACAACCTTGATCACACCGTCGACCTTCAGTGCGTCTTCATAATCAATCGAGAGAATTCTTCCGCGAGCTATGGTGGATCTTACAGCACGGGCATGCAGGAGTTCAGGACCAAAGCGAAGGTCGTCCGTGAATTCTAGGGTTCCAGCTGCTTTCTCCCTGTCAAATTTCCGAGGCAACCACCTCCCAATTCCCGTCTTTGTCTTGATCTGTCTCATCGATCACCAGCTCCCTGGGGCAGCTTCTTCATCATGGCCGAAGCCTTCTTCACTGCCCGGAAGATGCTTACATAACCGGTACACCTGCAGAGATTGCCCGCAAGTGCATTACGGACTTCCTCTTCAGTAGGATCGGGTGAGCGCATGAGAAGAGCGTATGTTGCCATGACCATCCCTGGCGTACAGTAACCACATTGTATAGCTCCTTCGTCGATAAAGGCCTGTTGGATGGGGTGTAGTTCTCCGTCGGGGAAAATGAGTCCTTCAGAAGTGGTTACCGATCTTCCTTCGACTTCCATGGCAAGGATCATGCAGGACTTCTGCGGGCTATTGTCAACAAGGACAGTGCATGTTCCACATTCTCCTTCTTCGCAGCCGCGCTTGACACTGATCACACCGATTTCGCGAAGAGTCCTGAGAAGAGTGGTGCGTGGTTCAACTTCAATCTTCACAGCTCTGCCATTCAGGATGAACCTGACGATATGCTTTGTCATCAGGCCACCTCTTGGATTCTTTTCTGGCATAGGGCAAGAGCGCGCTTCGTCAGTTCGCGGATCATCTGCAGCCTGTATTCTCGGGACGAACGGACATCCGTAATGGGATTCACTGCTTCAACTGCAAGCTCCGCAGAATGTTCAATCAACGACGGCGTCAGGTTGCTCTTTCCCCGCAGCATCTTTTCCGCTTCAAATACTCTCACAGGAATGGGAGAAACAGCCCCGCATGAAAGCCTGTACTCTGTAACACCTGTTCGACATAGCATCACGCAGGCCACACTTGCCTGAGCCAAATCTAGCGCACTTCTTCTCGTAGACTTGAGATAACAGCCAGTGCCGGCCACTTCGGGAAGTGGAATGTTTATTCTGGTTGCAATTTCACCTGGATCCAACGCGTTCTTTTTTGGACCAAGAATGAAGTCCAGTACAGAAATATGACGTGTTCCCTCGAGGCTCGCCGTCTCAACCTCTGCATCGTAACAGCACAGTGCAGGGATCATATCACCAGATGGTACAGCTGCGGTGACGTTGCCTACCATTGTTGCCTTGTTTCTGAGAGTGAAATCGGAGTGGCTCCTGCAAGCATCAATAAGGGCCGGCAAGACTTCGCGTTCGTCAAGGTAGTCTTCAAGCCTGTTAAGGGTGACATTTGTGCCTACAGATAATCTCCCGTTTTCCGAAATGGTAATATTGCTCAGATCTTTGATTAGAGCCAGATCGACCAGGATCTTTGGATGTATTGTTCTTTTCTTCATCCAGATAATGAGGTCTGTTCCACCACTTTTTGGCACAGCTTTTCCAGGATTATCTGCGAGTATTCCGAGCGCTGCTTCGAGTGTTTTTGGCCGCTCGAGTTCAAAGGCTAACATACAGATCACATCTTATGCCCGCTTGGGGCTAGACCTGTTCATCGAAGGCAACGATTCTGCATATTGATGACTCACCGCCAACAAAGCGCCACGGAAAGCACCCGATAGTCATTCTCTGGTTCAATATCTCGTCAATGTCACCACCGACATTCTCAGCATGGATAATGTCATAAGGGAATAGCTCCACGTGCATCAGCTGGTAATCACTTGGCGGGAAGATGTCGTCGATGCTCTTGCCGAACTTCTTCTGGAAGTACGCTTCACATTCTACTGCAAGGTGAGGCATCCATTCCCTGATCTTCGTATTCATCGGGTGGTCGGCTGAACCGCAGTCTACACCAATCCACTTGAGTTTCTTTTCCCTTGCCCAGTGAGCAAACTCCAGCGTTGGGCCGGGGTGTTTGATCATGTACCTGACTTCATCTGCTTCGGGCTGATCGTAAGCATAGCGATGATAGCCAGTATTGATGATCAGGATATCTCCTTCGTGGATGTCGACCCTCTCTTCGATGTCTTTCGAAGTGTAGATGCCATAATCTTCTGCGATATCGGAGATATCGACAATGACTCCCGGTGCGATTAGTTCGTCCAACGGAATGGCAGCGATGTCCCTGCCGTGGGTACAGAAATGCAGAGAGCCGTCAAGGTGAGTACCCACATGGTTCGAATGAGTTAATAGCTGCCCGTTGGCCCCATTTGGCGCCAGTCTCTTGAAAAACTTGATCTGAAGCGGTTCGTAAGTAGGCCACGCAGGAGTGAGGTGGCTTATCGTCTGCGTGAGATCGTACATCTTGATATTGCCCCAATTCTTGAGTTCCATGGTTACACCTCCAAATATGATTAGTGTTACCGCATATGATTCAAAGCACGATCATGTTCACTCAGGCATATCTGTCTGCAAAGGCTTCAGCAGCTGCAGCAAATGCTTCAGAAGGCATCCTTACAATACCTGCTCCTACCTGTCCTTTTCCAGGATCTTTGTGGGCTGCTCCGGTATCTAGGATGGGGGTAATTCCGGTCTCAATGACTTTCAGGAGATCGATTCCCGTGGGAGTTCCCCTGAAATTCAACTGGGGAATGGTGAATGACTTGTTCTGCGCGGCACATATTTCGTACATCTCTTTCGTATAGCGTGTCGCGTCCTCAGGTGTTCCACCAACAAACTGGACAATAGCAGGGGAAGCTGCCAGAGCAAAGCCGCCTATGCCGTAAGTCTCCATTATCGCGCTGTCGCCGATGTCGGGATTAACGTCTGACTTGTTGAATCCCGGGAAGAGCAGAACATCGGGCTGTGCCGCAGGACATGTAAACCAGGTGTTGCCCAATCCCGCGACCTTGATACCGAAGTCAGTACCGTTTCTGGCCATTATATATACGATGCTCGATCCTTCGATAAGTCCTAGAGGATCTAGAGAAGCTTTTGCAGCAGCCATGCCAAGGTTCAAGAAGAAGTGATCATTGGAATCCATGAATTTGAGCACTCTTGAGAGCTTCTCACGACTGTCACAGGTTTCTACCAGGGTAGCAGCCAAGGCTCTGAAAAGCAGGGATGTTCCAGCCTTGTTTCTGTTATGGAGTTCGTCTCCCATATGAAGAGCCTGTGCGATTATGTTCTTGAGGCTGATGGGTTCTCCCGAGTTGCTACGGTTGCTGATGGCACTCTTCAATACTGGATACAGGCTCTCTTCCATCCACTTGAGGTGTGCGATCACAGAGTCATCAAACGCTCCCATTCTCAGGACTTTGCCAAGACCCTCATTCATGGTTGCGTATGCCCGGTTACCTGAACTCTTGTTCTCGATGACAAAGACAGGCATGTTCGGAGAGATCACCCCGGCCATGGGCCCAACCGCATCATGTTCATGACATGGTTCGAAGGAAATTCCGCTACTTCCGAGCAGCTCTCGGGCTTCTTCAACTGAGCTTGCCCATCCTTCATAGAGCGCGGCACCTGTAACTGCGCCTATCAGTGGTCCAGACATTCGCTCGTATTCTATTGGAGGGCCTGAATGCAGCAGAATCTTGCCTTCCATACCTGGAATCAAGTCCTTTGCTTTTCCCATTCCCACAAGGAGTGGCTCTGCTTCGAAAAGCCCTTCGAGTGCCTTCATGTTGGCCGAATCAATATCGATCACTTTGCAGTCCCCTTCCGTAGCTTCCTGAGTTTATCGAGAAGCACACCTCTGACTATCGGAGGCCTCCAGTCCACATGAACTGCTCTGGTCTCCTGCTGCTTGAGCGCATCGAAAAAACTCTGGAGTCCGATGTTAATTACTCTGGGTCCTTGTTTTAGTAGTTTCTTCAACAATGCTCACTCCCTGGTTCCGAATTCACTTGCAAGCATAGCCGCTTCAGCGTTGCTATCGCATACGACAAAGCCGGCTTTCCGGAGAATTCCCGTTTGTTTGGCAGCATCCTGAGGATCGTCGCCTGTACCACACACATATGCAATCATCAGAGGCAGTTCATCGACCTCAGCCTTATCGACAGCTAGCGCGATTTCGGAAGCGGGATCTGGATGTGATCCGTAGCCTATCACCACATCTATCAAGACCACGCCGACGCTCGCGTCGTTGAGTTGTTCCAGGAGTTTGTCACAGCGAAAAGAGAGATCGATCATGGGATGAAGCCGTCCCTGTGTGAATTCGTCCTCTCCGTAGTCGATGATGCAATTTCCTTCAGGCTTGAGGATGTCTTCCAGCTCGTGGCGAAGATCAAGTGGAGCATTGCTGAAGACTCTGCCGAGTTTCTTTGATACTATTTGCTGTGCCTCGTAGGCAAGTGTTCCGCCAGAGAACAGGCCACGAAGAAAGCCGTTTCTTCCGGCTTTCTTCTCGCAAAGTGCCTTGAGTTCAGGGTCAATTGTCTTCAAAGACTTTCTAGTCTCATCTACGTTTCCGCCCCTGACAAGGGTTGCTGCCACTGCTGCAGTCTCCTCAAGTGTCTTACAGGAATAAAGGTTCTTCTCAACTTGATCCTGATAAGCCTCCGAACCAACAAAACCCGTGACTACAGGTATTGTTGA
>PWXG01000106.1 GCA_003561215.1 Thermotogales bacterium
AACTAATCACGATCTTCCTACGATTTCCCCTGAAGTGAACAGAGGAGCGAATCGCCCAGTTGATCGCTTCTGTCGCGCTGGAGGTAAAGTAAATCTCTGCAGGCAGACAGTCGAGCAAGCCGCCAATCTTCCGCCTGGATTCTTCCATGGTCCTTGCTGCCGTGATTCCCAGCGAGTGGACTGCATTGGGGTTGCCATAATGCTCGCTGTGGTAAAGATTCATTTTGTCAAGCACACGCTTTTCTACCAGGGTTGTTGCATTGTTGTCAAGGTATATCATGTGCTCTCACCTTCGATCACTTCTCTAAACTCCTTTTCGTTCAAGACTCTCGCTCCCAGTGTTCTTGCCTTCTCCAGCTTTGAACCTGGGTTTTCGCCTGCAACCAGATAGTCGGTCCGTTTGCTGACCGAAGAGGAGACTCTGCCTCCCCTGCTGACAATCATCTCCTCTGCTTCTTGACGCGTCAAGTCATCCAGCGTTCCGGTAATCACAAAGGACAGACCCTTCAGTGGTTTCTCTCGTTGCAAACTGTCCTCGTGAGCATTGATCTCTTTTTCGAATATCTCAAGCTCTTCTCCAACCATCGGGTTAAGAAGAAAGCTGCTTATGCTTTCTGCGAGTTCATTCCCGATCCCCGGTACAGCCATAAGGTCATCCAAAGAGGCATTCCTGAATGCCTTCAGACTTCCGAAGTAATTTGCCAGATCCCTGGCTATTTTGGTCCCGACTCCCGGAATTCCCAGACCTGCTATCAGCTGGTGCAGGGCATTGTTTCTGCTCTTACCGATCTGAGCCATCAGGTTATCGGCCGTCTTCTCGCCGATACCTTTTCCGAGTGCGAGAAGGTCTTCTTTTGTCAGACTGTAGATGTCTGCCGGGCCGTTCAGCAGCCCTCCCTCTATGAGGCGAGCGATCATCTTCTCTCCCAGGCCTTCGATGTCCATCGCCCCCCGTGAGCAGAACAGTGAAAGCCTTTTCTCCAGCTTTGCGGGGCAGCCAGGATTCAAGCATCTCAAGGCGACATCGTTCTCTCTGGTCTTGCCGGCGGGACCGGCGCAAACAGGACACTTCGACGGTCTTGATATGGGTTTTTCCCTGCCGGTTCTGGACTCGGTCACTACCTTTATCACCTGGGGGATTATGTCACCAGCCTTTTCGATAACCACTATGTCGCCTTCTCGTATATCGCGTTCCTGCAAATAATCGAAGTTGTGCAGGCTCGCTCTCTTTACCGTCGTGCCGGCCAGTTGAACCGGATCGAGTTCAGCGACAGGAGTCATTGTGCCGAGACGGCCAACCTGCAACGCAACTTCCTTGAGCCTTGTGGTTGCCTGCTCCGCCGGAAACTTGAAAGCTATTGCCCAGCGAGGGCTTTTGGCAGTGTAGCCCAGCTCGTCGTGCAGGGCGATCCTGTTCACCTTGATAACCACCCCATCCACGGCATAGTTCAGCTCACGTTTTCTCTCACGCCATGATTCCCAGAAATCCAGCACTTCTTCTAGCGAGGCACAGTGTCTGCCGTTTGGTTCACCCTTCAAACCCTGGTGTCGAAGCATGGAGATCACTTGTTCCTGGGTCTCAAGACCAAAGCCTCTGGGCTCAACGATCTGGTAAAAAAACGCGTCGAGCCGGCGTTTGGAGACCTCGCGAGAATCGAGCTGCCGAATCGTTCCTGCAGCTGCATTTCTTGGATTTGCAAACAACGCAAGCCCCTTTTCAGAGCGGTCCTGGTTGACCTTATCGAATTCACTCTTGGGAAGGAATATCTCTCCCCTGACTTCTATGTCCAGGGGTTCTCTCAACCTGAGAGGAATAGACCTGATCGTCTTCACATTGTCGGTCACGTCCTCACCCGTTGTGCCATCGCCACGGGTGGCTCCGAGGACCAGTTTACCCTTCTCGTAACGCATTATAATCGACAGACCGTCTATCTTCAGCTCGCTGTAGTAGTCGACTTCATCAATGTCGAGAGCTCTTCTGACTCGCGTGTCAAACTCCCGCATTTCTGCTTCGGAGTAAGTGTTATCGAGGCTGTAAAGCCGAGATGAGTGCCTCACTTCTCTTAGCTCTCTCGCAGGAGAAGCGCCAACACGCTGAGTAGGGGAATCGGGCGTTATGGTTTCCGGATATTGCTTCTCCAGTTCTTCAAGCTCTTTGTATAGCCTGTCAAACTCTTCGTCAGTGATTGCCGGATCGTCGAGAACATAGTACCTGTGAGAGTGATACTCGATCTCTTTCCTCAACTGCCTGACCCTCTTCTCTATTGATTCAGGCACTCCCATACAGCACCCCCTACAGAATCAGTACTACCGCGACGGCGAACTTCTTCTCGTGGGAAATACTCACCTTGACTTCGCGATTTTTTGCTAGTTCTATTGTCTTCTCTGAAGGCACAGGAGCACCGTCTTCCAATCTCAGAAACTCAGCTTTCTTGAAGTCGAAATCCCTTGTCGCAAGAGCCTTTGCCAGTGCTTCTTTCGCTGCAAAACGTCCTGCAAGGAAGCGTCTTCTCGCTTCAGGGTTGACGATTTGCTCGTAGATTTGCATTTCGGTCTCACCAAGAATCCTCTTCGCCAATCGCTCCTCGATCCTCTCAACCTCCACGATATCTATTCCCAAACCGCGCACAATCACACCTCGATCAATGTCACGCCGTGCCCGCCTTCTGTCGGCGTGCCTATTCTGAAGCTCCTGATCCGAGACTTCGATTTCCTGAGATAGTCCCATACGGCATCGGCAAGCTTGCCTGTACCTTTGCCGTGGATTATGTAGCCGATCTTGTGGCCGGAACTCTTCAGCGCAAGAATGAACTCATCAACAAGGAATGGAACTTCCTCGGTTGTCGAACCACGGATGTCAACAGTGTCTGGGCTGCCTGAAGCTTGTGGGCCTGAAGTGGAAATGTGTTGATCTTCGGTTTCTCGATGCTGCAGTTTCTCTACACTGTCTGCGGGAAGCTTCAGCTTAATACTTCCAGCAGTTACCTCGACACGGTCGTCCTGAACGGACGTTATTTCGCCTTCCACGCCTGTCTCGATCACCCGTACCCTGTCTCCTCTTTGAATATCTCCTCTTCGTACGACTTGCCTATCGGAGTGAACCTGTTCAAGCTCCTTTCTGAGTGACTCCAGGCTTTTTACGCCCTTAACCCGATCAGATTCCCTGTCAGACCTCGACAGTGCAATTGCTTTTTCCGTTTCCCTGAGAATCTTCTCGAGCTTCTTCTCCGTTCTGTCAACTTCCTCGCTCAGCTCATGGAGTCTCTTCTCCTTCATAAGCCCAAAACGTCGCTCGAACTCGTCTGATCTCTCTTTCAGTCCATGCTCTGTGTGTTTCAGGCGCCTTCGGGTCTCTTCAACGGAGGATCTCTCTTTATGAAGCTTTCCAAGCACTTCTTCAAGGTCCCCCACTTCTTTTCCGAGATACTTCCTGGCCTTCTCGATGATCTCGGAATTCAGACCAAGCTTCCTGGAAACCTCAATTGCATTCGATGTTCCTGGAATACCCATTATGAGGCGGTAGGTCGGTCTGAGCGTCTCGACGTCAAACTCTACACTTGCGTTTTCAACGCCTTCCGTTTCCAGTGCAAATACCTTGATCGGCGTCAGATGTGTAGTTATGACCGCTCTACTCTTTCTGGAGAGGATCGTCTCGATTATTGCCATCGATAGGCCCGCCCCTTCTGTGGGATCAGTGCCCGCTCCGAGTTCGTCAAGAAGCAACAGAGACGACTCGTCCGCCTCTTCGAGTATGGAGATGATCCTTGTCATATGAGAAGAGAACGTGCTGAGACTCTGTTCTATCGATTGTTCGTCACCGATGTCCGCCAGTACCTTTCTGAATAAAGGGATCGAAGACTCCTTTTCGCACAGCACGGGAAAACCGGACAGCATCATGACCGCACAAAGACCTATCGTCTTAAGAGAGACTGTCTTACCCCCGGTGTTTGGACCGGTGATAACCACGGTAGAGCTGTCCTCGTCCAGGAAGAAATCGATGGGAACAACTCTGTCCTTATCGATAAGCGGATGCCGCGCATTTGCCAGGCCAAACTCGTCTCCGGGAGACGGGAAGACGAAATTTGCCTCGTGCTCACGCGCATATCTCGCACAAGCATACAGAATATCGAGTTCCTCAACCGCTTTGAGAGAATCGGAGATTCTTTCCGAAGCCTGAAAGACCTGGGAAGTGAGGTCTCTCAGGATTCTCATTATCTCTTCCTTCTCTCGAGACTCGAGTATTCGTATCCTGTCGTTCAATTCCACGAGTTCTTCAGGCTCGAAGTAGACTGTGGCACCGCTCGCGGAAGAGCCGTGCACTATACCTTTGTGAAGCTTCTTCTTGCTTGATGATAGGGGAATTACGTATCTACCTTCCCTACTCAACATCAGCGAGTCCGTCAGGTCATCCTGGTAGGAAGTCAGTATCTGGTCCAGTTTTGTCTTTATACCTCTCTGGATTCGACGAAGATCCACCCTTACCTCTCTCAGCTCGGGGGATGCAGAATCCTTTATGTTGTTGTCTTCGTCAATGCATCTCTCTACGCTCTTTATCAGGCCACGTTCACAGCTGATTCTGCCCGCGATTTCCACAATGGATTCAAAGTTTCCTCCAAATCGCCCAAAGAATTCCTTGAGTTCGCACGAGGCTCCCAGGGTTCTCGAGATCCTTGAGAGTTCTTCTGCTCCGAGAATATGCCCGCTGCCGACACTGTCAAGATAAGGACCTATGTCAAAGAAACCATCTGTAGGAGGTTCCCCGACGCTTTTCAGCAATTCGAGGAATTCACTACCAAGTGTGAGCTGCCTTATGGGATCATTAACAGGACGCAATGCAAGTAGGGCTTTCTTTCCGTAACTTGAGAAGCAGTAGTGAGAGATTTTCCGAAGGACCTTCTCGAACTCGAGAAGTCTTAAGGTATCACTCATTATTGGGGAGCTCATTGGCTTTTCCGAGCCTCCTTATCAAAACCGGTGTCAGTTTCTCCCTGTTCCTGCGGTCATAAAGAGCAACACCAATAAAGGCAACTATCACCGATGCAAAACTCAGCAGCATTGCAACGAGTTCCCCAAAACCTGCGAGGATAGCTCCCACCAGCACAGTCACAAAAACCAGAAGCGGAATACCGTAGACAATGAAAGCTACTCTTGTCGCCGACATGTCGGTAACCTCAATTTCGACCAGGTCGCCGGGCTCGACTTCAATTCCTTGTCTGGAAGCCTTTATCTGAACCGCCTTTCCAGTCGACAGCAAAGTGCAGTTTGCTCGTGCAGAGCATCTTGAACAGGCATCTACTCTCATTTTTTCAAGGACTACATGATCTCCGACGACTTCCTTGACAGTGGCCGTCTCCTTCACCAGATCACCTCAGAAACCATATCCAAGCTCGAATCTCACCGTCCATGAGCCCGTGAGATCGATATTCACGAGTCTCATCAGATCAACCCCCCCGCCTGCCCCGATACAGATACTGCCAATACGGACATAAAAGAGAGGAGAAATATTCAGGAACCAGCCAAAGTCGCTGAAGTTCATCAATACAAGTCCCGCCGTTGCAGAAAAACGCATCCCGAAAACACCTTGGGGACTCGTATCGTAGGAAGTGCCCACTCCGCCCCGGATAATCAGGTTGAGGTCGTCCTTCCCATAGAATTCCGAAGAAGATGCACTGTCAATAACCATAATGCCGAGAAGACCGTCGAATGTCTGCCTGAGCTGCACAGAATGACCGTATGATACCAGGGCACCACTCTGATAGACTGTGCGTCCATCATTGTCAATTCCCAGCGTATTTGCATGGAATATGTCTATCGATACTGTTCCGGCATGAAGAAGACCGGCAAGAAGAAGTACCATGAGCAACACGACTGCAGACCGCATCAATACACCTCCCGAGACAGTCCGATTATATCACGGCAAGTTTCTGTCTTCATTTTCAGGAGCATGAAACCGTGCAGGCAGAAGATCGTACATGGCAGATCAGTAAGAACTCAGGAGAGCTGAGTAGTAACCAACGGTGTGAGCACGATCACCCGAAATGTCGCCGCTTGTAGCATGCCTGAGCGACCTGATCTCGGAGAAGCTGTTCAACAGAACACAAATAGGACCTATTCCGCATGCACTTACTCGTTCGCTCTGGGCCAAAGTGTAGACGAGTTCATCGTTACGTTCCTCTATGGCAGATATCAGCTGACGGTCTTTTCTTGAAGTGACATCATGTGAATCGTAGTGATTCAGATCCGAGGATGCAATAAGAAATGTGGGATCAGATTCGACAAGCATTGTTTTCAGAGTCTCTGCAAGACCCCTTACCGTACTGAGCGATTGATCGGCCATTATGATGGGAACCAGCAGAAAATCGTCTCCATATATCATTTGCAAGAAAGGAAGCTGGACTTCGATAGAGTGTTCGAATATGTGCGCGGTCGTGTCCTTGCTAAGGGAGTCGCCAAAACGCTCTTTCAGCTCCTCTACAAACTTGCCGTCCACGCTCACCGAACCCAGGGGTGTCCTCCAGACCCCTTGAGGCCATACGGATACCCCCCTGCCATAGCCGGTATGATTCGGTCCCAGGATTATCACCCTCTCGGGCTTACCTTTTTCTGCCAGAGCGGCGAAACCGGTTGCAGCCACAGGACCACTGAAAATGTACCCTGCATGAGGAGAGATGAGCCCGAAGGGGCTTGCAGCACTTTCGAGAACTGGTCCGGGCATTAAGCCCGGACCGATTTCGTGTGCGAAGCACTTTCGAATTTCTTCTTCCAGTTGCTCCTTGGAGCCGGAGTAGAACCTGCCTGCGACTGCCGCTTTTCTGATCATGGTTCCACGATCCTTGCGGTGATTATAACGGCCATCTCTTGCTGCGTCTTTGTCTTGGTCTCAGAGGTGAAGAGACTACCTATGAATGGCAGATCTCCCAGGAACGGTAGTTTTCTTGTGCTTAACTCTTCTTTTTCGCTTACGAGACCACCTATGATTAGAGTGTTTCCGTCTGCGATGATTACGTTTGTCTTTGCTTCTCTTCCCTGGAGTTCATAGAGAGTATTGCCCAGCGAGTCCCTGGCACCGCGATCTGCTGCTTCTGTAACCTCGATGTATATGTCCAGCAGGACTCTACCATCTTCGCGAACGGTGGGGGTAATCGTCATACCGACACCCGTCTCTTGGTAGTGTACCTCTTCTACTATTCCAGCATCTGTCTCGCTTCGAAGTATGTAAGGGATTCGGTCACCTATGAGGATTTTGGCTTCTTGTCCACTCATTGCGACAATCGAAGGCTTCGACAGAACCTTGTAATCGGTGTCCTTGTCCCTGAGCCTTCCCTGTATGCTCACGTCAGTCCCTGACGCCAGCATCTGTATGATCGAAGAAACATCGATCATGTCAAGAATCCCGAGGCTTAGCTTCAGCGTATCATCAGCAGAACTGCTGAGTTCCCATCCAGCAGCGGGTACCGTGAGTTTCGTCTGGAGTTCTCTCAGTACCTCATCGAGAAGTGCCTGCTCGATAACCAGAGTTTCGATTTCAACTTGCTTCTTCGGAGCGGTAAGTGTGGTTCCGACCTCATCGAAGACTTTCGCTACAGCAGCCCTGCTAATATTCCTGACTACGAGTATGCCGTTAACATGATCGGCGTGAACCTCCGCACCGTAGAACTCTAGAAGAGCTTTCGTCTCGTCGAGTTTGTGGTAGACGCGGTAAATCTGCTCAGACTCGTCGTCTTCAGGAGTCAGAACCGCAACCCTTGGTGCAATCGCATACACGTTACCGATCTTCTTGACGTCAATTGGCTTGACAGCTTCTATTGCTTCTATTAGCTCGCCCCAGGTGAGGTTCTTGGCGGTCATGGTCAGCTTCAGGTCTACAGGTTCTGCAAACAGAAGAGAGATCTGGAGTCTTTCGGCTATCAACGTCAGTATCTCTTCGAGGTCAGCGTTTCTGACGCTGAGTGCGATCTTGTCATCAATGATAACGACTCCCAGTTCCGCCTCCCTGCGAACCTTTCTGTCTTCCTCAAGCCTCCTGACGAGTTTCTCGGCCTCTTCAACGACATCGGGATCAGTAGATCTGACAAGGATGACAGGTAGTGTCTCGAACGTCTTGACCTCGATGTTCTCGAGCGAACTGACAAGAAGACTGGCGAGTTCCTGAGCATCAAACGTGAAGTCACCGATGTACTTGCTGTGAACCACAACGGGTTCGATTTCTTCGGGTTTTTCAAGCTCTGCAACTTCTGTAAGGATCATCTTCAGTTGTCTTACGGTGTCCGGAGTACCAGTCAGCATGACTTTTTCGCGCACCAGCTCGATTATGCCGACATCGAGCTCAAGATCATCTACCATTGCTCTGAGCAGTTCAATCGTAATGTTTCTCGGAAGTTCGATGATCTCGAAGTATCGCTCTACGTATCTTTCCAGTTGGTCGATCGCACGAGCCACCTTGACGAGTTCACCTTCTTCTGCAACAACGATATAACCGTCCAGGAATTCCATGACACCGGTTATCTTGATTCCTTCAGCGATAAGGTATTTTTCCAGGGTGTTGGCGTCGATCCCGGGGAGCCCAGGCAGGACTTTCATGGTGCTTTCGAGTTCGATGGGATCATCGGTCTCCAGTTCAGCGATAACACCAAGTAGACGTTCTATGCTTCCCTTGACTCCAAAAAGCACAACCCTGTCGGCAACTTCCTGAACAGCCACGTCCAGTCCCAGGAACTGGGACAAGGATTTGAGTTCTTCTACAGAACTCTGTTCAGGAACATCTATGATCCTGTAGACCGGGTCTTCCCTGATCTCTTCTTCCTCTTCTACTACTTCTGGCTCATCCGGCACGAAGAGCTCGATCATTTTGCCTATTTCTTCAAGCACTTCTTCGGTAGCTACTGCAATTATGCCCTTGACACTCTCGTAAAAAGACACTTCAAAGCCCATGTCTGCTGCCAGAGACCTAAGAACCTCAACAGAAACCACTACATCCGGAAGGAGCTTCAAGGTCTTCCTGATCTCTTCTTCAGGCTCGACCTCGACTATGTCAGGCTTTATTTCTTCAACAACTGTTATGAGTAGATCCACGTGAGCCGCCACCCCATACAGCACGTATTTGTCCCTTGTCTCAAGATATCTTATTTGAAGCTCCAGGGTTTCAACCACCCCTGAAAGCTCGGCAGTAGTAACTTCCTTGGGAATTATCTCGAGTACGTTCTCCTTGTCTGGCGGCTTGATTCCAAGTCTCTCCAGCTCGATCATGACAACTTCCGCGCTTTCAATCTCCTCGACTGTTCCGATAAGCACAGTCGCAAGACCTGCCTGCATATACTCCACTTCTATTCCGATCCTGTTAAGAATCCTCTCAATATCTTCAGGAGTGAAGCTCTCCGGCAGGGCTCTGAGTTTGTATGTCCGCGGCTCCTCCTCGACCTCGGGAATGAGCTGCTTCACGAAGTTGACAGCCACGTCTATCTCTCTTTCTGTCCCTATCACCAGCAGTCGCCTCTGTAGTTCAAGTACGCTAACTCTCAGTCCCATCTCTTCAAAGGCCGTCTTCAATACTTCCGCTGGTATCTCAAGAGGCTTGT